>CAMLDR010000118.1 GCA_946478775.1 uncultured Flavobacteriales bacterium
GTGACCCCGGAGGGATTCTAACCCCCAACCCTCAGAGCCGAAATCTGATGCGCTATACAGTTGCGCCACGGAGCCAAACCAACAATTTATAGTAAGAAGGAACACTCGATAGAAAATGGAGTGATAGGGGATAATTGTACCTAGTTGTCCCCATAATCGTCCCTAGTTACCCAGCCATTCTTTAACAATCAAAATCCATAGTTATGAAAATCGTAATTCGTCAGAAAGAGGGAATGAACTACCTCTATGCGGATATTTCCGTTTCAGGTATAAGAGTGAAAAGCACACTAGGTATCTCGGTCAAAGAAGGTGAATTCAATCCCAGAACAGAGGGAGTGAAGGGTGGGTCAAACCATTCAACTAATGTACTTATCCAACACATGAAAACCGACATCATGGATGGTATTCGAGACTTGCAGAAAGACGGTGAATTGTCAGCGCAAAACATCAAAGAGTTGGTGCAGAGATTAAGAGGTTCAACTACTGAAGCCAAACAAGAAACGGACAAATCATTGGTGAATTATGCTACCCTACAAATTGAACGAACCACAGGAACAAAGAAACAGGGGAGTATCAAACAGTTGAATGTTACATTGAGGAAGTTACAGCGGTTCGAGGAGTTCACCAAAAAGAAGATCGTATTCGATTCCGTAGATATGAATTTCTACGACCATTTCTTAACCTTTTGCACCTTACAAGAGAAACTAGCTGTCAATTCGATAGGAACTCACATCAAGAACATCAAAATGTGGATGAATGCGTCACTTTTGGACAGCTTACATACTAATACTATCCATCAACATCGTTCATTCAAGAAGCCAACAGAGGAAGCGGATACTATCTATTTGGATGAAACCGAAATAAAGCGACTAATCGACAAAGACCTTCCCTCCGAACGTTTGAAACAAGTGCGTGATTTGTTTGTGTTGGCTTGCTATACTGGTGTACGGATTCAAGATTATAATAAGTTGAACCGCTTTCACTTAGTAAATGACGGTACCATGTTCAAGATCCGAACCGAGAAGACAGGGGTAGAAGTTCTAATCCCTCTACATGCGGAGGCTAGGAAAATACTGTTGCAATATAACGGCATGCCAAAGGTAATTTCCAATCAGAAGTTCAACGACTACTTGAAGGAACTTTGTCGCATTGTGGAAATTGACGAATTGGTGCAAGTAACCAGAACAGTAGGAGGTAAGAGAACCACAACGATTAGTCCCAAATATGAATTGGTTTCATCTCATACAGCCAGACGTAGTTTCGCTACCAATGCCTATAAAGCAGGTGTTCCAACATTGGCAATTATGGCTATCACGGGACACTCTACAGAGAAAGTATTTATGAAGTATGTACGAGTAAGTAAGGAGGAACAGGCAGGATTAATGAGCCAACATGGTTTCTTTAAAGGAAATGTTGCTTAAATTTCAACTTTTAAAATCACTATTTATGAGAAAAGCTATCGTTAGAATTGTAAGCACAATGGATATTACCCATAAGTCCACTGATGACATCCATGTAAATCTCTTCAATGAAACTTATAGGGAGTTTCAAAGTCAAATGAGTAGAATACAAGTCACCACATCCTTTTCACAGCTTAAATACCTCTCAAGCGAAAGTGCCACCAGAGTTGAAAATTCGGTAAAGAATACTGGAGACTACTATAAAAACCAACTTGAATTAGTTTTACCAAATGTCACTTCTAATCTTGGTGATATTAAAATTAATGCTGAAAATACCGTAATTGTATTAGTAGATTCTGACACTCAAGATTCAACTAAACACCACATCAAAATTTATTATATTTCAATTGAAATGACATTAATTGATTCTTATGGAGACAATTTGGTATTGACTTGGGGTGATAAATCACAGGAATTATTAAACGGAGTAAAGATTGACACGTTTGAGTTAAACAATTCTAATGGTGACTTTGAAATCAGAAGTTATACTCCGATTATTTAAACCCATTTAAGTCAACACCGAAGTATTCAGCCAATTTACAAAGCGTGGTAAACGAAATATCACGCTTTCCCTGCTCTATTCGTGCTACATGGATTCCTGTATCGTTGTAAACATCTTCCTGTGTGAGATTCTTCTGTTTTCTAAGCTCTTTCAACCGATTCGCAAGCGTCAGTAATAATTCTGTGTTTTCCATGACCGAAAAGTCAGTAACACACGTTATATTTGTAATGACCGAACGGTAAGTATATTTTATTCACTTAAACCCAACAACATGAAATTTCTAATCATTTCAATGCTTTCAACTGGCTTCCTCTTTTCCTTTGCCAAGTTGAACGAACCAAAAATCCCCAACATTAAAGTAAGCTATCATCCGATTTCAACGACAAAACTTGACATCGAAACAGATGAGGCTGTTGAAACCTGGAAAACCAATAACTCTTGTACATTCGAATCAAATTCAAAGAGCAAAATGTTTTCCTTCAAGGAAGTCAACGAAACCAAGAAAGTTGTAAGATCCTATTCTTACCCCATTGTCAGTTTCCAAACCGATGATAAAACCTACCAATTTAAAATCAGAACGGACAAAGGAACTGCAAACTATGTTGTTTGGAAGGACAAACGAATGGTTGTGATTGAAGCAGGGGATTGGAATTGGCTAATATCTAAATAAATACAAAAATTTAATGAAAATGAAAAATTTAGTACTGACCCTAACTCTTGTAGTCATCGCGAGTTTCTCAAATGCTCAATCAACATACTACGACGTCTATTCATACAACGAAACATCAGACGACAAGCGAACTTGGGCAAAGGTTGAAATTACAGTAACAGAAAATAAGATTAATATTTGCCATTATGGGAGCTTAAATGGTGTTCCTATTCCACACGTATATGATATCGTTTCGGGTCCAAGTAATTACATCAATGGTGGAATAAGATACAGAGTAAAGCTAAGACCTTTGGAGAATACAGTTTATACTTTAATCGTTGAAAAAGATAAAATTTCATTTATGACTGATGACTATGGAATCAAGGAGTACTACTATTATTCTGCCAAAGACATTATCAATTCGTTTAAGTAGTTCTTTTCACCACCGTTTGAAATTCTCAAATCAACGCCATAAAATTGTGGCATGGAAAAAGAGAAAATCATCGCTCTACTAACGGAGGATATAAAGCACAATCAGTTGTTGAATGGATTGGACAGTATTGGGTTGTGGGATCACGATCGTTACATTTTGGAATTGGATATTTTAATTGCCGACCTTATGGGTTATAAGCATGGAATGATTCCCGATTCTTGGTTCGACGTTTACCACAAAACCATGCTGTCCATTCCTCACGACCTTACTTCGAAAGAAGCCCATACAAGAGCAATAATCCTCTACAACGACCTACTTCAAGTTCAACAAAAGTAGTTCGATACACGGAGTTTTTGCCACCCGAAATCTTGCCCTTTTTTGTCGTTTTGTCAGAAGGTAGAAATCGCAATTCTTTAAATTCAATAATAATTAAGACCCGTCGCCTTGGATAATGCAGGGAATGGACAGATTCACACTCCCTACACCCCCTTTCAACTATGCTACTTTGTTTTGGTAACGATACGAAATATCAGCCAAGAATTCTAGAGTCTCAACAGGTATCAGTTCCTTAGAGGCTTTAACTTCCTCCTTAACTACAATTTTGTAAGCGGTAAGTATCGCAAGGCATCTTTCCAACCCATTTTCATCCTGATCACGGTATCTCCATTTCAAGTTCTGTCCACTCTTACTTAACTTCATCTCACGGTAGATATGGTAGTGAATGGTCGTTTCGGGAAACCCAAAGAACTTAAATAGGTCGGTTGTTAGACCTGCTTGTTTTGCACTGTCTTTTAAGTGGATGAACATGTTTTCGATTTCCACCACTTCGTTGATTTGTTGTTGAAATAAATTAGTCATTTTGATTGTTTTAAATTGTTAGTGTGTGTAGGGTGGGCATTTTTAGATATTCTGTCATTTCCCACCCATCGACACGATTGTTTTACTTACTTGTAACTAAGTACACTGTTTTTCCATTTGTTTTGTAGGAATAGAAACCTAACTTTTTAAGAGCCTTTCCAACTCTTTGAGCCATGACACTAGACTTTGTAATCAAACCATTGTGAAATAGATACATTGCAATTTCGGTAGGTGTCCATCTGAATGTCAGGTTTGTTGCATTCTCCTTACTAACAGGTGAAAGTTTCTGAAGAATGGCTTCTTCTTCGGCTGTTTGTACAACGAACAACTCATTATTTTCCTCGATTAGAGCATTTTCTTCAGTAGAGAACCAATAACGATAGTCATTCATGAAGAGCGCAAAAGCCTGAGCGTAGACCAGATCAATATTGATGTTTTTAAGTGCATCGAGGTCTATTGCTGATACCTGGAAACAAAGAAATCTGCGGTTTCCTGTATAATCAAACAAAAACTCTTGCTCATTTGTAGAACCACAGAATGAGGCTCTTTTCACTAAGTTTTCGGCATTCAGTCCATATGGTCTACGAACTCTGAACTTCTTTTGTGTAATGAGCTGTTTTAAGGCTTCAATAGACTTGTTGTTCAAAGAAGAAAGCTCATCCATATTCACTAGAAAACACTCGCTAGCTTGGATTTGAGCATCTTTACTTTCAGGATTCATGTAACCCGTATTGGAGTAATTTTTCAATGCTTTTGGTACTAAGGACTCAAACCAAGTAGTTTTGCCAATTCCTTGACCACCACTGAAAACCAATACTTGGTGGTTCGTCAAATCATCACTCAGCATATTCGCTACAACTCCTACAAGCCACTTCTTTGTCCATTCGTAGAAATAGGTATCGTTTTCCACTGTTACCAAATCACAAAGTTGTTTGATGTAATCTGTCACTCCGTCCCACTCAGGCAGAGCATTGAAATATTCATCGAAAGGATTGTAGGGATTACTAAAATCGGAGTGCAGGATGTTTCGGACAGTATTCACACCTACTTTGTGTCCTTTTGCTCTAATACTGCGGAGAACGGTTTTTTCCATTCTGTCAGTTAGAGAACTGTAACATACTCCTTTGTTTTCGGAGTACTCTATTTGACCTGTCACTACATTGTAACGGGTTTGGATCATTTGCTGGATGTCAGCTTCGATCTGAAATTCTAAACTTTGTTCACTCATTGGAATCAAAATTTGAAGTTTTGCGACACTATTGTCTCGGTTCGTACAACTCATTGTTGCCTTGAACTTGAAACAAAGGTGCAGCAAGAGTAGAGGGGTATTCTATCCGACTACTATCCTGTCACTATCTAACATGATGATTTTAAAAGTCTTAACCTATATTTTCAACATCTTCAAAATTGAACATATTAGCACCCGACCAAGGTTTTGTACTGCGGTTCAATACTTTTTCTAAGGAAGTGACTGCTCCCTCAAATTCAAAGATGGAATCGCACTGTTTTGCAAATGCAGAGTAGCTTACATTACCTTTACTTTTTGGCAATTCAATCCACCGTCTTTTTTCGAGTTCACATAACAGACTACCCAAAACTGCAGGCTTGACATGCCATTTAAGTTTTTGAACTGGCTTAACTTCTTGCTTGGTATCAAACAGAAGCTCTGACAATTCAGATTTCAACTGCTCTAACTCGTTCTGAACAATCTGATAAAATTCTTCTTTGGGTTCTATACGTGTTTCAATAGTGCCATAGTCAATCGCACCCAATTCATACATCTCATTTTTGAACAGATCAAGTCCTAAGACTGTTTCTTCAATTCCTTTGTACTGGCGGTTGTCAAAATAATGGTATTGAATCCGATCTACATTAATTACTATTTCTAATATTTCTCGTTGGTAGTGAGTTCCGAGTTTAGTGAAGAATTCTTTTACTTCTCCAACAATACGAGTTGAAGCACCTTCCAAATGTTGTTTAAATTCTTCCGTATACATTCCGTTGCATGAAGTTCGGGTCACTACATCCAATGCTAATTCATCATCAACTGACGGTTTCATCTGATGACGGGTAGAAAATTGTAATTTGGAAATAGTGTCGATTAGGGGTTTAAGGGATTTGTGAAACTGCATTGTGACTTTTTAGACACAAAGAAACACACAAGTATTGAAATTTACCCACCCTACACACACTGATTTTATAATTCTCCCAACCTCCGTCCGTTCCTGTAATCTTCCATCGCGCTGAATTTGTTAAGGAACTACGACTACGGTTGTGAGAATGACGCAAAAGGGACACACTCTGCTACTTTCCCCGACCAACCATTACAATGATATTCCCTATCTCCAAAAGTCACAGAGATTGGCATTTTTTATACTATCTGCCATTTACATTCTACCCCCACCCCATTTTCAAATTCAGATTTGACACACGCACTGACGGGCTAATCTGCAAACTTCCCCCGTCCCAAATTTTGGCGGGTTTTGTTTGTCTGTCAGACCATGTGAATTTGACCATACCCCATTTATACCAAGAACAAACATCATGAAAACACAACTAGTTTATGCGGAGATCGATTTTGTAACTCCTACTATGCGAGAAGATATACTCGTACAAATTATTTCGGACATGGGCGTATTCATCGTTACCACTGAAGAGAACAGAAGACAGTACCCACTAGATTTCTATCCTTTGGGTGTGGAGGCGATGGAAGTGTATAATTTGGAATCAGAAGATTAGCGATTGTTCCACCATCGTTCAATCAAGTCATTGGGGTAGACATTGATTTTCGTACCAAAGTCGTTCGTAAAATAGTAACAAGGAATGTTTTCATCTATACATATCGCTGTTAACTCTTGCCCCCACTTATAGTAAGTAGCAGTATCTCTACCTGTAGTCAGGTGGTGAAAAAATAACGAATTGTGATTTGGAACGTTCGGTGCAGGATATTTGCCCTTTCTTACAATTTGGTCTTTTCTTAATTCAGTGCAGTGCATAGTGAATAATATTTGGTTTCGGGTACTAAAATAGTAATTCTGTCCCAAATTGCGTCCCCACTCTCACACTTCACACTCACTCTGAATCCATACCTCACTAAAAACAAAAGACCCACCATTTCTGATGAGTCTTGTTCGTGACCCCGGAGGGATTCTAACCCCCAACCGCTGGAGCCGAAATCCAGTGCGCTATACAGTTGCGCCACGGAGCCTTTTTGATCAAGTTCATCAATCTTCCACAAAATTAGTTCCTTTTTTCACTTCTCTTGCGATTTTTCCAATAATTTTGAAGAGTATGCGTTTATACACCAAAACAAATTTCATGCGAAGTCTACTTTTACTGGTTTTAACGGGTTTATCCTCAGCTGCATTTGCACAGCTTGGAACAGGTCAATGGCGAATGCATGTGGCTGCTTCACAGGCAATTGATGTGGCTTATGGCGACGGACTTGTCATGGCCGCATTGAAGACCGGCGTGATCGAATACGATGAAGCTGCCGGAGAAACTAAAATTTACAATGACCAGAACGGACTTTCGGATATTATCGTTTCCTGCATCACTTACCATCCGGGAACCAAATCTTTTTTCATTGGATACGACAACGGAAACATAGATCAGCTTTATTCTGACGGAAGTATCGTGAATATTCCGGCAGTGAAACTGGCTTCCATTACGGGAAATAAGCGGATCAATAGTTTTACGGCCAGAAATGGAAGAGTCTATGCCGCTACCGGATTTGCGATCATCGTCCTGGATCCCATTAAGCACGAAGTAAAAGACACGTATAACCCTTTCTCGGTTCCCAAAAATTACCAGTCCATTCTGTTTGCGCACGATTCCATTTATGCATTGCACAATGACGGAATGGTGAAGGCATTTGAAAACAACCCCTTACTGGGAAATCCGAATAACTGGAGTGAAGATACCCGCGTGGATATACCAGCATTGGACGTTTCTTACATCAAAGCCGGTGTCTACAACGGGGATTTATACGTTCTTGCAAGAAAACAGACATTTGGCGGCGATTCGATCATGAAAGTTACTTCAGGCGGATTGCAGGAATTTATCGGCCACCAGTTTAGTATGGAGATTGTGAATTTCCAGATTGTCAACGATAAGTTCGGAGTGAGCTTTTCAGATTCTTACCTGCTCTTTAATGAAGACGGGTCGATTTATTTCGGAATCTCCAATTACTCGAATCCGGCCCCGGAAATCCGCTCAGTTGCTTTTGGCGGAAACAGTTATTGGGTGGCAGACAATAAAAACGGATTGGTTAAATACGATTCTTTCGGAACTTCAAAAATGATCTCCAGAGAAGGGCCTCCAAAAAATGATTTCTTCAGCATCAATGGAAATGCAGGAAAAATGGTTGTTACTGCAGGAACAATTGACCGCGTATCGTTGAATTTTAATCTCCCGGCAGCTTATACCATGAAAGAGGAAGAATGGACTTTGTTTGACAAATCCAATCAGGCAGCCTTGTGGACAAATGGAGTGTGGGACATCGGTACTGCAGCAATTAACCCGAAAAACGAGGAGGAAGTTGCACTCGGAGGCTATTGTCTGAATGGGGTTAGTATTGTGAATGGCTCAACGATTACCAATGTTTACGGAGCTTCTAATTCTATTTTGGAAAACACGGCTTTGGGCAACAATATGACTTGTATCACCAGTTTGGATTACGACGAAGACGGGAACTTATGGGTGGTCAATGCATATTCTTCGAAAATATTGAAAGTGCGGGCTGCTGATGGGACCTGGTATGCCATGTCATCCAATCCCTTGATCACAAATGCTTATGCTTCCGAGTTGGCAATCGACTATAACGGAAATAAATGGGTGGGCATTTATGGAAAAGGACTGATGGGCTATAAAGACAACGGTACCATTTCGAATCCTGCAGATGATATTATCCGGGTGATGCAAACCGGGGAAGGGTCCGGGAATATGCCTTCGGATAATGTAACTGCAATAGCGGTGGATTTTGATAACGAAATCTGGGTAGGAACAGATAATGGTTTAGCAGTGCTGTATAACAGTGAGGGAATTTTTAATACGGCAGGAACTACAGATGTTTCACGCATTTTAGTGACCTATGACGGGAATGTCGAATTGCTTTTAGGGACTTCTTATATTTCGGATATTGAAGTGGACGGAGGGAACAGAAAATGGATTGGCACAGCCGAATCGGGAGTGTTCCTTATTTCTGCCGATGGACAGGAAGTCATTGCAAACTTCAATAAAGAGAATTCACCGATCATCTCCAATGTAGTTTTAGATATGGAATTCAATCACCTGACGGGTGAGTTGTTTATCATCACAGATAATGGGATGGTATCTTACCGCACGGATGCATCGTATGAAGATCCGGATTATGCTTCAACAACCGTTTTCCCGAATCCTGTGAAACCGGAATTTTCCGGACCGATCACCATCCAGGGAATCCAATACGGAAGTGACGTGAAGATAACGGATGCAGCCGGGAATTTAGTCTATAAAACCACTTCGAATGGAGGAACTGCAACCTGGAATGGGAAAAGGCTCACCGGTGAGGATGTTAGTTCGGGAGTTTATTTTATTTGGACAGCTCCAACCGAAGGGAAAGGAAAGAAGGTAGGAAAAGTAGTAGTTATCCGATGAAAATTACGGATGAGGCGGTTGTTTTATCCCGTTTGCCTTATTCTGAAACCAGTTTAATTGTCAATCTTTTTACCCTGGAGTCAGGACTTCAAACGTTCTTGTTTCAGGGAGCTAAAAAGAAAAAAGGCCTGATCCTGTTTCCATTGGAATTGGTGGAGATTACCTATTACAAGCGAAATGACAGCAGTTTACTGAAACTAACTGAAATGCAGAGCCTCGAACCTTTGCATCACCTGCTGGACAACCCGCTGAAATCAAGTATCGCTTTTTTTGTTTCGGAGTTAATGATGATCTGCCTGAGGGACAATCACCAGGATAAGAAGTTGTTCCGGTTTTTGAGCGATGAGATCCATTGGCTGAATATGACGGAAGAACTCAGCAATTACCTGGTTTGGTTTTTAGCGCAGGTTTCCAGGCTGGAAGGTTTTCAACCGGAAGTTCAAAGCAGGAATCCGAAATATTTTGAATTGCAGGAGGGAAAATTCACCGATGAACTGCCATTTATGCCGGCGTACCTGGAAGAACCCTGGCTGCATTGGCTCACAGACAGCCTCAGCTATGAAAAAACGGATTTCCTGGCACTTTCCATTCCCAAAGAAGAGCGGGTGAAATTGATTGATGCCTGGCTGGAGTATTATCAATTCCATGTAAGCGGTATGCGTAAAATGAAATCACTGGAGGTAATTCGGACTGTTTTCAGTTAATGGAAAGTGGATTCAGGTGAAGACTTTCTTTTCGTTAAACCAAATAGATTTTTCTTCTTTTCAATTATAAATTCTCATTTTTCAATTATTTCCTTTCTATCTCCTTCAAATTCTCCATTTTCTTCGTTGCTAGGAAACCATTGATGTCGTCAAAATGGGTTTTCACCCGCTTGTTTCCAAACTCATATACTTTGGTTACCAGCCCGTCCAGGAAATCCCGGTCATGGGAAACCAAAATAAGTGTTCCGTCAAAAGCATTCAGGGCATCCTTGATAATATCCTTGGTTTTCATGTCCAAATGATTGGTGGGCTCATCCAGGATCAGCAAATTGACAGGTTCCAATAATAATTTGATTAGTGCCAAACGTGTTTTTTCTCCCCCTGAAAGCACTTTCACCTTTTTGGTAGAAGTATCTCCTCCAAACATGAAAGCACCCAGCAGATCCTTTATTTTAGTGCGAATCTCGCCTTCGGCAATCCGGTCAATGGTTTCAAAGATTGTCAACTCTTCATCCAGTAAAGAGGCCTGGTTTTGAGCAAAATACCCGATTTGAACATTGTGGCCCAATTCCAGGTTTCCTTCAAAACCGATTTCTTTCATAATCGCTTTCACCAGGGTCGATTTTCCTTCTCCGTTCCTTCCCACAAAAGCTACTTTTTCGCCACGTTCAATGGTTACATTTACATCCGAGAATACGGTGTGATTGTCGTATTTTTTGGTCAATTCCGTAATAACAACCGGGTAGGATCCGGCGCGCGGAGCAGGAGGGAACTTTAAGCGCAAAGCAGAATTATCTACTTCATCCACTTCAATGATATCCAGTTTTTCAAGCATCTTCACCCGCGATTGCACCTGCAGGGTTTTGGAATAAGTTCCTTTGAAACGTTCAATGAATTCGGTGGTCTCGGCAATGAATTTTTGCTGCTCTTCGTATTGTTTCTGTTGTTGTGTTCTTCTTTCCTTGCGCAATTCCAGGTAATGGGAGTACTTCGCTTTGTAATCGTAGATGCGGCCCATCGTTACTTCTATCGTACGATTGGTGATTGCATCCACAAATGCCCGGTCATGGGAAATAACAACCACTGCTTTTGCACTGTTTACCAGGAAATCCTCCAGCCATTGGATCGATTCGATGTCCATGTGGTTGGTTGGCTCATCCAAAAGGATCAGATCGGGTTTTTGCAGGAGGATTTTTGCCAATTCGATCCGCATTCTCCATCCTCCACTGAATTCAGAAGTGGATCTGGTAAAATCCTCTCGTTCAAAGCCCATTCCTTTTAGCACCTTTTCAACTTCTCCGTCGTAATTGATCTCTTCAATCGAATAAAACTTTTCACTTAATTCGGAAACACGTTCGATCAGTTTCATGTAGTCATCCGAATCGTAATCCGTTCGAACGGTTAATTGCTGATTTAGTTCCTCAATTTCATCGCGCATGGCGAAAATTCCCGAGAAAGCCTTGCTTGTTTCTTCAAAAACGGTACAATTATCTTCGGTCAATAAATGCTGGGGCAAGTAGGCAATCACTGCGTCTTTGGGAGCAGAAACACCACCCTTGGTTGCTTTATTTACACCTGCAAGGATTTTCAGCAAGGTCGACTTCCCGGCACCGTTTTTCCCCATCAATGCAATTTTGTCCGTGTCATTAATGACAAAAGAAACATCGCTGAATAAAACTTTCCCGCTGAATTCTACCGTTACATTATCTACTGAGATCATATTTTCTTCTTTGTGATGAAGTGCCTGTTTAGTGCCTGCTTCGTCCGTTTTTGGAGGTGCAAAGGTACTGACAACTTTGGAATTCACATGAAATCAGGTAAAATAAAAGATGCAGGATATTCCTGTGATCAATCAGTCCGGGCAATTAGAAATCTTCCCAATTATATCCTTTGGCCAACTGTGTCCAAGGAAGTGTTTTCAGTTGATCAAGAACGGATTCTTCTATTGGAAAAGCATAGTGATCCTGTAACCAAACTACAGTTAATTCCGAGTAATCTCCCAAACCTCGAATGGACTGATGACATCTCAATACGGCCATACAGATTGTTTCCGGTAAGGAGACCGGATCACCGAAAGGGTAGCGTCCTTCGTAAGGAATAGGAGTAAGTTTTGGTTCAATCAGGTGTGTTGGGTTTTCTTTATCGAGTTCCCTGGCCTTTTCAAGCGCACGATTTAAAATCTGATTGTTTATGCGATCAAAAGGGATTCCTTCTATTAACCCATCATACGTTTTCCATTGTGATAATTGAGTGATTTTTACTGTCAAATCCTTTGCCACCGTAATTTCTTCTCTCATGTGCCTTTTTGATGAGAGTCAAATGTATGAAAATCAAGCAAGAAAAGATTTTCAGCAACAAAAAAGGTTACTTCTTGCAAGTAACCTTTCCATTTTTAGAGTAGTAGTTTATTATACAACGAAGATGACGATTAAATCCACTAATACATTGACAATGAATGCATTTAGTATCCATCTCATTGGAGCTACTGCCAGAAGCAGACTTAAGGTTGTCATGGTTGGAATAATTACTGAGATCAAAGCCCATGTATGGAGTGCGGCTCCGTAATTCATGGTGACGCCGCCTAAACATCCTATAATTAGTAATGAGATCGCAATAACTCCAAATCGATATTCAGTTGCCAGATTTTCGAGTTTCATCCAGGTACTTTGTTTTATTTCATGTGTTTTCATAACCTTCTGATTTTGTTTAACAAAGGTCCGGATGAATGAAACCAATTAAAATGAGCCAAATCACAAAAAAAGTTGATTTATCTCATCTTTTTCGAGTACTTGTTTATATTTGATCAAGCAATAAAATAAAAAGTTGATTATGAAGAAGGTTAGATTTATGTTATTGTTAGCAACCATGGGGTTGTTTGCAAGTAATTCCCAGGCGCAGGGGTTTGGTGGAAGTGGAAGTAAGTATTTGCAATTAGGATTAGGTTATAATCAGCACTATTCCTTGTACTCAGATTATGATCGGGCCTACAACACTACTTACGGGGCTTTTAATCTCCAAATGGAGTTTGGGATCCACAAGTATATTGGTCTTGGGTTTATCGTAGGGGCGCAGGTTTCTGCAAGAACTGCCGGTTATTATTATGGTGGTGTTTACGCACCGGGGTATATTAAACCTTCGAATTCTCCCTATTGGAGTGTGGGTGTACCGATCGGATTTATTGCGAATTTTCAC
>CAMLDR010000119.1 GCA_946478775.1 uncultured Flavobacteriales bacterium
TGGAATTTCAAAATAAACCATTTGATTGGGGTTCACGATCCACTGCTGGTATTGCGGATTCCAAACGTTCGACATTTGGTTGGAAATGTTTTGCAGACGTTCGCGGCTCTTTTTGGTTGTCAGGATCAAAGTGGTGGCAAATTGGGCAGATCTGATCCGTCCGATTCCCTGTTTTGTTTTTACAGCGTATTGTCCTACGGAGACACCGTTCGTGTCCCATCCATACCAACTGTGATTGGCAGTAAGGGTCAAATTGATGAACTCATTCGGGTTAATGACCATGCGCATATTCAAATCGCCCCAATTCATGGTGTCTTTGAAAATGTCGTAATCGGTACTCAAAAAGAAGTTGTCGATTAAACGGACTTTTTTGAAGCCGGTAATCGTGTCTTTTGCGCTCTTTTGCTTCAGTTCAAAGGTGTTATTCAGGCCGAATATGATTCTTCCGGAAGATTGAGTCAGGAATTCTGAATAGAGGCTTCGCTCAAATTTACTGTAGCGAATTTCGGTGGCTGTATCATTGATTATATCGGTATAGCTTTCAATTCCCTGTTGAATGGCAGGTGCGTAATTGAAAGAGACAGTCGGAGTCATTACATGTCGGAGCAGGGTCTTGCGTTTCCCTACAAACCGGTAATAGGAGTAGAAATTACTAGTTAGTGAAACACTCGAATTGAATGAATGACTGAATCCCCCAACGCCAACAGTGTCGATTAGAACGGCATCTGCGAAATTGCTGGTGTCAACAGCAGTTTTTACAACCGACTGAAAGTTGTAGACTTGTCTGTAGGTCGCCGAAGGTGTAATTCGGACCGTGTTTTTGAGCATGCTGAAGGTAGCCTGGACATTGAAGTTTTGAGTGATCCCGTTCCTGAAATTCTGCCCGATGCTGTCGAAATGCCCGTTTTTCAAATACGAATCCTTGAAAGAAGAACGGTTCTGGATTTCATTGGCATAACTGATCCCGACGAGTTTATTGACCCTTTTGAACGGAAAAATCCGGTTGGTGGTCTGGAAGTTGAAAATAGGAGAGGTGAGGTCAATGATCCGCGTTTGGGAATTTTGTCTCAGGCTCAGCTTCAGGTCTGCAGAAATAGGCAAAGAACCAAAACGTTTTCCCAAACGGATATCCGAGTTGAGGGTGTTGTTGAAATACTGCGGATTATTTTGCTGATTTAAAGTCTGCTTATTGGTAGAGTTGGAGTTGTAATTGACATTTGCCGTAAATGACCAGTTCGGATTCAGCTTCGGGTCCTGGTTGTGTGTCCAGCGAATGGTGGTGGTACTGAAAACCGTTGAATCCGGATAACCGTATCGGAAACGGGTGTATCCCAGGTCAAAATTCCCGTTGTATTTGTACCGGGTAGCATATTCCGAGTAGTTTCTGAAACCAAAACTTCCGCGGGTATATCCGGTAGCATAAACAATTGTTTGAAAACGTTCCGAAATAGGAATGTAATATCCCAAATCCAGGAATCCCATACCGTATGCGGAAACGATCGAGTATTGCGGCATGATGAAGCCGCTTTGTCTTTCTTTTTTCTTCTTCAATGGTATCATAGCAAAAGGAAGCCCGAGCGGAGTAGGAACACCCATGACCCATAAATTGACGGGTCCGGAAACAATGCGTTTATCGGGAACCATCACGGCTTTTGAAAGTGCGAAATGGTAATGAGGCTCTTCCAGGTTGCAGGTAGTGAATTTACCATGTACAAAATGAACATCCTCATTCGGGTGGCGTTTTGCCCTTTCCATCGTTAGGTAATATTCATCCTGTTTAATGGCGGCCTCCTGGATATATCCTTTCTCCGTTTCAAAGTTGTAGCGGATCGATGCAGCCTTCAGCGTGTCGCCATTTTCAATAAATAGCGGCTTTCCGACCTTTCTTCCCAGTGAGTCTTCAATAAATGTGGCCAGAACCTCGTTTTTATTGAGGTCAATCAAGATGTACTCCGCCGACATATCCACGCCTTCGTAATTCAATTTGGCTTCCCCGTACAAATGGACTTGCTTCTTTTTTAGGTCCGAATAAATGGAATCCCTTGCAGAATAAGTGATAATCGATTTAAAATCCGTGTTGTTGACGTAGACCTTGCGTGTTTTTGTAGTATCAGCCAGGCCTCCCTGGCCAAAAGCAAAAGAAGCGGAAAGACAGATAAGCACGCAGGATACGGTCCTGATTGCAGCAGAAAAAATAAAGAAGGAGCCTTTTTTTGTTTTCAATGCTTGTGTTAACGGTTTACAACGCCTGGGCTGTAGCTTCAGCGACGGCACAAAGCTACGAAAATCCGATGGTTTGATTGATTTAAAAAACCGGATTATCCGCAACTTAGCGATTTAAAAAGAATGGGGTTTTACAAAAGTCGTGCTAGAAATGGAGTTTTAGGGATTGTAACCCTTTTTTCAACATTTTATTATAGATAAGTTTCCGGTTTGGTCTGAAGATTGCTAAATAAACGGTATTACTTTTAGTCCGGAATCGATATACCGCAATATGAACCGATTAGAAAACAGTTTGAAACAGATGAGATGGATTGCGATTGCAATTCCGTTTATCCTGCTTTTTGGCTTTCAGGGAAAGGAGCGCCCCATTCAAATTAAACAGCCCGGAACGATTAAAACAATTGTTATTGATGCAGGTCACGGAGGGAAAGACCCCGGCTGTCACGGTTCGTCTGCTCATGAGAAAAACGTTTGTTTGGCCATGGCATTGGAATTAGGACGTAAGATCAAAGAAGGCTACCCGGAAATTAAAGTGGTTTTTACCCGGGATAAAGATGTGTTTGTAGAACTGGATGACCGCGCTAAGATCGCCAATAAAGCGAATGCGGATTTGTTTATCTGTATTCACGCCAATGCAGCTTCTGCCTCCGCCTACGGAACGGAAACATACGTGCTGGGGCTCCATAAAACAGATGCTCAGGCAAAGATCGCAGATCGTGAGAATAGTACCATTTACCTGGAGGCAGATAAAGGAGAAAAATACAAAGATTTTGATCTGTCGCCGGATGCAATTATTGCCAGACAGCTTCAACTTTCTGTTTTCCTGGATCAATCCATCATTTTTGCCGACAAGCTGCAGGATGAATTTAAATCCATCGGGCGCTACAACAGGGGGGTGAAACAGGCGGGTTTTTTGGTACTTTACAAAACAACCATGCCCAGTGTACTGATTGAGACCGGGTTCCTGACCAATAAAGAAGAAGAAAAATTCCTGGCGGATCCTGAAGGGCAAGGCAAGATGGCCGGAGCCATGTTTACCGCTTTCGAAAAATACAAAGCAGAATTAGAAGGAGTCGATTTCAAAACAAGAGCTAAGCAGGAAGTAATAGAGAATCCTTCTGTTGAAAAAAAGGAGTTGAAAGATAAGGTTGTTTTTCGCATTCAAATTGAGACTTCCGAAACAAAGATCGCTTCCAATTCAAGCAGGTTTAAAAAACACGAAGTATTTGAATACCAGCAGGATAGACTTTACAAGTACACGGTTGGAGAATTTATCGGTGATTTCAGTGCTGCCAATACTTACAAGAATGAGCTAAGACAAAAAGAATTTCCGAACGCTTTTGTGGTTGCTTTTCAAAATGGAGAGCGTATTAGTTTGGAAAAAGCTATTAAATTAGCAGAAAAATAAAAGTTTTGAAGATCAAAAAAGAAGTTAAGGCAGGTCTGATTGCAATTGCTGCAATTGGTTTGCTTGTCACAGGGATTAATTTTTTGAAAGGGTATTCTTTTTTCGGAGGAGACGCTCAATACACGGCGTACTTTCCGAATGCGGGCGGGCTAACAGCATCTACTTCGGTTTATGTGAATGGTGTAATTGTCGGAAAGGTTATTTCCGTTGACTACCATCCCCAGGGAGATTCTACTTCAAAAGTGAAGATGGTGTTCACGCTCCAGGATGATGATCTGAGGATTCCAAAGACGTCAGTAATCGAAACAGGTTCGGTTGATTTGTTGAATAAAGGCTTGCTGATATTCATGGGAGATGACCTTTCCAAAGGATATTACTCCGAAAAAGACCATATTCAGGGCCATGTGCAGCTGGATATGTTCGGTCAGCTTAAATCATATGCAAACCCGGTACTTCAAAAAGTTTCTGCCTTGGTTGTGAATGTGGATAAGACCATTACTTCCCTGAAAGGTTTCTGGGACACTACAGCTACATCAGAGATCAGAGAATCATTGGTGGAATTGAAAATGACCTTTAAGAAATTGGGGAACATTGCCAATGATGTAGAAGGATTAGTGGCTACTGAAAAAGTGAAGCTGAGCCGTATCATGAGCAATGTGGAGTCAATCACCGGAAACTTAAAGGCTTCGAACGATAAGGTATCCAAGATCCTGGGGAATTTCGAGAAAGTTTCGGACGACCTGGTAACAGCTGACTTCAAAAAGGTAGTAACGAACGCAAATGCAACAATTGAAAAATTAAATGCTGCAGTTTCTTCCATTGAGTCGGGCCAGGGAACACTGGGTAAATTGCTGAAAGACGAGCAATTGTATAATGAATTGGTAGAAACCAATAAGAGTCTTCAGAACCTGGTAGAGGATTTGGAGAAACATCCGGAAAGATATATTCACTTCTCTGTATTTGGTGCCAAAACAAAAGGAGTTCCGATTACCACCGGTGAAGAGAAAAAATTACGTAACTTGTTAGATTCAATCCCTGATTAAAAACAATTTATGATTGCTGCGATTATTTTTAGTGTATTGCTGATTGTCGGATTCGGATGGTTCGGAGTGAACATCTTAAAAATTCGTTCAAATATTTTACTGGGGAGAGAGGTAAACCGGAAAGACAAACCGGGTGAACGCTGGGCTACTATGGCTTTAGTAGCTCTGGGACAAAAGAAAATGTTTAAAAGACCCATTCCTGCAATGCTGCATTTGGGAATTTACGTAGCTTTTGTCATTACCCAGGTTGAACTGATCGAGATTGTTTACGACGGAATAACAGGTTCTCATCGTGCATTCATGTCTTCTTTGGGAGGATTGTATACCCTGGCTATTTCCATTATTGAAGTGCTTTCGGTTGCCGCTTTGATTGCCACCATTGCTTTCCTGGCGCGAAGAAATATCTTAAAACTGCCTCGTTTCCAAAAACCGGAAATGAAAGGTTTCCCTACATTTGATGCGAACTTGATCCTTTGTATGGAAGTGGTCCTGGTGTTCTGTATTTTCACAATGAATGGTGCCGATGAAGCGCTGTATCTTCGCGGAGCATCGCATGCATCTGCTGAAGCAGGTTCTTTTGGTTTCGCCATTTCTTCCTGGGTTGGTCCGCATATTTTTGGCGGTTTCAGCACGGAAACTTTGTATGTTTTGGAACGAATAGGCTGGTGGGGACACTGGTTCATGGTGCTTGCATTCCTGAATTACTTACCGTACTCAAAACACTTTCACATTTTATTGGCATTTCCGAATACTTATTACTCCAACCTGGAGAAAAAAGGGAAGTTTACCAACATGGAAGCGGTTACCAATGAGGTGAAATTAATGCTTGATCCTACTGCGGATCCCTATGCTGCACCGGTTGCTGCTGAAGGAACTCCACAACGTTTCGGGGCAAAAGACGTTACCGATCTAAGCTGGAAGAACCTGATGGATTCCTACACCTGTACCGAGTGCGGACGTTGCACAGCATCCTGTCCTGCAAACATTACCGGTAAGAAATTGTCCCCGCGCAAGATCATGATGGATACACGTGACCGAATGGTGGAGTATGCTGACGGAAAACGTAAGAACGGGAAAGATTACGAAGACGGAAAATCCTTGTTGTTTGATTATATTTCGGAAGAAGAAATTTGGGCATGTACTTCCTGCAATGCCTGTGTGGAAGCTTGTCCGGTAAACATTGATCCGCTGGAGATTATCGTGGACCTGAGAAGGTATTTGGTAATGGAGGAATCCAAAATGCCGGTAGAGTTAACAGGAATGTTGACAAATATCGAGAACAATGGTGCTCCATGGCAGTTTTCTCCGGCAGACAGGGGGAATTGGATTCACGAAGATTAAAATGAAGTAATATGGAAACGCTAAAGCAACTAGTTGTTATAATTGGCGGATTTGCAGGTATTATTGGACTTTTTGTTGGTTTATATCAGTATAACCGTCAACAGAAATTTAAGCGTTTGCAAAATTTGAGTTCAGTGTGGCAAAAGTTTATTACAAACGATGACCTTTTGGAATTATATACAATGCTAGATTCTGGAGACTACACTTCACTAAGTAATTTTTCTACAAGGACAAAATTGAAATTTTTGGCTTTGCTTGAAGAAGTTTCTTTATATGTTGAAGAGTTTGAAGTGGATAAAGCTCAGGCCGTGTATCTATTTCAATGGCATTTTTATTCAGTATTCAATGACGAGCAAACGAAAGAATCTTTTTGGAATAATATGGGTGGTATAGAAGAGGCGGAAAAAGATTATTGGAAAAAATCGAAAATATTTGCACAAAGTTGTTATCCGGAAAAATAATTGGAAATGAGTAATACGCTACACGTACCAACAATGGCCGAAATGATGGCACAGGGACAAACCCCCGATATTTTGTTTTGGGTTGGTTGTTCAGGTAGTTTTGACGACAGGGCTAAAAAGATTACCAAAGCATTGGTTCGCATTTTGAACGAGTGTAAAGTAAATTTTGCCGTTTTGGGAGCAGAAGAATCCTGCACTGGAGATCCGGCAAAACGTGCTGGGAATGAGTTTACATTCCAGATGCAGGCCATGATGAATATCCAGGTGCTGGACGGTTACGAAGTAAAGAAAATCGTGACGGCTTGTCCGCATTGCTTCAATACTTTAAAGAACGAATACCCGGAATTGGGTGGAAAATACGAAGTCATTCACCACACGCAACTGATCCAGGAATTAATCAATTCCGGAAAGTTGTCTTTGAAAGGTGGCGGGATGTTCAAAGGAAAGAAAATTACTTTCCACGATCCGTGCTACTTAGGCAGGGGAAATGATATCTACGAAGCACCAAGAGAACTGATCGAAAAGCTGGATGCTGAATTAGTAGAGATGAAACGCTGTAAAACCAATGGCTTGTGCTGTGGTGCCGGCGGCGCTCAAATGTTCAAAGAAGCGGAGAAAGGAAACAAGGAAGTGAACGTGGAGCGCACGGAAGATGCCCTGGAAACTCAGGCTACGATTATTGCTACCGGTTGTCCTTTTTGCAATACCATGATGACGGATGGAGTGAAGAACTTCAACAAGGAACACGAGATCCAGGTCCTGGATGTAGCAGAGTTAATTGCAAATGCCGCTGAATTATGATTCCTTTTGACCAGCTTCCGGATAATGCCCGTTTGTGGAGCTACCAGGCAGATCGCAAACTCACTCCAACAGAAAAAGTGTGGATAGCAGAAATCCTTCCTCCATTCTTAACCGATTGGGCTGCACACGGTGCAAAGCTCAATGCATACGGAGAAGTAGTGGGCGATTACCATTTGGTACTGGTTGTCAATGAAGACCAGGCAAATGCTTCCGGTTGTTCCATTGATAGTTCTGTCAGATTCATAAAACATTTAGAGAAAGAATTGGGAATTTCCTTCTTCAACCGCTTAAAGATGCTGGTGGACAATGGACAAGAGGAATTTTTCACATCTTACTCAGAGTTAGATCAATTAGACCCGAACGCACTGGTTTACAACAATATGGTGATGTCGGTAGGAGAGTGGAAAAAATCCTGGAAAGTTCCGGTATCGACTTTAGTTGCTCATTAAAAGGCATTTCGACTGCGCTCAATGACCTTTTACTTTTTATTTCGTCACTTCTTTCGCTTTCTTCTCCGCAGCCTCGCGGGCTTCCTTCTTCTTGCTCACATTTAAGCGCACTCCTCCAACAATTCTCAGATTGTAAAAGGTTTGCTGGTAAGTGAAGTCATTGAATGCAATGGATTTATTGTCAAAATCGGTAACGAACAGGATGAAATACTTGGGTTTATTGATTCCGCCTATGAGTTTGATATCCACACGTGGTGCAAGTCCGAGGAAACTTCTGGTGGTGCTTCCGAAAGTATAAATCTTGGATTGAAGTACAAGACCTAAACCTCCCATGATACCGATTTGGAACATCCGCCACCTGCGTACATATGCGTAACCCGGAACAACTCCCACATCAAAAGCGGCAATCAGATTGGAAGAGGTTTTACTTTCAGCCGTATCCTGCAGTTCGATAGGAAGAAGGGATTGATTGGATGAAATTCCGTGGTAATTCGTAGTGTATTTCAGATAGAATGTCCTCACATCGCGTTGATAGGATGCTGTTTTTCCTTTGAAAGCAGCCATTTTGAATTCATTCTTGAAGAATTGCCAGGCATTGATGGAAAAACTGGCAGCATTGATGTCTTCCCGGATTAAATTGGGATTGTCGGGACTGATCGTATCGTTCCAGCGGTCGGCATTTTTCATCGCGTATCCCTGGTAAATATGCGAATCAAAATCAAAGTACATGTTCTTGAAGCTGAAATCAAAACCGAAATCATAATACTGCGTTTTCCCGAATTTATTCTTCGAACGAACAGAGTTTGGCAGGGTAATCCCGAATCGCAGCGACATCCATTTGTAAGAAAAACCAAAACCCAGAACAGGATTGAAGTTGTTTCTGAATTTCACGCGTTTGATCTCTTCTGAAAAAGGGTAGGCAATAGACATCGGGGCCGTGCTCCATCCAAAATCGGAATAGAGGACCAAACGGCTTCTATATTTTTCATAAGGCAATAAAGTATCTGTATCCTGGCTGTGAGCTTCAGATACAAACACACTTAAAAATACTATGAGAATAGCTATTCTATTCATTAATCCCTTGTATCGAACACAAAAATGCGAATTCTTTTGCAACCTCCAGTCTTTCTGTTGATCTTCCCGAACCACCTCCATGTCCTGCACTCATTGTACAATCGAACAGGATCGGAGCAGTTCCCGTGTTGTATTTTCTTAATTTCGCCACCCATTTCAGCGGTTCCCAATACTGGACCTGTGAATCGTGGTAACCGGTTGTTATCAGCATTGCCGGGTAATCCATTTTCCGCACATGATCGTATGGAGAATAGCTCAGCATATACCAATAAGCGTCTTCTTCGTTCGGATTTCCCCATTCTTCATATTCTCCCACTGTAAGCGGAATGCTTTCATCCAGCATGGTAGAAATCACATCCACGAAAGCCACATTGGCAACCACTCCTTTAAAAAGATAAGGAGCCATATTTGTTACAGCACCCATCAATAAACCACCGGCACTTCCGCCTTGTGCATAAATGGAATTCGGATCACAATATCCTTTCAGGGCCATCCATTCTGCTGCATTGATAAAATCGGTGAAGGTGTTTCGTTTGTGATTTAATTTTCCGTCCTGATACCAGTTTTCGCCCAGAAATTTTCCTCCGCGGATATGAGCAATGGCGTAAACAAAACCTCTGTCCAATAAACTGAGGCGTGTTGCTGAAAAAGCCGCCGGAATAGTTACGCCGTAGCTTCCATAGCCATAGAGCAGGAGCGGAGCTTTCTTCCGATCGATTCCTTTCTTGTAAACAATAGAGATCGGGATTTTTTGTCCGTCGTTTGCTATGGCCCAAATTCTTGTTGAAACGTAGTTTGCAGGATCAAAGCTTTTATCGATCAGCGTTTTTTGGAAGAATAATACGGAAGTCCTGGTTTCAACGTCGTATTTATAGATCGAACTGGGACTGGTCAGAGAAGTGTAATGGTAATTCACCACTTTGGATTCGTAGTTGTCATTGAAGCTGAAATTGAGTTCATAAACTTCTTCCGGCATGGAGATGACGGAGAAATTAGTCGCGTTCAGATTTCCAACTGAGATTTCGGTTCTTCCCATTTTTCGCGACTGAACTGCCAGGAAATTTTTGAACACCTCGATCTCCTCCAGGTAAACATCCGGATTGTGTGCAATCAATACTTCACAGCTTTGGATGGAAGCAGGAATCGCTTTGGAAAATACCAGTTTCCGGTTCGGACTGTTTTGATTGGTTACAATGTAAAAACCTGATTCATGGTGGCTCACTTCATATAAATGGTCTTTCTCCCGTTTTAAGAAACACGTGGCTTTCTCAGCCGGTTTGTCCGCTTCGATCATCCATGTTTCCGAGCTGGTACTGCTGACCGAATGGACCAGGATGAATTTTTTATCCAGCGTTTTGGTAAGGTAAACATAAAAACGCTCGTCCTTTTCTTCAAAGATCAACTCATCTTTTGAACTACTCGTCCCCAAAACATGTTTGTAGATCCGGAATTCGCGCAGGGTATTGGGATCTTTCTTTACGTAGAAAAGCGTTTTGTTGTCGTTTGCCCAGAGTACACTTCCATCCGTATTCGGAATTTGTTCCTTCAAGACCTTGCCGGTTTTATTTTCACGGACTGAAATGATGTAATTGCGCCGGCCGATCTTGTCTTGTGAAAAAGCAGTCAGTTCATTATTCGGAGAAACAGCGAAATCTCCCAGGGAGTAGTACTCGTGGCCCTTTGCCATTTCATTCTCATCAAAAAAAACGGTTTCCTTGCTGCCTTCGATCAGGATGAGTTGCCTGTAATCCTTGTCTTTTATCTGACGCCATTGGAACAACCTTCCCTGGACTTCAAAAGGAGCACTTGTTTCTTCCGGGTTGATCCGCTGATCGAATTCTTTTAGAAAAGTATTCACCAGGTTTTGCTTTTGATCAAAGAATCGGTTCGAATAACTATTTTCTTCTGCGATGTAATCCAGTACGGGCTTTGAATCGCGTTCGTTCATCCAGAAATAAGGATCCATCCGGACATGATTGTGCTTAACAAGCTCTTGGGGGATTTCCTTAGCTATTGGGAATGGTGACTGACTTTGTGAATTCACGATAAATGGAATAAATGAAAACAATGAAAATAATCGGAGAAAATGCTTCATGCTACAAATTTAAGAGAAGTCTTTTAAGAATTGTGGGTCGGTTTCGGGAGTTTATTAACTTTGTTTTCATGAAAAAAGCATATAAGTTTCTTCTGAATAAATTACCAAGGCCGCTTTTAATTCGTTTGAGCTACGTTTTTAAGTTCTTCGCGCCTTTAATTTATAAGGGAGATCAGGTGGAATGTCCGGTATGTGAACGCAAATTCAAAAAGTTCTTATCCTATGGATCTGATGTGGCACATCGGGAAAATGTGCTTTGTCCGTATGACCTGACATTGGAAAGACACCGTTTGATGTGGCTTTATCTAAAAAGAGAAAGCAATTTCTTCACTGCCGACAAATTAAAAGTCCTTCACATTGCACCTGAACAATGCTTTCATAAAAAGTTCAAGAACCAGAAAAACCTGGATTATTTGACCGGAGATTTGGTTTCACCGATAGCCGATATGCATTTTGACCTGCATCACATTCCGTTGGAAGACAATCGGTTTGATGTGGTGTTTTGTAATCACGTGATGGAACATGTGGACGATGCCCTGCAGTGTATGAAGGAACTGTATCGTGTAATGGCTCCGGGCGCATGGGGAATTATGCAGGTTCCGCAGGATATTACGCGCGAAGAAACTTACGAAGACTGGAGTATCACTTCTCCTGAAGAGCGCGAGAAACATTTTTGGCAGAAAGACCACGTGCGTTTATTTGGAAGGGATTATCCGCAATGGCTGGAAAGAGCAGGCTTTGAAGTGGAAGTTGCTTTTGCCAATAATCCGCTTCCCGATGAAGAGATTGAGCGCTACAGGCTGATTAAAGACGAAGCACTTTATATTGTCAGAAAAAAATAAGAAAAAGCGTAGCTTTTGATTCAGTCCCGGATATCCGGGATTAGTGCAGCTTTTGCTTTTGAAGACTAAAAAAATGCTTGATAAAGCATGGTTTTTGAGGCGCTTTTCCTTTTTTCATAGTAACTTAGAAGTTAAGGTGTTATGAATTTCAATAAACAATTTTTTTTTCTGGCTCTCCTGATTTTGATGATTGGGTGGAGATGCGCTGGTCCGGACGAAAAACCGGTACTTGTGAAAAAGTGGCTTAGCGGAGTCGAAGTACCTTTTCCGGTGGATAATCCGATTACTGCAAAGAAAATTGCCTTCGGAAAAAAACTCTTCTTTGATAAGCGCTTATCGGCAAACAATGAAATTTCCTGCGCCACTTGCCACAATCCTGCAAAGGCCTTTACGGATGGTTTGCCCAAAAGCAGGGGCGTAAACGGGGAAACCGCTCTACGGAATGCTCCGAGCCTGTTGAACAGTTCTTACTTCAAAAGTTATATGTACGATGGCGAAGTGAAGACCCTGGAAGAGCAGGTTTTGGTCCCGATCCAGGATCACCTGGAAATGGGGAGTTCCATGAAAGAAGTCCTGGATAAACTTTCCAAAGATCCCGAGTACAAACAATTGGCCAAAACGCTTTTTAACAGGGAATTGGATGCATACGTGATCACCCGGGCAATCAGTACCTTTGAAAGATCATTAATAAGCAGGAAAAGTAAATTCGACCGATACAGGGCAGGAGAGAAGCAGGCTTTAAACCAAAATGAACTGGCAGGATGGCGTTTATTCTCTCAAAAGCTGTATTGTACCAAATGCCATTCGGGTCCTGATTTCACGAACTACGCTGTTGTCAGCAACGGACTTTATAGCGATTACGGAGTAGATGCCGGTAGATTCCGGATTCACGGTTTGGAGAAAGATAGAGGTACGTTTAAAGTTCCGGGTTTGCGGAATGTATCATTAACGGCTCCTTATATGCATGACGGGAGTATTCAGACCTTAAAAGAGGTCATTCTGCATTATTCGAAAGGCGGAGAAGCTTTTCCCAATAAATCCCGCATCATAAAACCATTTCAATTAACTGATTTGGAAATCAATCAATTAGAATCCTTTTTGCGAGCTTTAACGGACACGTCTTTTATAAAATAAAGTATAATTCTACTTAATTGATAGGACTAATTGTCTTATTCGTCGAAAAACTGTTAAAAAAACGGTCGATAATTCCATATTTGATAATAAATTGAAAAATATCCCGTTATATTAGTTATACCCAATGCAAAAATTATGCAAACCCAAAATCCAAATATACCATGGCAATTAATGTCTATTTCCACCAATCACCGGAACTGCTCCAGGAGGAGCAAGTATGGGTGATGCAGGCAAAGGAGGATCCGGCAAGATTCGAACCTTTGTACCGCAAGTATTATGATGCGATACTTCGCTATTTGAAACAACGCATGGAAGACCCGGAGCAAGCCCACGATGTCGCTTCGCAAGTCTTTATCAAGGCGAT
>CAMLDR010000120.1 GCA_946478775.1 uncultured Flavobacteriales bacterium
CTGTTCTCAGGTTCAAATCAATTCCGTTGTGGTATCTTCCTTTCCGGTATCCGTATCTGGAAGTGACAATTCCGGGAACCGGGCAAACAAAACTCTTATGCAGGTCGTCCACCATACACAACCAGATCGTATCGTTCAAACGGGACATATCCGGTCTTTCCGAACTAAAACAGATATCGTTGTTCCAGGTTTGGATCAAATTTAAATTGGTATCTGACTGGATCTGATCAAAAAGCGCTTCATTCATGATTCCGTCAAACTCTTCATCCAACAGGAATTTCCATGTACGATTGGCATAAATGACCATCCGGCCTTTCTCGGTATCAACAGTATCGATCGGAGCCTGAGCCAATCCTGAAAATGAAACAAATAGTAGAAGAAAATAAAGAAATTTGTCCATAATTAAAGTCTTGGTTTTTTTCTGGGTGTGGCAAAACTAAGGAAAAAAAGCCAAAATTCCCTTCTAAAAAAACGTTAATTCCAACATTTACAAGTTCATAACTCCAATTTGATCATTGAAAACTACATTTTGATCAACAAGTGGTGACGGGATTAATCGCTTGCCCACCGGTACTAATTTTCGGTTTTTTGAACGGATTTTCCATCCACATCCATCACAATGATATCATAGAATAACTCTTCGTTCGGCTTCACCAAATCCACATACCCTCTTGATCCATAAGCTTCTTTTGCAGGAACCAAAATATAGAGTTTATCATACATTTTCATATTGAGCATTGCTTTTCTCAAACCAGGGATCAAGGAATGATCTTTCATCCCGAAAGTAAACGGGGAATCTCTCTGGTAGGAATTATCGTACCGCGGATTTGACTTTGTTCCGACAAAATAATGGATTGCCAGGTTGGAGCTTTCTCCTACTTTGGCATCTGTCATTTCGGGATTTTCTTCCAATCTCCAAACCTTTACTCCATCTACCACTTTTGTGGGTTTGATTTCTTTGCCAACTCTCAGCATCACGATATTCGGAGCATTCGGCGGAATGATTCCCGGAATTCCTTTTTTGCCGCGGGCCAATTTACCCGGAATAAAAATTTCCACAAAATCTCCTTCCCGAAGTTCTTTAATTGCCAGATCAAAACCGGGTGTCTGCATTCCGTATCCTACCAAAAACGGAAGCATATCTCTTTGCAGCTTGTAGTTTCCATCCACTATTTCACCGTTTTGCAGCCTGGTTTTGAAATTGATCTCATACACCAGCCCTTCCTGTACAGGAGCGCCATTACTTTTCTCAAACCATTGGATCTGAATTCCATTCGGAAAACTCTTTTTATCTACGACTTCCTTTTTAGGTTCAATCAATTTTTCCGCTTCGGACAATTGATTTCCCGCATCGCGGGTTGATGGAGCATCTTGTTTATTATCCGTCTTTTCCACACCGTTTGTGCAGGACAGGAACAACAATCCAAGTGCTAAGTATTTCAAATTTTTCATTCTGGTACGGTTTGAGTGTGGGTATGCGTGTGAGGAGGAACCATTCATTCTAATCCGATTAATTCAATATCAACCACTAAAGGTGAAAGCGGTGGAATTTTCTCAAGATCACCTACCAACCCATGAGCCAAATGACTAGGAAAGACGAGTTTAGCCTTCTCTCCTACCCGCATCAATTTAATTCCTTCATGAATCCCGGATTCCATTTCACTTTTGTCAATCCGAAAGATATCTACCTCATCGGAAGCGGTTTTATAAACTTCTGTTCCGTCGAGCAGACTTATTTTATACTGTGTCCTTGCATCCATTCCGGCTTGCGGAATTGCTCCTTCTGTCTTTTTAAAAATCACATAACGCAATCCTGTTCCGGTTTGTTTCACCTCCCAATTCTCATGCTGGGCAAAGTAAAGATCGATGTTAATGCTTTCTTCAACCGCCAGTTCCTTGTTCATTTCGGTGGATTTTTTCATGTTCCACTCAATGGGTTTCGGCTGTTGCTCTTCTTCTGCACAGGAACATAAGATCAGCAGGCAGAACAAAAATTCTTTTTTAATCATGCTTTAGGAATGAAATCTTTCACAAATGTTACAAATTTTTCGACTGTTTTCTCCAAATTTTCGGATGAAATTCCTCCGGAAGCATAGGCATGTCCTCCGCCTTCGAAATGGGTTTTAGCGAGTTCATTTACAAAATAATCTCCTTTTGCCCGGAATGAAATTTTCACCTTCCCATCTTTCTCTACGAACAATACCGCCATTTTGATTCCCTGGATTCCAAGGATCTGGTTTACCAGACCTTCCGTATCTCCTTTTTGGTAGTTGTACTTTTTCAATTCTTCTTCCGAAAGCGATGCGTATGCCACATGGATGTCATTCATACAAACCAATTTTTCGGACAGGGCAAAACCTCTTAATTTGATGCGGTCAACCGTATTGGTATCGTAAACGGATTCATGAACGAGGTGATGTTTCACTCCTCTCCGGATCAGATCTGCAATGATCTCGTGCGTATCGGCGCTAACGGAAGGGAATCTGAAAGATCCCGTATCTGTCATTATTCCCAGGTAAATACATGCCGCGGATGTTTCGTCCAGGTAATCCAAACGACCGATTTCTTTCAGCCACTTATAGACCAATTCGCAGGTTGAGCAGGCAGTTGTTTCGGAAATCACTACCTGACAAAAATCTGCCGGATGTAAATGGTGATCGATCATGACTTTATTGGCTGACGCCGTCATCAAAACTTCCTGCATGACATCGCCCACACGTGAAGGCTCGTTGTAATCGAGGCAAAAGATCAGATCAGCAGACTGAAGTGCTGCAGTTGCCTGCTCTCGTTTGGTTTCAAAATCGAGAATTAGTTCCTGTCCCGAAACCCAATGTAAAAATTCAGGAGCGGGATCAGGATGAACGACCTGAACGTTTTTCCCCCAGTTCTTTAGAATGTGATACAGACCCAATGAACTTCCGATCGAATCTCCGTCCGGGGACTTGTGCGCTGTAATGACGATTGACTGAGCCTGATCGACGAGCTCTTTTATTTTTTGTGATGATTGATGCATGGTGTGAAATTACGAATTCCCTGAAGATTGTGAATCGACTTCGATACAAAACAGTAGGGGCGGAAAATTTTCCGCCCCTACTGTTTTTCAATATGATTTAACGGATTAGAATCCTGTTTTCTCAGAGCGTTTTGTTTCGATTAACACACCTACACAAGCCAATTTCTTCTTATCTCCGCCTGTAATGGATACGTTGATGAAGATTTTGCGTGATTTATCGGATGTGAATTCCAAAACTTCAGCATTTCCTGAAGAAGCCAATACTTTTTTCACTCTTTTAAAGGTTTCTTTTTCGCCTTCGGCTTTCTTCTCTACAACTAATTCATAGATCTCGTAGTTCAGTGTACCGACACTTCCTTCACCCAAAACGGTTGTTAAACGGTAATCCAATCCCTGGTGAGCAATGAAAGACATTTCGTAAGATTCGTCAGCAGCAATTGCACCCGAACGCGATTGAGAATTTAAACTGTATGCGTCTTTAGTCTTTTTCTTTTTCATGAATGTCTCTGCGGGAGGACACTGAGCAAAACTAAATACAAAACCAAATAATAGGGTTGCTGTTAAAATAAATTTCATATCTGTGAAGTTAAGCAGTTACAATTTTAGTACGGATTTCTATGATCTTTTTCGAAAGGTTATCGAAACACTTTTGAGTCATCTTGCAGCTGTCTCCGCCTGAAAAAGTTAATTTACCGTTGGAGTTCTGTACCTGAGTTTCCCCGGAATTACAATCCAATTGCTCGTATACTTTCAGGATTTCCTCAATGGAAGCAGAGTATTCTTTCACCGCTTCATTATCCTGGTAACTCACAAGGAATTCCAATAAGTTCTCGGCAACTAATTTTTGGTCAGCCAAAGCCTGGTCCAGCTTCGGTGATTTTCCGAAACCTTTGGAACTTCCAATCATCAGGTGCATGGATTCGATCCAGCCTCCTACAAGCATCAATGAAAGCTCATCCCCTTTGTCGATCTCGATCAAACGCTGGAATGTACGATTGTATACATCATCACTCAATTTGAATAATGAATCTGCATTTCCGTCCCATTTTTTAGCTAACTCACCCAACTCATTCCCAAACACCTGTGCAACACCGATATCGGAACCTAATTTTTCCAATTTACCGAAGTAGCTCAGGTACTTGTTTGTCTCGTTAAATGAAGTCAAATAAGCAACGTCTGCCGTATACACACCAAAGTTCAATGCTTTTTGAGAAGAGTTTGAATACTTATCTGCCATTGCAGGATCGTGTAAGATCTTTGTATTCTTAATTGCATCCATCTTAGAGATCAAAGCAAACTGCTCCGACGGAGATGGAATATTGTAGTTTACGTTAGCAGCAGCTACAGTTTCCTGTTCTTCAACCGTTGCTACCTCTTGTTTTTCCTCTCCGGAACCACAAGCATAAGCAAACATTAACAAGATGCCACCTAAGATTAGTTTGTTTTTCATCATCAAGTAATTTAGTGCGAATCTATTAATTTTCAATCAATCGCGTGATTATTTAGTCAGTTTTTTTGTTTCTGCAACAATTTTTGCTTTCAGACCTTCAGAAACGGGCATCAATGGAAGACGCATAAATGGTTTCATCCAACCCAGTTCTTCCAGTGCAATTTTCACTCCACCCGGATTTCCTTCTGCGAAAAGCAGTTTCGTAACCGGAAGCAGATCGTAATGGAATTTCCGTGCGGTTGCAAAGTCTCCGTTCAAAGCACTTGTAACCATTTGGCTGAATTGTTTCGGGAATGAATTGGCTACCACAGAAATAACTCCGTCGGCACCGGCAGCGATCAGAGGCAAGGTAATTGCATCGTCACCTGAAAGCACTAAAAACCCTTCCGGTCTGCAGCGAATGATCTCCATGATCTGTTCCATGTTCCCGGAAGCTTCTTTCATGGCTACAATGTTTTTGATCTCTGCCAATTCCAATGTGGTTTCAGCAAGTACATTGGAACCTGTTCGTCCCGGAACGTTGTATAAAATGATCGGCAAATCCGTTTCGGAAGCCAATACTTTGTAATGTGCGATATAACCTGCCTGTGTGGGTTTGTTGTAATAAGGAGCAACCGAAAGAATTCCGTCCACTCCTTTCGGAATATGCTTAAATGCTTCTGCCACAGCCATGGTATTATTTCCACCTGCTCCATAAACAACCGGCAATTTTCCATTATTCACTTCTAAAACTGTTTCAAGCACTTGTTTCTTTTCTTCACTATTCAAGGTTGGAGATTCGCCTGTAGTTCCCTGAACTACCAGGTAGTTGGTGCCTCCGGAAATTTGTTCCTCTACCAATCTGCGCAATGCCGGAAAATCAATTGACATATCTGCATTGAACGGTGTAACCAATGCAACTCCGGCTCCTTTAAATAGATTCATTGTATTTGTTTTTAAACAGTAAAAAGTTCGTGCGAAATTACGGAATTTTCAAGCGATTCATTCCCTGTAAAACAATTTATTTCAAAATGTTAAGAATCTATACAAACAATGCTTTATATAGGCTTGACCTACGCTTGATCCACGCTTGATCCGTCTTTCATGTTCCCGGTAGTTATTTTGATAAAAAATCAGTAGGGGCAGAAAATTTTCTGCCCCTACTGTCAAAAAAACATTCATTAACTAATTTTGTGGTATGACTACAAATCCATTCCCGTTTAAAGTGCTTTTTTGGTTTGCCGATGATTCAAAGATCATTGCAGAGATCAAACGAACAGACATTCAATCGGAAGACAAGAACCTGGTTTACTCCTGGCTTCATATCGACACCCATTCTGAGCAGATAAAGAAGCTCACGTTTCAATCCATGAATCAGTTGGATGGAGAACAAATCAGAATGTTTTCCGAAGGGATTTTAAAATGGAATACAGCGTATGTCACTTTTGACGGTAAAAAAATGACGCGTGTTGAACCGGAACAACTGCCGCTTGAAGCGTTGGAGTTGATTGCAGGGTTTTTGGATTGAGATTATCAGTCATTGCTGACGATCAAAAGCCACCCTCCTTTATCCTCCTCACAACTTTCGCACTAACGTTTGTCGTTGTTACGTCTTCACATACTCCGCATGCTCTTCTCCAGGGAGGAAACCTTAAAAACTATAGTTCTCTGAGATCATTGCAAGGAAATCGTCTTCTGAAATGATGGGAATTCCCAGGGAACTTGCTTTTTCCAGTTTTGCAGGCCCCATGTTATCTCCTGCCAGCACATAATTGGTTTTTGCTGAAATAGATCCCACATTTTTTCCGCCGTTCTTTTCGATCAGGTCTTTGATCTCGTCCCGGCTGAATTTTGCAAAAACGCCTGAAACCACGAAGGTTTTTCCTTCCAGTGCATTGGAATCGAGCACGGCTTCTTCGATCTCAAACTGAATACCTGCTGCTTTTAACCGTTCGATGGTTTGCAGCGCACGCGGATCCTGGAAGAAATGCTGCACTGCTATAGCGATTTTCTCTCCGATCTCATCCACCCCAATCAATTCTTCGTATGTTGCTTTGGCGATAGCATCTATATTCTTCAATGCAAAGGCTAATTTTTTCGCGACTGTTTCTCCTACAAAACGAATTCCAAGCGCAAATAACACGCGTTCGAAGGGAATCTCTTTCGAGTTTTTGATCCCGATAATCAAATTGTTCGCAGACTTATCTGCCATCCGGTCCAGGTTCACTACCTGGTCGAAGGTCAAATCGTATAGGTCCGCTATTCCTGTTGCCAATCCTTTTTTGTACAACAAATCAATGGTTTCAGCACCTAAGCCATCAATATTCATGGCTTTCCGGGAAATGAAATGTTCCATTCGACCTTTCACCTGCGGCGGACAAACCAAATCATTGAGACAGTAATGCTGGGCTTCTCCTTCCCTGCGCTGCAGTTCCGAACCACATTCCGGACAATGTTCGATGAAGATCACTTTTTGAGCGGACGATAAACGGGAATCCGTATTCACTCCTACGATCTTCGGAATGATCTCTCCGCCTTTTTCAACAAATACCTCATCTCCCAGGTAAAGGTCCAGTTTTTCAATTTGATCGGCATTGTGCAGGGAAGCTCTTTTTACCACCGTTCCGCCTAAAAGAACCGGTTTCAAATTTGCCACCGGAGTAATCGCTCCCGTTCTTCCGACCTGGTAAGTGACTTCTTCCAAAGTGGTAGAAACACGTTCTGCCTTGAATTTATAAGCAATTGCCCAGCGTGGTGATTTTGCCGTAAACCCTAAATCCGACTGCTGATCGTAATTATTGACCTTGATCACAATCCCGTCAATGTCGAAGGGCAAATTGTAGCGTTCCTTGTCCCAGTAATGAATGAACTCCATGATTCCTTCAATACTCGACGTCTTTGCTATGTATTTATGCTTTTCGGGCGGAGTTTTGAATCCCCATTCGTGTGCTTTATTCACGCTTTCCAAATGCGATTCCATATTCAGGTCGTCTCCATAAACGCCGTATAAATAACAATCCAATCCTCTTTCCGCCACAATTTTAGAATCCTGTGATTTCAATGTTCCGGAAGCTGAATTTCTTGGATTTGCGAAAACAGGTTCTCCCAGTTCTTCCCGCTGTCTGTTCATGGCTTCAAAATTGGCTCTCGGGAAAAAGATCTCCCCACGAATTTCAAAATCGTCCGGATAATCTCCTTTGAGCGTCAATGGAATGGTCCGGATAGTCTTCACATTTGCCGAAATATCTTCTCCTTTGGTTCCGTCTCCACGGGTCACTGCCCGTGCAAATTTCCCATTTACATAGCGAATCCCGATGGCCACACCGTCGTATTTCAATTCACACACGTATTCGATCTCACCTGTTGCGAGTTTCTTCAAACGCTGTTCCCAGTCAATAATTTCTTCTTCGGAATACGAATTGGACAAAGAAAGCATGGGAAATCTATGCACCACCGTTTCAAACTTCTTGGTAATATCTCCACCCACCCGTTTTGTAGGGCTGAGTTCCGAAGCAAATTCCGGGAACTGCGCTTCCAGGTCCTGCAGTTCTTTTAAAAGCACATCGAATTCATAATCAGAAATGACAGGATTGCTTTCTACATAATAATTGTAATTATGCTGTGTCAATTCCTCGGTTAACTGCTCAATTCTTTTTTGTGCTGCGATTGGATCCATATTGAAGTTTTCGGAAGTCAAAAATATTTAATAATTGTGAATGCGAATGACGATTAACCTTCTTTGTTTGAAATTTCAACCACTCCAACAATATTCCTTGCTCCTACTTTTTGCCGAGGCAGAAAAAGTAGGCAAAACTGCCTTTAACCCAATTACAGCGTTAGAGCAGGCTTCCCTTTCGGACTTATTCTCGAAAAGAAGGGATCAGGATCCGGAATGCAATCCCACAGTAGTTTTACAAACACTGTAGGATCAGCACTTTTCGGTCTAAGTAACCGAAATGGAAGCCCTTTACTTTCATCCTACAATCTAAGGACGGCTGACGATTTCAATAAGAACTGAAAAGCCAAGTGTCGAGTAATTGGGATTTTGTCCGCAGTATCATATTCAACTTCTTTCACTTCAGAACTTGTCCCGAAACTTCGAGATTGAATTTCTCTAGTTGTGGACGCAATTTCTTTCCTTGCAGATTGAATTTCTCTGGTTGTACATTGAATTTCTTTGAATGAAGCATCTAATTACGCAAACTCAGCGTCCACTTTAATCTTAACCGCTTCTTTGGTCACAGGATGTGTGAATTGAAGGAACTGCGCATGCAGGTGCAGTCTTGTTTCTTTGCTTCCATAAAGATCGTCGCCGATGATCGGTGCGTTCAATCCCAAAATATGTGCCGCGTGCACACGCAGCTGATGCGTTCTTCCCGTAATCGGGTAGAAATAGATCAGGGTTTGGTTGTTTCTTCGCTCCACCACTTCCCACTTGGTTACGGCGCGTTTTCCGTGTTCGTAGCAAACCAACTGGCGCGGACGGTCATCCAAATCCACTCGCAAGGGTAAATCTATTGTCCCGGAATCTTCTTTTACCAGTCCGTCCAATAGTGCCACATACCGTTTCTGCACATTTCGTTTGATGAACTGCTTCTGCAGGTGCATGTGCACTTTCTTCTCTTTTGCCAGCACCAGGATCCCGGAAGTGGACATATCGAGCCGGTGAACGATCATTGGGCCGGTAGCTTCCGGGTATTTCTCCTTCATTCGCGTGTAGACGGAATCTGAAATTGTTTTCCCGGGTACGGAAAGGAATTCTGCCGGTTTATTGACAATTACCAGGTGTTCATCTTCAAAAATAATTTCCAGCTCTTTGTTTTCTGCCGGATTTTGCAGCATGGGATTTTCATCGGTTTCAAGGCCTTCCAGCATATGTCCCAGGATCGGCTCGCATTTTCCCCTGCAAGCCGGATAAACCTGTTTGTGCACCCGCACTTCCGATTTAGGGGAAGCTCCCCACCAAAACTCACCCAGGCAAACCGGTTTCAGGCCGTGCTCAAATGCGTATTGAAGTAGTTTCGGTGCAGCACATTCTCCCGCACCTGCCGGAGGTTTGTGGTCGATTGTATTTTGGAAAATGCTTTGCAGGCTTCTTCTCTCCTTCCTGTAATTCAAAAAATAGTAGGAATCAAAAATTTCTCCCTGCAGCGCATTCGATTTATTTTTTCGCTTTTCACGAAGAGTTGTCAATTGATTTTCAAATCGTTCCACCACTTCACTTAAAGCCGCCAACTTTTTCTTATTTGAGTCGGTAAAGTCTTTCAAAAAGTATTGTTCGCGGATGGACTGCTTTCTCAAATCTTCCAAAAGCGCTTCCAATTCACTTTCACCCAACTGGGTTGAGCTTTCCCTTAGGTGCTTTCTTTCCGCTTTCGCTTCTTTTATTTCCTTTTTATATTTTTGAAGTTCTTCCTGGTAAGATTGAGTGGTACTCTCCAGTTCTCTTTTTGCACTCAGATAGCCTTCCTCTTTTTCCAGCCGCTCAATTTCAATCGTAACATCATTGATAACTAGTTCTTCTTTCACATAAAAGCCTTTGGAATCGAGCAAATCAAAAACAGGTGGCACGAAGTAATCAAATTCGTTTGAATCTGCCAGCTTCCCTGAGAATGCGGCCAAGAACCCCAATTCTTTTTGATCATTCTCTACCACCAGCACGCCAAACATTTTCCCGATAACCAGTCCTTCCTGTTCTTCCATCAAACCAAAATTGTGGGTCCATTCGGCTTGAGTTTTCAGGTAATCCTGAAGCTGAACCATGGCCAAATGAGCTAACTCGTGCGGAGTGTAATAAAAAGGGAAGGTGAATTTTTCAGGCCGCGGAATGTGCGATACATTAGACTTGAAAGGAATGAATTTGAAATTCTTTGCAGACATGTTTACTAAACTGAGGACAAAAGTACCTTATATAAAGTAAAGTTCAAATGGTTCAAATGGTTCAAATGGTTCAAATGGTTCAAATGGTTCAAAAATTAAACTCTTTGATTCCGATAGCTATCGGAATTTCAACTTTTGAACTCTCTTTTCAATCCGAGAAGTTGATCTGAACGTGTGTCCCGTCGCAATATGGCTTATTGGAAGAAGCTCCACAGCGGCAAAAGGCGGTGACTTTACTTTCCTTCAATTCTTCCGAACCATGGTGCTTTACGGTAATATTTCCATAAACCAACAACGGCCCGTTTGGCAAAGTTTCCACGATATTTACCTGGCTCACTTCCTTTTCTTCGTTTTTCAAGCGGTAACTCAATGCTCCGCTGGGACATTTATCCACCTGGGTGATCATTTCAGCAGTTGTGCCACCGTCAATTTTCACCCATGGCTTGGTGCCCGGCTGAAAAACGTTTGGAAGTCCGGTAGTTTTTTTCCAGCAAATAGTGGAATGGATGCAACTTTCCGGCTTCCAAATGATGGTTACTTCTTCATTGGAATATTCCTTGACAATGGGTTCAGACATGGTACAGATTCAAAATTAAACAAGATTAAAGATACAAAACATTCGGTTATTTGGTATTCCATTGTGCCATCGCTAAAGCTACTGGCGACACGCGATCAGCATAAGCGTTGTGCTTTTAGCATCCGGTCTTTTCCCTGCAGGTCCTTTCGGATTTCAACATCCCCGAATCCAAGATCTTCAATCATTGTTTTGGTGTCCGGAGCAAAATCCTCGTGCAATTCGAAAAATAAATAACCTTTATCGCATAAATTTTCTGCAGCATATTGAGCAATAGAACGGTAAAATAAGAGTGGTTCTTCATTCGGGACAAATAAAGCCAGGTCGGGTTCAAATGCCGTTACATTTTGATGCATCAGTTCTTTTTCCTTCCAAGGAATGTAGGGCGGATTTGAAATGATTACATCAACCTGTTCTTTGTTCGACGGTTCCAATGCATTGTCTGCCCTGAAGTCAACATCCAGGTTCAGATCTTTCGCATTTCCTTTGGCAATTTCAAGTGCTTCGGGTGAAATATCATATCCTTTGACCTGGAATTCCGGATTCCTGTTCTTTAGCGCCAGTGCAATACAACCTGAGCCGGTGCACCAGTCTTCCAGTTTTCCTTTTTTCAAATCCCCGATCGTCTCCTGAACCCAGGAAACCAATTCTTCTGTTTCGGGGCGCGGAATCAATACTCCCGATGCTACCTTTATTTTCAGGTCATCGAAATAGGTAAAGCCTACGATGTATTGAAGCGGTTCACCGGTTTTGAGTCGATTACAAATCTGATCGAGTTCTTCCAACTGTACTGAAGAAAGGTAGATTTCTTTTGAAACCAGCAAAACAGGTCGATTGAATCCAAAAATATCTTCCAGGACAAGCAACAGGATGTTCCGGGCTTCTCTTTCGGAATAAAGCCGCTTGAGATCGCTACTCCATAGTGCTGTAAGTTCTTTCAGATTCTGCATAGAACAAAGTTAGGAATATTCGTCATTGAATCTCTTGTTGCCATTTCGTGATATCATGATTCATGATTTCGTTATCTAACGAAGAAAAATGGATTGTTTGGTTTTTTCAATCGGGTAAATCCTTCTAATGAACTGTGTATTCTTGTACTTTTATCGATTAAATTGCATTTTTTAGCTGTCTTTTTTTGAAATTCCAATGTAACTTGTTAAATTTATGTGCGTTAAACCCAAGTAAAACAACAAAGTGACGAATCTCAAATTCATTTTTTTCGGTATTTTATTCATTGGCAGTCACACCTTATATGCACAATCTGATAACGATCCGGAAACTGAATTCCCGGACACCACGGTTGTTGCGGTAAAAAAAATCTTGCAGGTCCCTGAATTCCATAAATACGATCCGGATACGATCAAACTTGGAGAAAACGACCTGATCATCACGGATTCTTATACCGCAATGGGGCAACCTTATATTTACGATGCCCTGCATTCATTCCACCGCAGAAGAATGGACGGTTTCGGAGGTTTTTTAAACGACAAGATTAATGCCGGATTAGCTGAAGTACGCAGCAATGGATTTAATTCCGATCTCAAGAAGTTATACATTCAAATTGACCCTTTAACGCTCACCGTTTACTGGAGTGCAGTAGTTGGCCCCAGTTTGGACGGAAGATGCTATATGAGTATCGACAGCCGTGGTTCTGCAGGAGGAGGATTACCGGCAGTTCAAAAACAATGTCCGCGTATGCACCGTTTGCATTCAAACCTGGTTCCGGTAAAACAATTAGAGTTTAATGATCATGTACTGCAATGTTATACCTGGGACGGGGCAAGATTGGATACCGTAACACACGCAATTAATATTCAACAGCATTTTTATAAGTATTACGATCCGCAGATTGGAAATACCGTCACACTGGCTGAAGTAGTGCAAAAAGAAGCTGAAATGGGTTCTGTATTGGTTGCTGCCAAACCGGCGGCTCCTGCCGTGCGTTATAAACGATATACGGTGAGATCGGGAGATACGCTTTCGCAGATAGCTCAAAAAAATCACACCACTGTTTCACGAATTGCAAAGGCGAATAATTTGCGTTCTTATATTATTCGGGTGGGGCAAGTTCTAAGAATTCCTTAATTAATTACTAATTACGAATGTCCAATTACTAATTATGGGTTTGTAGTTAGACGGTCTTTTTGCACGGAGAACGCTTACGTCTTAGCTTTGGCGCATTGCGCAGATATTAATTACTAATTACGAATGCCCAATTACTAATTATGGGTTTGTAGTTAGACGGTCTTTTTGCACGGAGAACGCTT
>CAMLDR010000121.1 GCA_946478775.1 uncultured Flavobacteriales bacterium
TACGGCTACCACCGTGATCTACACTCTTTCCCTACTCGACGCTCTTCCGATCTAGCCGTTCGTTTACCAGTGATTCTGTTTTTGCCCAGTCAACTTCTCCTTCACGATATTCATGATTCGTACGGATGATCTTTCTACAGTCCACCCAGGCGGTTGCATGGCCTTCTTCTTTCATGAAAGCTTCTACGATCATAGTCGACAATACTTCTCCAAGGGAAACAATCTGATCGTACTCGAAGTTGTAATTATCCGAAATGGGAAGGTGGTAGCGGTTTTTAAGGGATTCGAACAATTCTTCCATCTGCTGATGAATGAAATAGTGTTTTTCAGGAAATAACTCCGCGACGATCAATTGGTGGAATTGGTAGCGATCCTCAATTAGTTCCAGGTAACGTTTTTCATTCTTATTCCATAAAGAGTCCACAATTTCTTCCATTGCATTGGTCGTCTTGCCCATTGCGGATACTACAACAATCAATTGATCTTTAGGAAAAAGGGAAAGAATGTGTGATACATTCCTTACTGCATTGGCGTCTTTGACGGAAGCACCGCCAAATTTGAAAACGTTCATCTGAAATTAATTTTTGGCAAAAATAACCCAAAAACAAATCCAACGATTCAGAAATGAATAATTTTCACATTATTTTAAGAATAAAACAAGGTGTGATATATAACCAGGTTTAACTTGATGATTGTGAAGAATGAGATTTAATCTTTGTTTCCCTTGAAAGATAAAAAAGCCTCCATCAAATGAGGAGGCTTCGTAGTGTGTGCACTAATACGCTACGTGGATCTTTATCGAAATCAGTGATTTCTCTTACTTCGCTTTCATTACCAGGTCCAGATCAAAATCAACTCCCGGTTTGATGTATTGATTTTCTTTGCCTTTTTCAGTTCCGGGTTGGAAACCTTCGGCATTCATCGGAGAAAAATCTACTGTGAATTTTCCTTTTGCAGTTAATTTTTTATCTGTTTTCTTAACTTTTACAGGCATTTTTGCCGGAACTTCTTTTCCTCCGACTTTCAACGTAGCGTCGATTTCTTTATCGGAAATACTGTTTATGATTACTTCTACGTTTGGAAATTGTGCGGTATTGAATAAACCTTCGCCCATAATGGAGCTATTCAGGTCACCTGCACCCATTTCCGGAGTTAATTCGTTTTCAATTGTTTTCATATCAACCGTAAAACTTCCGGCTTCAAATGTATCGCCTTTGTAGGTGATGGATCCTTTGGATATTTTTACGGTTCCATTGTGTGTATGACCATCGCCTGCATACGTACCTTTCCATTTCAAAGTGGTTGCCTCTGCATCCAGTTCATAGGTTGTTGCTTCATTTTCCGAAGTTTCCTCAGTAGAAGCGCCGCATGCAGTCATTCCGAAAGCGATAAAGGCAAGTGATGCTGCGTAAAAAAAAGTTTTTTTCATAGGATTTTGAATTAAAGTTGATGCAAAATATGCGTTTTTTAGTTAGGATAACATTAAAATGAAAGAAAGCTGAAAATTTGTTCATTTCTTCGTTAATAGCTTCTCAAATTAGGATAAGGGGATGTAGCGAAAAAGTGTAATTTTGGTTGGATGAGTAAAGGGATCGAAAAGACAGGAAAGAAGGGGCTGCGAACTAGTTACATTTCAACTGTAATTGGAATTTCGCTGGTTCTGTTTATGATAGGTTTGGTTTTGGCAGGAGTAATCGGTTTGGATTCGTTGCAAAAACAAGCCAGGGAAAATCTGCATGGAGATTTATTCTTTAAGTCGGAGTACAATAAGGAAGATATCAAACAGGTAGCGCAGGAATTGAAATCGTGGGACTGTTTTAAAGAAGTGGTTTTTGTTTCTCCGGAACGTGCAATTGATGAGTTTAAAGGAGCTGATCAGAATTCGACGGAGATTCTTGCGATTTTTGAAGGTGAGAACCCGCTTCCTCCGACAATTAATTTCAGACCGGTCAGTTCTTTCGTTACTAAAAAGGGAATGAGGGAAATAGAAACGCGTTTGAATACTAAATACGGAGATATGCTGGCCGAGGTTAATTACGATAAAGCTGCTTTGGAAGAAGTGAACCTGGGTTTCAAGCAGTTTGCTTTCCTTATTTTGATCGTTGCTTCTTTATTGATTATCGTTGCTGTTGCAATGATCAACAATACCATTCGTTTGGCACTTTATTCGAAACGCTTTACCATTAAAACCATGCAATTGGTTGGCGCTACCAGTGGCTTTATCCGAAGACCTTTCCTGAAGCAGGCAATTTACCAGGGAATGGTTTCCGGGATCCTCGGAATGGCCTTGCTGATGACGGTTTTTTTCGCCTTGAATAATGTCCTGGATGTCATTGAAATTGATATGAAGCTGCTGGATGTTATTCTGCTTTTTGCTTCATTACTTGTGATCGGCTGTCTTTTAACCGTTGTTTCGACCTGGTTTGCGCTAAACAAATATTTACGTGCAAAATTGGATGATTTATATTAATTTAGCTCCTCATTCATTTATATCATGAACAATAAATTCGACTTTCCAATAAAAAAAGAGAACCTGCGAATCATTTTCATTGGGTTGGCAATTAATATTATTGGCTACCTGCTAATGATTGGCGGTGGTTCTGATACTCCGACTGAGTTTCATGAAAAGGAGTTGTTCTCTACAGTTCGAATTACTGTTTCTCCTATTTTAATTGTGACAGGTTTTGTCGTAATGATCTACGGCATTATGAAGAAAGCAAAAGATTCTAATTCCCCTGAATAATCCATGAATTGGTTTGAAGTAGTAATATTGGCTCTCATTGAGGGCCTAACCGAGTTTTTGCCTGTTTCGTCGACAGCACATATGATCTTTGCAAGTTCCATTGCAGGAATTCAGGATAGCGCATTCATTAAAATGTTCCAGGTGTCAATTCAATTCGGAGCAATACTGGCAGTTGTTTTTCTATACTGGAAAAAGTTCTTTAAAGAAACTTCTTTTCAGTTTTACCTGAAGCTGGGGTTTGCAGTGATTCCTGCATTAGTACTGGGTTTGTTTTTTGATGACCTCATCGAAAGTGTGCTGGAAAAACCCATTCCTATTGCTATTACACTAATTGTTGGCGGGATTGTTTTGGTTTTTATAGACCGTTTTTTTCAGAACCCGCGCATTCATAAGGAGGAAAATATTTCATTCGGTAAGGCCATTACTATTGGTTTTTGGCAATGCCTGGCAATGATGCCCGGAACGAGCCGTTCTGCAGCTTCTATTATCGGTGGAATGCAACAGGGATTGTCTCGAAAGACAGCAGCAGAATTCAGTTTCTTTTTGGCGGTTCCAACGATGCTTGCCGTTACCTGTTATTCGATTTTCCTGAAAAATTGGACGGTAAGTCCTGGCTTTGAGCAGAAAGGATACGAGATGATCTTTGCATCCAACCAGTCTTTGATGTTCTTTTTGGCAGGAAATGTGGTGGCATTCATTGTTGCGGTCTTGGCGATCAAATTTTTTATTGGGATCCTGAATAAGTACGGCTTTAAAGTTTGGGGCTGGTACAGGATAGTTGCAGGAAGTTTATTACTGCTTTATTTCTTGTTGTAAATTATGATTACGGAATTTGCACAAGGAAGTACCATTTTGGTGGATAAGCCCCTGAAGTGGACTTCATTTGACGCGGTGAACAAACTGCGCTGGCATCTGCGTCAGAAACTGGGAGTAAAAAAACTCAAAGTCGGCCATGCCGGAACGCTGGATCCTTTGGCCACCGGATTATTGGTGATTTGTATCGGGAAGCATACCAAACTAATAGAAGGACTGACATCTGACGGTAAAACGTATACCGGAACTTTCCTGCTGGGGAAAACAACTCCTTCTTACGATCTCGAAACGGAATACAATACAGATAAAGAAACTGCAGGAATTACTCCGGAACAATTGGAAGAAGTCCGCCTGAGTTTCTTAGGGGTGCAGCAGCAGGTTCCGCCTTTGTTTTCTGCCAAGCAAATTGACGGGAAGCGTGCTTACGATTATGCCCGTGCAGGGATTGAAAAAGAATTGAAAGCCAATACCGTTGAGATTACGGATTTTAAGATTGATTCATCCCGTTTTCCGGAAATCGATTTTGAAATTTCCTGTTCAAAAGGAACTTATATTCGATCCATTGCACATGATTTCGGACAAAAACTAGGATGTGGAGCAACCCTAATTGCATTGCGAAGAACTAAATCCGGAATCTACGCTATTGAAGATTCCAGGAGTGTGGAAGAATGGATATCTTTCATAGAAGATCAGCCCTTGTAAATAAGCCTGATTTTTTGTACTTTTGCGCTCTTTTGATTTAAAGCAGATAAAAATACAGCTTGTATGAATAAAATGAAGCTTTCTGAATTCAGTTTTGACCTTCCGGACGAACTGATTGCTGAATACCCAAGTGAAAACCGTGATGAAGCACGATTGATGGTTATCCACCGTGAAACCGGAAAAATTGAGCACCGCCTGTTTAAGGACATTATCAATTACTTCGGAGAAGGTGATGTGATGATCATGAACAACACACGTGTATTCCCTGCGCGTATGTACGGAAACAAAGAAAAAACAGGTGCTAAGATCGAAGTGTTCTTGTTGAGAGAATTAAACCGCGAAAGCCTTTTGTGGGATGTATTGGTTGATCCGGCTCGTAAGATCAGAATTGGAAATAAATTGTATTTCGGTGATGATGATTCATTGGTTGCGGAGGTAATTGACAATACTACTTCCCGTGGAAGAACGTTACGTTTCTTATTCGACGGGCCTTACGAAGAGTTCAAGGCAAAAATTACTGAACTTGGAGAAACTCCGCTTCCGAAATACATCAAGCGTGAAGTCGAAGAAACAGACGAAGAAAGATACCAGACCATTTACGCGAAAGAAGAAGGAGCTGTTGCAGCACCTACTGCAGGTTTGCATTTCTCCCGTGAATTGTTGAAGCGTTTGGAATTGAAAGGTGTGAACTTTGCAGAAGTAACTTTGCACGTTGGATTGGGTACTTTCCGTTCGGTCGAGGTAGAGGATCTGACGAAGCATAAAATGGACTCTGAGCAGGTGATCATTACCGAGAAAGCTGCAAACATTGTCAACCTGGCAAAGAAGAATAAGAAACGCGTTTGTGCGATCGGAACAACTTCTATGCGTGCAGTTGAAACGTCGGTTTCTACAGACAATATGTTGAAAGCATTTGACGGTTGGACGAATAAATTCATTTTCCCTCCATACGACTTCAGTATTGCGGATAGTTTGGTAACGAACTTTCACACCCCGCTTTCTACTTTATTGATGATGATCTCAGCATTCTGTGGTCACGATTTGATGATGGAAGCTTACAACGAAGCAATTAAAGAAAAATACAAATTCTACTCTTACGGTGATGCGATGCTGATCCTGTAATAGGAAGAGACAAATAATATCCAAAAAACCCTGGCTTACATCAAAGAAGTCAGGGTTTTTGTTTTGAATCTGCCGGGAACAGAAACCGGGTTATCAGGCATTCGAATGTATTGTGATGTTGAGAAAAATTAGAGAGATATTTTTTTACTCGAAAAAATTGACTAAATTTGTCTAATAATATTTTGTCAATATGAAGTTGGGAGCAATTTTCAAAGAAGCACGTACAAAGTTCAATTACACATTGAAAGAACTGTCCACTCTTTCGGGAATAGATACCGCTTTGTTAAACAAGTATGAAAAGGGAGAGAGGCAACCTTCTGAAAAGCATCTTCAGTTATTGATTATAAATCTGGGGCTGGATGAAGATGAAACAAAGGCAAATTGGATAGGTGAACGGATTTATGCCCTGTTCGATGAAGACAGCCATTTGTTTGAAAAAGCAATGCAGGTTGCAGAAGCCCGTGTTAATTATAATCGCAAGAGCAAAACCTCGTATGAAAAAACGCTTTCTTCTGAGTTGAGTGAATTGCTTGAGGAGTGTTCTAAACTAGTTAAAGTTTGGTCCTCCAAACGGCCTTTAAATCAAATACAGCTTCAAAAGATGGAAGAATACTTCAATTTGAATTATACTTATGAAAGCAATCGAATTGAGGGAAACACATTGACTTTGCAGGAAACTTATCTGGTCGTCAACGATGGAATTACTGTAGGCGGAAAATCTGTTAGAGAGCATTTGGAAGTGATAAACCATACGGAAGCGATTAGTTATCTTGGAGAAATCGTTCAGAATAAAACGGCTTTTTCAGAGCGTGTTTTAAAGGAAATCCATCATTTGATACTGAAAGGAATAGATCGGGAGAATGCTGGAGTTTATCGTTCCATTGGTGTCCGTATTTCCGGGAGTACGCATCTCCCGCCTGAACCTTATATGCTAATTCCATTAATGGAGGAAGTATTTATCTATTATAAGGAAAATAAAGGAGTGCTTCATCCGGTTGTCCTTGCGGCTGAGATGCATGAGCGTATTGTGCGTATCCATCCGTTCATAGATGGTAATGGACGAACCTGCAGGTTGATCATGAATCTTATTTTGATGCAGCATGGCTACCCGATTGCAAATATTAAAGGAGAGCTTGAAAACAGACTTCGTTATTACAATGCATTGGAAACGGCTCCTATAGACAATAAGAATGCATTTTACACCTTAATTACCGAAACAGTTATTCACGCGTTGAAAGAACATATTGCTCTTTGCGGTTAATTCAAAACAACCCCCTTGTTCCAATTAAAGCAAGGGGGTTTTACACTACTTAATATGTGCCAATTGATAACATCACCAAGGTACATCCGATTTCGGGATGGATCTTTGCTGCTTTCAATTTTTGAATAAACTCTGGGTTTTCTGTTCCAGGATTGAAAATGACCCGATTTGGTTTCAATGCAATGATCTTATCAATATACCCTTCCTGGTTTTGCGGACCCAAATATAAAGTAACCGTTTCAATGTTCCAGTTTGGGTTCCATTCCGTTTCAATTTCGACGTCCAGCACTGTTCCTGCTTTTTGCCCGAAAGCCACTACCGGATATTTCTTGCTTCTCAATGCGCGAATAGCTCTGTTTGCGTAACGATCTTCTTTTGTTGTTGCTCCTATGACCAATGTTTGTTCCATGTGAATGACTTTTGTTTGTATCCTTTAAGTTACGAATTATTCCATAAAAAAAGACACCCAAAAGAGTGCCTTTCTTGGATGTCCATCCGGCGATTATTTCCCATCCAGGATCTGGTATAATTCGTTTAAGTTTGGAGAGATAATGACTTCAATTCTTCTGTTTTTGGCTTTGTCTTTTATGTCAACAGGATGGTATTCGCCTCTTCCTGCCGCCATCAGCTGCATGGGGTTCATTTTGCTGTTTGCTACCATGATCTCTACCACCGCTGTCGAACGGAGAACACTCAGTTCCCAGTTGTTTTTAGGATGAGCAGTTGTTGCCAGTTTATCCGTATCAGTATGTCCTTCTACAATGATCTCTAAATCTTTTTCGTTTTCCAATACTTTTGCCAGATCAACCAACGCTTTCTTGCCTTCCGTTTCTACAGTGGTGCTTCCGGATGCAAAAAGTAATTTGGCTTCCAGTGAAACGTAGATCTTTCCGTTTTTCTCAATAACGGTAAGTCCTTTGTTTTCAAACCCTTTCAAAGCTGCTGAAACACGTGTTTTCAATTGTTTCATCGCATCGTCTTTACGCTTGATCATTTCTTCCAGTTCCGTTACGCGCTCTTCCCTTTCGATTAGCAGTTTCTCTTTGGCAACCAACTCGCTTTCCAATACTTTCAATGCGTCTTCTTTGCGCTGAAGTTCCTGGTTCTTCGCGTCGATATCAGCCTGGTAATTTGCAGATTCTTTTTGTCCTTTCATGCGCATCTGGTCCAGCTTCTGTTCATAAGCTTCGTTTTGCGCTACCTGTAAATCATATTGTGCCTGCAAAAAACGCAGGTTCGAACCCAGTTCTAATGTATCCTTCTTCAGAGAAAGTATGTCCTTACGAAATTGGTCTACCATGACCTGAAGGTCTTTCGCTTTTCCTTCGTTGTCGATGCTTGAAGCTTTGTATTTATTCAATTCTTCGCTGCAAACTTTCTCTCTTTCAAGAAGCTCGTTGTATTTTTTTGCCGGCACGCATGCTGCCAGTATGCAAGTTAGTGCGATTATATAAAGTTGTGTTTTCATTCAAAAAATGCTTTAAGTTCAAATTTCGAAAGAAAACAGCCGGGAAAAAGCAGGAGGGGAGATACTTATAAACAGTGAAATCTGAATAGAGGTTGGTTCAATCAAAATCGGCACAACCCGAAGTGTTTTCTACACGCTGTTTACACGGAGAAAATGAAAGGGTTATTTCATGTGAATGGAAGGTGTTCGGCCTCATTTTAGAAAGGATGAAATCATAGGAATAACCCAGTTTCCACTTTTCTTTAAAGCGGAACCCTACCATAGCGATTAAAGCATCTGTATTCCTTAAACCCAGACCAATATTGAATTTGCGCTGAAATTCTAACAGTGCGTGAATTTGTAATTCAATAGGCGTATTCTTTGTGTAAGCGATGTACATTCCCGGGAACAGGTCCACTTTCGGATTGAGATTGAATTTATATCCTCCTGTTACCATTGCATGCATTTGCGAACCGGCATTTGTTCCGATGATGTTCCACTTTTGAGGGATCAATTCATACAACGTGAACCCTGCAAAATAGTTCTTGCCGTTCCACCAGGCTCCGAAAGTAGCTGTCGGAAGAATTTGAGAAGCGCTTCCGTTTATTGTTGGATCCGGGGTTAAAGGTTTTGCCTTGTCCAAATCGAATGAAAGCTGCCGTGCACCAACTGCCAGGCCTAAAGACAAGCGATTGGTCAATGAAAAGTTGAAATGGCCGGCGTAGGACAGCTGTACGCGAACATCCTGGAACGGTCCGATGTTATCCAGATATACCATTCCGCCTAAACCGTGTCTTCCGCTTAAGAATTTACGCCGCTTTGCCTGCAATGGAGCATGAACACTTACCCAACCGGTGTAAGGAGCTCCTTCTACTTTAACCCATTGACCTCTGAATGAAGCTTGTGCTTCCAGGCAGGTTTTAATTCCGGTATAAGCAGGATTTATAGCGTATTGATGGTGGATCCATTGCGACATGTGGCTTACTTGCTGTCCGTAGGAAAAACGAGCAGTCATCAAAATAAATATGCAGAGCACGATCTTTTTCATCAGCGGATTACGGTAATACTTCCTTTAAGAGGTTTGGTGTCATTATTCTGACGCAAATCCAGTGAATAAAAATAAACACCATCTGAAACCGGTTTTCCCTTATTGGTGCCGTCCCAGGCTTTGGTTAGACTGTAACCGGCAATCTCGGCAATTTTTTGCCCCCAGCGATCGTAAATAACCACCTGTGCATCCGGGTAAAAACCAATTCCATCGATTACCCATTTATCATTATGTCCGTCACCGTTAGGAGAAAAACTTCCCGGAATATCCAGGTTGTTTGAAACGAAAACAGTCATTTCGTCTGAAAGCGAACAATTTGCATTCAAGGCGGTTAAGGTATAAACGGTTGTTTCTTCCGGAGTGGCAAAAGTGGTAATGGAGTAGGGGGTGTTGAGTGTTTGGGTCGGACTCCATATAAAATCCGTTCCGTTTGAAGTTCCGGTAATCTGAAGACTACTTCCGGCCTGGATCGTGTAATCGGGTCCGGCGTCAACTGTTAATGGATCTACTGCAACCGCAGGATAAGAATAGTTCAGTGTGTCCGGACAAACAGCGAAACAACTGCATTCCACGGAAACCACATCGCCGTTTTGTAAATTACTGGTAATCCACAAAGAAGTTTGAGTAACTGCGGTCAGAACCCCATTTACAGACCAGCTAAAATCACTGGTGTCCGTGCAGTTTGATAAATATGCTGTGAAAGAAATGGGGGTTTCGGGACACACCGTAAAAGTTGGTCCTCCGATCGAAAGCCCCGGAGCAGGTCTATCAAAACCCGTCCCTGATCCGATGAGGTCAAAACTGGCTTCAGCAGGTAAAACTGCACCGCCGTTGGTTGCTCCGTTAACGACTAAGTAATAAGTCGTGTTTGCGGGAAGTCCCAATGCTGTTAAACTGAAAGTTCCTGCAGAACCGGCTTCACAATTACTAATCAATGTGTAGGTTGCTGCATCGCATGGAATAATGGCCTGAACGATGGCAGCCTGTAATTCCGTGCCGCGGGTTGGCTGGAAATTAAATAAAATATTGCTAAAGTTAAAGACTACGTCACCACCTGTTACATTGGTATTGAATTGATACCAAACGCTATTCGTTCCGGAAAAGCAGAAGGTAAAATCATCTTCACAATCCGGACACACTGTTGCAGTTGCGCTGATGTTGGAACCGGTAACAGAAACATTCGGACACAAAGGAGTTGCGCTCGGACAGGCGTCATTTGTCAACTGGGCGAACCCGGAAGCCACACTTAAAAACGAGATTAACAATACTTTAACAGCGCCGAGATTCATGTGCGAAAGATGCGTATATGATTGTAAAACTAATACATTCAGAGATATTTTGATCGTTTTTTCGTAGTTTCGCGCCGTCAATTTTGTTAAATGAAAGTCTTTTTGTGCTTTTTTGGCACAGGAATGGTTAGCGACGAAATAGATTAAACTTGAGACTATGAAAAATTTTTACACGCTAATTGTAAGTCTGCTATTAACGACCACCCTGTTTTCTCAGAATGAAAAAGTGAATTACGACAACGACAGTCGTTGGTTCTGGGGTTTAAATATCGGTGCGACGTGGACAAAAACGGATGTTCCGCACAAATTAGACCTGGGATACGGTTTGATGCTGGGGCGTCAATTCAATTACAACTATGGAAGGGCGATCAGTTTTGATCTGCGTTTGCGTTACCTCACCGGACTTTGGAAAGGATACAATACGGGTTCCGACTCCACAGGCATTTCTTCCAATCCTGTTTACAATGATTACAATGCTGCCGGTCAGCCGGTAGTTTTGAACTTTGGTACCCGATTGCATGAACTGAGTCTGGAATTGGCTATCCATTTCAATAAGCTGAGAGAGCGCACCGGATGGGACCCATATATTTTCGGAGGAATCGGTTATACCTGGTACCGTGCGAAAGGAGATCTTTACGGATCTGATGGCTTTACCTATTTATACGATTCTACGAAATTGGCTGCAGGTTCTTATACACAAAGTGAAATCCATTCACTGACGGATAAAAAATTCGACACGGATTTGAATTCACCTGCAGGTATGGGAAGATTTATGCCGAGCGTTGGGGTTGGTATCGGATACCAGGTTGCAAAAGGTGTTTCATTGGGAATCGAGCATAAGACAACCTTTACGATGGCGGATAATTTTGATGGTCATATCCAAGCTAAAGGGAAATATGCAAACGATTGGTACCACTATACCAGTTTCTACCTGAAGTTCCACATCAGAAGTCATTATGATCATACGACTACTTACCAGGATACAACTCGTACTCCGGTCGTTACAAATCCAACCTGGACACAACCGGTAAGAACACCTCCTTTGGTTGATTTCACGAACCCAAGTGTTAGTGGAACAACAGTCAATTCAAGCAGCTATGTGATCAAAGGCAAAATTCAGAACGTCAATTCAAGTTCGAATGTGGTTTTCAGACAAAATGGGAATTACATGACAAACTTTACGTTCAATCCTTCTACTCAGGAGTTCCAGAGTGTCGTGACATTAGTACCGGGACAGAATACCTTTGAATTGACCGGAACGAACGATTTTGGTTCGGACATGGACCAAACGGTTATTAATTTTATAAGAGAAACACCAACTCCTCCGGTGGTAACTTATTCCAACCCGGCTTCCAACCCCACAACGGTGCAAAATCCTGTTTTCTACTTGACAGGAACCGTATTGAATGTTACCGGAAAGGATAAAATTACGATGACTTTGAATGGAAACCCGGTTGTATTCACATACAATGCTTCTACCCGGGGAATCACCTCTACGCTCAATTTGATTACAGGTTCCAATGTGGTCACTACAACAGGAACAAATCAATACGGATCGGATACGGAGACTGCAACGATCATTTACCAGCCGCAGCAAACCATTCAGCCACCGGTCGTTTATTTCGTAAATCCGAACATCAATCCGTATACAGTGAATCAAAACACTTTTGCTTTAACTGCTGATGTATTGAATGTACCGGATGCCCAACATGTAACATTTAAGCAAAACGGAACGATCAATAATAACTTCGCATACAATGCGCAAACGGATAAATTTACAAGCAATGTGATCTTAAACCCGGGACAAAACGTTTTTGAGGTAATTGGAACAAATGCAGCAGGTTCTGCTTCTGCAACCACGATTATTATCTACAACCGCATTGCACCGAAACCTCCGATCGTAACCATTACAAATCCGGGAACAAATCCTTACGAGACTTCAAGCGCAGTATTCAACCTGAATGCAACGGTGTTGAATGTTACACAAAAAAGCCAGGTTAAAGTAACGCTGAATGGCACAAACCTGCCGAACTTCGTTTACAATGCTGCTTCAAGCGGGGTGACAGAAACTTTAAACCTGGTTCCGGGTGCGAATGTGGTAACTGTTACAGGTACCAATACGGACGGAACAGATTCAAAACAAACTACCATTATCTACAAACGCGTGGAAACTGTTCAGCCGCCGGTTGTTCAGTTCACTAACCCGAACGTAGATCCTTACAATACTTCCGCGGGAACACAGAATGTCATTGCGTCTGTACTTCATGTTACCAGCCAAAGCGGTGTGAATGTGAACGTAAACGGAACAAACATTATGAATTTCACCTTTGTCAACAGCACAGCATCTTTTGCAGTAACCTTGATCGAAGGGGCAAACATTATTACAGTAACCGGAACAAATACTGCCGGAACTGCAAGTGAAACACAAACAATTATCTATAGAAAACCGGTTTCGGTTCAGCCCCCGATCGTTTCTTTCATTGATCCAAGCTTGAATCCGGCGGTTTCATTAAATGCTACTTACCCGGTAAAAGCGCGTGTTCGTTTTGTGACTGCTGCAAACCAGATCGTATTGAAAATAAACGGTCAGGTTACAAC
>CAMLDR010000122.1 GCA_946478775.1 uncultured Flavobacteriales bacterium
CGTTGTCTGCCAAATACTTATTCCCGATTCGCGCCAGCATCATTGCCTCTGACTGGGCATCACGCAATTTGTATTGGTAAACCAACTCCGCAATTCGCTGCGGTATCGCTTTCATATCGGCCAGTACCTGCTGATCTTCTGCCGTCAACTCACCACATGCGGGAACTTTTCCTTCGTAGTATTTTTGGGTCAGTACCAATGCACGGTTCACGAAGTTTCCTAAGATATCCGCCAATTCATTATTGACGCGTGCCTGATATTCTTTCCAGGTAAACTCGGCATCCTTCGTTTCAGGAGCAATGCACGTCAGGGTGTATTTCAATTCATCGATTTTCTCCGGATACCTTTCCAAATACTCGTGCAGCCATACCGCCCAGTTGCGGGATGTAGAGAATTTATCGCCTTCCAGATTCAGGAACTCATAAGCCGGTACGTTGTCCGGTAAAATGAACCCGCCGTGATCTTTCAATAAGATCGGGAAAATAATAGCGTGGAATACAATATTGTCCTTACCGATGAAATGCACCAGTTTACGGTCTTCATTACACCAGTAATCTTTCCAGTCTTTTCCGTTATCCAAAGCCCATTGCTTGGTAGCAGAAATATACCCGATCGGTGCATCCAGCCAAACGTAAAGTACTTTCCCGTCAGCTCCCGGAAGCGGCACCGGAACTCCCCAATCCAAATCACGGGTCATGGCGCGCGGGTGCAAACCACCATCGATCCAAGACATACACTGACCAATCACCTGGTTTCTCCAGGCTTTCGGATCGTGTTGTTTTTTTCCGTCCAGCATTCCTTCTTTGATCCACGGACGCAGCCATTCTTCGTGACGGTCCATTGGCAGGAACCAGTGAGAAGTCGTACGCAAAACCGGCGATTTCCCACTCAAAGTAGAAACCGGATTTTTCAGGTCCGTCGGGCTTAGATCAGAACCGCACTTCTCGCACTGATCTCCGTAAGCACCGGGGTTTCCGCAATTCGGGCACTCACCCGTTATGTATCTGTCAGCTAAAAACTGCTGGTATTCTTCGTCGTAATATTGCTCGGTCGTCTCTTCGATAAACTTTCCTTTCTTTTCCAGTACTTTAAAAAACTCCTGGGCAGTTTCAATGTGAATCTGCTCGGAAGTACGGTGAAAAATATCGAATGAAATGTTGAACTGTTTGAATGAATCACCGATCATTTTGTTGTACTTATCCACGATCTCGCGAGGCGTAATTCCCTCCTTCTTAGCACGCAAAGTAATAGCGGCACCGTGCTCATCCGATCCGCAGATGAAAGCCACATCGTGTCCGTTCGTGCGCAGAAAACGCACAAAAATATCAGCGGGCAGGTAAACACCGGCAACGTGTCCTAAATGAAGGGGTCCGTTCGCATATGGGAGCGCAGCTGTTACAGTAAATTTCGATTTGTTCATGGTACAAAATTAGGAAAATTTTTAGCTCTCCCGCGGAGGAACGCGGAGGAACGCAGATTTAATAACCGCAAAGAGTGAAAGAGCGCAGAGGATTTTATATCTCCCCCTTTGAAGGGGGATTAAGGGGGATGGCGCCCTAAAACAATTGTATTAGTTGGTTGATTATCAGAAAAAATGTGGTAAATACGGTTGACAGATTAAAAGGTGGTTGGTAGGTTTGAAGCTCCAAATATGAAAAAAATGAAACGTAAATTATTTTATACATTAGTAATTATTCAATTAATGCTATTGCCTAACATTAATTATGCTAGAGTCCATGAAACCGATTCATCATCAAGGATTACATTGAACATTCCAAATGCTCTTGAAATAAAAGATGTTTCAGAAAAAACAGATGCACAATCCTTCTATGAAAAAAACATGCCTTGGGTAATCGCCTTTATTATTGGTTTACTATCTGCTTTGGTTAATTTTTGGGTTGCACATAGACTAAGACAATCAAATGAAAGAAATTTACAAAGACAAATTGACAATTCAAAGGAAACTTCAATTACTCAATTCAAGACAACAATCTCAACAAAAAACAGACAAGATTGGATAAATGATTTGAGACACACATTGAGTGAACTAATTGGATTTGCGGCGGCAATTGCCATTGAATTTGAAATAAATGGAAATCAAGTAGATAAATCCAATGTAAAAGAATTGGCCGAGAAAATCTTTTATTGTCATGCAAAAATTGGTATGCTATTGAATCGTGATAAAAGAGAACAAGAGGAACTGATGTTAAAGGTTAATGCATTAGTAGATATAAGCACAAAAAAACATGAAAAATTTAATGGTGCTGAAATTGAAAGTAAAATGGAAGAAGTTGTCAAATCCGCAGGAATACTTTTCAAAATACATTGGGATAAGATTAAAAGCATGAACTAAGTAATTCCTATTAAATTTTATAATAATTATCAGAGCATAAAGCTTTATTCTAATCTACCTTGTCCTTCCATTCTTTGCGGTTCATTTGAAAATCACCTATATTCGTTTCAGAAATTAATTCTTCCGATGCTCACATCCATTCACCCCAAACTTCCCATGCGGGACAAGCACCTCACCGAAAATTTCTATGTCAACAAGCTCGGCTTTCACGTATTCGGAAACGACGATTTCCCGGATTACCTCATGGTCGAAAAAGAAGGCATTCAAATCCATTTTTTCGGTTTCAAAGAACTCGACCCGAAAGAAAACTACGGGCAGGTATATATTCGTACGAATGATATTGACGCTGTTTATCAGAATTTCCTGGAGCGCAAAGCCCCCATTCACCCAAACGGGCATTTGGCAGACAAACCCTGGGGACAACGCGAGTTTTCCATTCTCGATCCGGATAATAACTTACTTACTTTTGGGCAATCCTTGTAAATGAAAGAAGCAGATATTTTTTGGTTTATTCCTTTTGCCGTATTCTTATACCTGGAAATCAAACACCTTTCAAGGTACAGGATGTTCAAGAAACAAGGAGTTCTCAAATCTGCCAGTATCATATACATTTATCAGATGCATAATGCAGCTCCGGTCTACAAACTAAAGATCAAAGATGGTGGTTATCCTTATTCCAAACATCGGTTAAAAACCACAACTCTTTCTGCTCTTTATCCCAAACTATTGAAAAAAGATTTTGACGTATTTCTGCTTGAAGAATATCCCTATTGCATACTCGCAAATCCAGCCTTTATTGTATTGAATTTTTTATTTGTGATAATTATTGGAGTAGCAACTGTCTGTCTAATTATTTATGACCATACGAGCCACCATTAATAGTTAGCATTCAATTCACCGCCACTCCCAGCTATATCAGCGCTTAAAAATAAAACCATCGATTAAGTTAATTATTACAACTATCAATTCCCTATAAAACTTCTGTGCTCCTCCGTGTCCATCCGTGGGAAATTGTATTTTTAAGCAAACTTGAGCCTATGAAACTCATCTTCTTTTTCCTGATCCTGCTTTTGTTCTCCTGCGGAAACGAGCCTGCTGCTCCCGAAAAGAAAGCCGAAAACCCCGTTACCGTTCAGTTTTTCGAGACTTACAGCATGGATGATATTCGTGAATCGTGGAAATCTGTCTTCACTTCCACACCGGGCGGAACACAAGTAACCCTGGGCGAAGGTCCGGACAACCAACTAATCATCAACGGATTCATGCCTGTTACCATCAATAAATTCAACACGGTGATTGCTTTTGTAAAAACAAGCGATGTTCGCAAAATTGATTCGATTCTTGCGATACCGGAAGTAGCAAAACGTTTTCCGAAAGACCTGCAATTTATGTGGGGTTTAAACCAGACTGAGTATCTTCCTCAACTTAAAGGATACGAGCTCTACGCCGTAAAAGTTCCGAAAAACAAAAAGGCGCCCATTGATTCCCGTGACGTCCAGGAGTCTGTCCCTGCATTGGACAACGAAAACCCCGATTGGGTAGATATCCACGTTACCATGACCCCGGCAGGTTCACGAAAGCTGGAAGCATTTACCAAAAAGAACCTGATGAAACACATTGCCATTACACTGGATGGAAAAGTAGTTTCCTGTTCACAGGTTTGGACGGTGATTAAAGAAGGAATGGAAATCGACGGAGCATTTAGCATGGAACAGGCCGGAGAATTATCAGACCGGATCAATGCAGGCAAGTAATTCGTAATTTTACAAAAACCATCCTTATGAAACTCATTCCTTTTATCTTACTTTCTATCCTGTTTTCCTGCGGATCAGGCTCAAAAAAGCTCAAGAACGTCAAACCCGGAACCCTGCAGTTTTTTGAAACCTACACGATGCCGGAAATCCAGTATTCCTGGAATGCGGCCTGTGATACGGTCTCCAATAACGATACCCTGGCTTTACAAGGAAAAGTAAACCTCATGGAAATAGGTTTGCGCGGACTTGTTCATCCCGGAACGAATTACATGATTGGCTATGTGGATGAAAAAGACAGGACCAAAGTAGACGCTTTGCTCGCAACTCCAAATGTGAGGGCTTGTTTTCCCGAAGACCTGGAATTCATTTGGTCTTATGGTTTGGAAGAAATTCAACGCGGAAAGAAAGAGTATGTTTTGTATGCGATTAAAGTTCCTCCGGGAAACAAAGCACTTGTAGACGGAAGACACATTGAAACAGCAGAAACCGACATATCTCAATACAATCAGAGCCCCGTTATTAAAATCACCATGAACAAACAGGGAGCGCACGACTGGGAAGTGATGACCCGCGAAAATGTGGGTCGTTCCATAGCAATTGTCTTTGATGGTCGGGTAATTTCCTGCCCGATTGTCAACGACGCAATTTCCGGTGGCGTAACAGAGATCAGCGGAAACTTTACCGAAGCTGAAGCTGAAGAACTGGCTGCCCGCATTAATGCGGGAACAAGAAAAGGACAGGGCTTTTGAGAAAAAAACCGAAATGCCAACAAAATGTTTGCAAAACATATCAAAAAAACAAAAGAATTAAACCGTATTGATCTGAGTTTGGTCAAAGGGAAACGCTTATATTACAATAAAACGCGAAACATCGTTTCTATTTGTGTAGCTTCAGTTTTCTATTTGATTTTTGCTATTAGCTTAGCCTCCTTTTCGAATGCAAAAGAGCCAATGTGGCTTGTATTTGCATGCTTAACCGTTGTTATCATGGTCTTCTACATACTTGAAATCATCAGTATGCTTTTGCTGAAAAATCCGGTCTTTATTTTACAAGGCGAACAGATTTATTATATTAGAACCAATGAATGGTACCCTATTATGGAACATGATTTCAGGGACAAAAAAATCGGTAAATTGGATTACTACGAAACATTCTGTATGTACAATAGAAAAGACCAACTGGTTTTGAAAGAAAAAAATTGGTACTTAAAGGGTGAAGAAGAATTCAAATCCCATATAAAGTATAACAAACTCATTTTATCAAGAGGCTAAATATCGATATACTAAAACAACAAATCAAAATCTTAAATGAACTTAAACCAAATTACGGTCCCTTCGCTAGACATTCCAAAGTCCATCGCTTTCTATCAAACACTGGGATTGAAACTAATCGTGAAATCGGATCATTACGCACGCTTTGAATGTCCGGACGGAACTTCCACTTTCTCTGTTCATTTGACGGAAGAACTTCCTGTCGGACATGGAATCTCTGTTTATTTCGAATGCGAAGACCTGGATAAGGAAGTGAATCACCTCATCCAAAAAGGAATTGTTTTTGATGAACTCCCGAAAGACCAAACGTGGTTATGGCGGGAAGCTTACCTGAAAGATCCGGACGGAAACCAATTGATCCTGTTCTTTGCAGGGGAAAACCGGTTGAATCCACCCTGGCGAATCCAATAAAAACCGCAGCAAATGAGCAACTTTGAACCCTTCAAAAACTGGCTGAAGCAAACTTCCTTCCTCACGGAAGCTGATTGCGCGCTTTTTGAACCATTCCTGCAAACCAAACAGCTTGCGGCCAAAGAATGCTTTCTTGCAGAAGGAAAAGTCTGTTCCGAGATCGGCTTCATCAACAAGGGGGGCTTCCGGACTTACTATCTGGCAGACGGCAAGGAAATCAACACCCGGTTTGTCTTCGAAAACGATTTTGTGGTCGACTATGACAGCTTCCTGGAAGCAAAGCCATCCAAGTACCTTATTGAAGCATTGGAAGATTCGGAAATTGTTACGTTTAACCAGCAAGCCTTGTTCAATGGGTATAACCAGTCCCAAAACTGGGAGCGCTTCGGCAGGATCATGGCTGAACAATCCTACAAATTAACTACTGCACGGGTGGAAAGTTTCTTGTTCATGGATGGCGAACAGCGTTACCTCAATCTACTCAAAAATGAACCGGTGATCTTTCAACGCATTCCACTCTATCACATTGCTTCTTACCTCGGGCTTGAACGCGAAAGTTTGAGTCGTCTGCGAAACAAAATTGCCGGGAAACAACGATTGTAACATTTGTCAATTTTATTCCCATCACTTCTGCTGATTTTTGCTGAAACAATGTTCATTAAAAATTCAAGCATGAGAACACAACTTTTTTTCACCGGCCTGATATTGGCTGCATGTGCACTGCCCTTTTTCGCTGCATCTCAAAAAACCACCATTCCCCTTAACACGTCCGTTGAACCAGATGACGCGTATACTATCATCTGGAATGGCGTGAGTAAAGCATACCGGTATGAAAACGGAAACTGGTCTAGGGATGAGTCTTATGATTATCAATTCAGTGTTGTTCAAAAACGGTACGAGAATCAGTGGAAATCGATTAAAACGCTCCACCGCATTCATCCGGATTACAATGGGAAAGCCGGCGAACGGGATCAAACCATGTATTTCGAACTTCTCTATAGGACCGGGAAAGAGCAGCAGGTACAATCCTCGATTCAATCCTCTATCGGCAACGGAACAGGCACCAGCGACACGGAGTTCCGCATTTCGGAATTAACGATGTACGTTCCGAATCCTTCCAGGTTTCTGCCATATAATAAGTTCCGGATTACTCAAAACTACAATTACGAAGAAGGAATTTTGACCGAAACAGTGGAGCTCATTTTGGAGAAGGACGGAAAGGAAATTCCTTTTATGAAGAATGAAGAAACTGCATTCATCTTCGTGAAAAGCAAATTAGATAAAGCACCCACTACCTTCAAATACTAATTGAATTCCAAAAACAGACAACGTCGAAGAACATTCTGCGTTGTCTGTATTTCTTTCCCAAATAAAACCAACGGATTGCTTATCTTTCCCGTTCCTTTCTGAAAGAATCAAACTTATGAGAATACCGCTTTTATCAATCCTTTTGCTTTTCGGAGTAAACCAGCTTTCTGCACAAACAGACCTTTCTTTCGACATACGCTACTCCCTTCCCGTAGATTTTGCAGGAAGCGGAACAGAAAAAAATCAGTTTGCCGAATTACAAAACGGGAAAATCCTCCTGTATCGTTTTGAAGCAGATTCCGTTTGGGGGATCAAACACTTCCTGCGTATCTGGTGTATCGACAAAACAGGAAACACGCAGTGGGACCGTAAATTTTCGATCGGGGAAGGCGATTCAGTTTGGTTGTCGGCAAGTTTGAAAAGTAGTGGAAATCAGGCCTACCTGGTTTATTCCCACATCGATCAATCCCGGAAAAGCAACCTGCGCCTGATGCATATCGGTGAGGACGGGACGGTGCTTTCCGCCCACAAACTAGACATCCCGGATGAACCACAGGTTCGGAACATCAGAAGTCTCATTCGCAACCAGGAATTGATTGTCTCCTTTGATTTCCTGGCGGCAGATTCGAGTCGTTCCGCAGGCTATGGGAAAATTCCGTTTGGAAACATCCATTCAGCAAGCTGGTTCCATACCAATGAACTTCAAAAATCCACCGAACTTTACCTCGATGAAAATAACGAGATAAGATTGGTTGCAGTGAAAGACACCAATGCCGTGGATCTGTCTTTGGATCAAATCTCTGTTTACCAGGCCATTCAATTCCCTGCTAAATTCCTCCCGGAATCAGTTATGATACTTAACGGAAACCGGTATTATACAGGAAGCATCATTAACGGAATATTCTTTAACTCCATTTTGCATAAACTGGAGAACAATCAAACCTCGGGATGGGCTAAAAGACTGAACCTGCCGGGTCCATGGCCTCCCAATCACGGAGGCAATTCTTCCTCAATCGTATCCCTGGACGGAAAAATCCTGGTTTTAGGCTACGGTACCGTTCCTCATCCCTTAACTTATCTTTCGGTATTTGAGGAAAACGGAACGGTGGTAAAAACAGAAACCTTCGACGCCTTTCATTCCTTCAACTACAATCGCGGAGACTTATTCAAACATTCGTCCGGAGCGCTGTTTTTCTCAAAATTGGGAGGTCTTATGACTCCAGCCGGATCCTCATTCGCAACGATACTGGAGCGCATAGACACTTCAAACTTTACATCCTGTAATTCGGAAACAGATCCTTATCCATATGTTGATACAGTCATTCAGCACAGCACAACAAGCGTTTCATTCGCACCCGAAATCTATGTGTTTTCCGCTCTTACACTTGTTCCGGTGCAAGATTCTTTTCCCCTCGAAATTGCTTGTCATACCAACTTATCCCTGGATGAAAACACCGACCTTTCTTTAGAGATTTACCCGAATCCCTTTGCGGAAAGCTTTACCCTTCGTTCAGATCGACCGGGTGATTTGACCATCCATTGTTACGATTTGATGGGGAAAGAGATTGCGGTGAATCAGGTTGCTATTGATAATCAACAGATCCGCATTACTCCTCCCGATGGATTTTCAGGAACTTTACTGTGCCGCGTCGAAACAACATCCGGAAACTCACAAACCCTTTTGGTGCAGTGCATGAAATAAGGATTGCTTTCCGTACTTTTAGGTTATGGAAAGCCCACAGCATTTTACCCTCAAACAAGTAGCTGAATCGATCCGCAAAACGATCGCAGAACGTTATTCGCGCACTTATTGGGTAACGGCCGAAATGCACAAACTGAATCAAACCCGGAAAGGTCACTGCTACCCGGAACTGGTCCAGAAAGAAGATGAATCCATTGTGGTGGAAATGCGCGGCACCATCTGGAAACAGAACTTTGATCGCATTCAGCAGAAGTTCTTTGAGATTGTAAAAGAGCCCATCCACGACGGAATGGAACTCTTGTTCCACGTCAAGATCACTTACCATCCGATTTATAACCTGGGTTTAGAGATCATCGACATTGATCCGAATTATACCCTGGGTGCTTTGCAGCGCGAACGACAGGAAACACTCGAACGTCTGAACAAAGAAGGAATCCTCAATTCCAACCAAAACCTGGAAATGGCATTGGTCCCCAAAAGACTGGCAATCATATCCCAAGCAGACAGCAAGGGCTATTCCGATTTCGTAACCCTTTTGAACGGTCACCCGAAACGCTACCATTTCAACACCTTTTTGTTTGAAGCAACCTTGCAGGGCGATGCAGCCATTACCTCCATTCAAAACCAGTTAAAACGCATTGAAAAAGTGAAACATCATTTCGATGCCGTAGTCATCATTCGCGGTGGTGGCGGCGAAATTGGAATGCACTGCTACAACAATTACGAACTCGCAAAGGCCATTGCAACTTTTCCGCTTCCGGTATTAACCGGGATCGGGCATTCCACCAACCTCACCGTTTGCGAAATGATCGCTTTCCGGAACGGGATCACTCCTTCCGACATGGCTTATTTTCTCCTGAGTATTTTCGAAGAGCTGGATGCCCCGTTGGATGAGATTCGGATAAGGCTTCCGAAACAGATCCAGCATTTCATGCAGGGAATGAACAACCAATTCGGGCAGTTAACGCGCACATTCCAGCAGGAAGTCCAAAATGCCTTGCAGACAGAAAAGCATGTGTTTTTGAACACGGTAAAAGATTTTGAGTTTCGGGTAAAACATAAAATGACTTATTCAAAACAGGTGTTGTCAGAACTTCGTAATCAAATACGTTCTTCTTCCTCCTACTTGTTCGAAAACCAAAAAAGTAAACTCGGGAACAGTATTAATCTGCTCCAGGTCCACAGCAAATCCACAGTGAATACTGAAAGACAAGCCGTTAACAATCATCAGGACCAATTGATCCGGATCCTACCCAGGACCGTCGAATCTGAAGCTGCTAAGCTCGAGCAGGCAGCATTTCATTTAAAATTACTGGACCCTATCACAGTGCTGCAGCGCGGATATGCCATTGTGACAAATGAAAAAGGAGTGCTTTCAGTTAAGAATAAAGCCAAAACAGGAGAGGAATTGAAAATTGTAACGGAAGCACAGGAGTTGAAGGCAAGGACTCAATGAATGACACTTTTCTTTCCCCACTGATGCACAGATTATAAAGGGGATTATGTATTTAAAACAGGTAAAAAGGCCTTTCTTATTTTGATTCAACCAGGTTTAAAAGCAGCACCAATAAGCTGAATTTATAAAAAAGCACGCAGATGCACAGCAATTAAAATCTGCGAATCTTTGGTATAAAGAAGGTTGGGGTTGAGTGTGATAGTTATTCGGAAAGAATAATTTCCGTAAATTCGTGTAGTGGAAGAACAAGCATTAACATACGAAAAGGCTTACGAAGAATTGCAGCAAATCATTTCGGACATTGAATCCGGGGAGATCTCTGTGGATCTGTTGTCTGAAAAAGTGAAGCGCGCCGCTGCTTTGATCCAGGTTTGTAAGAACAAACTTACGGCCACTGAAAACGACGTACAGCAGATTCTCAACGACCTGAAGTCCGATCAATAAACAGTACCTCAAATCCGGTATTTGGGGATTCAACCGTTTCCACTAATTTTACAGCTCAAAACCTTCAATAACGAATTGATTCTCATGAGAACACTTGCTCAAATTCCATTGCATGAAAAAACCAAAGTGCTTGGCATTGCGGAAAGTGAACTCAAACCCAAGTTACTGGAAATGGGACTTTACCCGGGGAAAGAAGTGGAAGTCTTGTTCAAAGCGCCATTCGGAGATCCTATCGCGGTCGACATCTCCGGGTATGTTTTATCCATGCGTCTTTCCGAAGCCAACCTGATCGAAGTCGAGTAATGAAGAAAATAGCCCTTTTTGGAAATCCAAATACAGGAAAAAGTTCCCTGTTCAATCGGTTAACCGGACTTCGTCAGCATGTGGGGAACTTTCCGGGTGTCACGGTAGACAAGCATTCCGGATTTTTAAACATCGGTGGGCGGCAAATACAACTCATCGACTTTCCGGGTACGTATAGTATTTATCCCCGAAGCAAGGATGAAGAGGTTGTATACCATGTGATCTCAAATCCCAAAGACCCCAATTTTCCGGAGAAAGTAATTGTTGTACTGGATAGCACCAACCTAGAACGTAATCTGTTACTATTTACTCAGATTTACGACTTAGGCCTGGATACGGTGTTACTGCTTAACATGACGGATGTGGCTGCCAAAAACGGCTTCGAAATAAAAGTCGCGGCTTTGCAAGAAGCATTTCCGGATGCAGTCATCATCCGCACGAATGCCCGCATTGGCACAGGGATTCCGGAACTGAAAGAGTGGATGGCCGCAGATTCTGTTCCCCGTGAAACAAAGCAAACAGCACTAAAAGATAAAGCAGACTTACAGGGTCAGATTGCAGACACCAACAGCCGATTCGAACGGATAAAGTTGGTCGTGAGCGAGGCCGTGAGTAAAAAACCCACAGAACCCGCTTTCTCCAACAAACTGGATAAGTGGCTGATCCACCCTGTTTTTGGTTACCTCATTTTCCTGGTCATTCTGCTGGTCATTTTTCAAACAGTTTTCACACTGGCTTCCTATCCGATGGATTGGATCGATATGGGAACGGCGTCATTGGCCTCCTGGCTGGGAGAACTCATGCCGGAAGGCGTCTTTACCTCCCTGGTTGTAGATGGGATAATCCCGGGAATTGGAGGAGTTGTGATCTTTATTCCTCAAATTGCCTTGCTGTTCTTCATGCTTGCCATTCTGGAGGAAACCGGTTATATGTCCCGGGTGGTTTTCATTACAGATAAACTGATGCGGCCATTTGGTTTGAACGGAAAAAGCGTTGTTCCTCTGTTATCAAGTGCAGCCTGCGCCATTCCGGGAATTATGGCCACCCGTACCATCAGCTCCTGGCAGGAAAGACTCACAACCATTTTGGTTGCACCTTTGATCAGCTGTTCTGCGCGCCTGCCGGTCTACACCTTACTCATTGCTTTGGTCATTCCTTCCAAAAAAGTGATTGGTTTTCTCAACCTGCAGGGACTCGTGCTTTTTGCATTGTACTTATTGGGCGTTGTTTCAGCGCTGTTGGTTGCGTGGGTAATCAAGCAATTCTTCCAAAAGAAAGAACTGAGCGTTTTCCTTTTGGAAATGCCCGCTTACAAAAGTCCGCGCTGGGGAAATGTGGGGATTGAAGTCTTCGAAAAGGTTAAGATTTTTGTCTTCGATGCCGGGAAAATCATTCTTGCAATTTCCATTATACTTTGGGCTTTAGCAAGTTTCGGCCCCGGAAATGAAATGGAGGAAGCCGCCGGAAAAATTGCGCTGACAAAAGACATGGATCCGGATGATTTTGAAAGTCAGGTTGCTTCTGCAAAGCTGGAAAACTCCTATATGGGCCACATGGGGAAATTCATTGAGCCGGTCATTAAACCCCTGGGTTACGATTGGAAAATGGGGATTTCCCTGATTGCCTCATTTGCTGCCCGTGAAGTTTTCGTAGGATCGCTGGCAACCATCTATTCTGTTCACGATGCCGACGACGATCCGAAACAATTGATGGATAAAATGAAAGCTCAAAAACGACCAGACGGAACTCCAACTTACACCCTGGCAAGCGGGCTGTCCCTCCTGGTCTTTTATGTTTTCGCGATGCAATGCATGGCCACCCTGGCTGTGGTGAAACGGGAAACAAAATCCTGGAAATGGCCCATCATTCAGGTTGGATATATGGGTGTTTTGGCGTATCTTGGAGCATACGTCACATATCTTATTTTCAGCTGATGCAGGTCTTTTTAGTCATAGCAGCCATTTCCGCAGCCATTTTCTATTTGGGCCGCCGGTTTT
>CAMLDR010000123.1 GCA_946478775.1 uncultured Flavobacteriales bacterium
TCACCGATAAGTTGTTCAACTGTCAACATGTCACAAAGTTATGAAAATCACACCTCATATACGCAATAAATGGAAAAGAGTTGCAGGTTTAGATCCTTTGATGTAGTTTTGGATAAATTAAACTACTTATGAAGCACCTCTATTCGCTTGTTATCCTGCTTATTGCATTAACAAGTTCGCACCTGACTACAGCACAAATTATTCCGAATGTTACCACCACAAATGACAACACGTTGAGTTGTTCCGGAACAGCTTCTGCCGCACCAACCGGTGGAGCAGGCAGTTACTCCTACGCGTGGAGCACCGGTGAAACAACCAGTTCTATCAGTAATCTTTGTGCCGGATCTTATTTTGTGATCATTCAGGATGCAAACCAGGATACTGCCAGTTTTAGTTTCACAATTACGAATCCCTGTTCGAATATCGCTCTTTCGGCATCGGCTACAAACTGTACTCCCGGAAATTGCGACGGAACGATTCAAGCTACAGTAACCGGCGGATCCGGGCCTTATACCTTCTCTGTGTCAGGAGGGCCTCAAACGGGACAGTCACTGTTTTCTGGTTTGTGTCCCGGGACATATCCTGTTACTGTTGCAGACCAAAACGGCTGTATGACATCATCTATAGTTGTAATAACAGGAGATCCCTTTTCCATTCATTTGGAAACCATAGGAGATCTTACGGGAAACTGTGCTGGTGCGGCTAGTGTAGCAGCAACAGGTGGTTTAGGTCCATATACTTATCTTTGGAGTACAGGCGAAACAACACCTCTCATCAATAATCTATGTATCGGAAACTACAGCGTAACTGTTTGGGGCGCAAACGGTATGGATTCTGTATCGGCTTCTTTCAATATTACGAATCCTTGTCCCGGCTTTTCGGGATATTTTACGTCTACTAACACCTCAGCACCAGGGGTTTGCGACGGATCAGCTATGTTTACCCCATTTGGTGGAACACCTCCGTATAATTGTCATTGGGACAACGGCATCAGCGGAGCTTCCATATACGACCTTTGCCCCGGAAACTATACCATAATGTGTGAAGACTCAAACTTATGCATCATTACTCCTTCTGTAACGATCACAGACTCCACTATAACAATCAGTAATCTTTCCGCAACCATATCAGCAGTAGATGATCTGGCTAATAACTGCAGTGGTTTTGCTTCCGTTTCACCGGCGGGTGGAATTGCTCCATACAGTATCCTTTGGAGCACCGGTATTAGCGGCCCTGCAATGGGCGCTCTTTGTGCGGGAATTTACTCCGTAACGGTATGGGATTCCGGTAGTGATTCTACCACTATTGATTTTATTATCGCTGACTCTTCCACAACCTACGGGAATAATCCTTATCCGAACGGACCGATCAACGATACTTTGTATACTGATTTGGTTACGAATTGCATCATCGATTACAGCGCAATTGATTCGGCTTCACTTTACCAGGCAGTTTACGATTCGATCAACCAAAATCTATATGTTACTTGGGCGGTTTACTCACCAACAGATACCGTTTATATCAGCGACACGCTTGGTTTGGCTGGTTTGGCTCCCGGATATTACGGGCTTACGATCTCTGTGTATTGTCCGAACAAATCCGGAAATGACTTCTTCAAAATTGAAACGGTGATTTACTTTGACGGAACAACTGTTTACTACTCCACACTTGGTGTTGATGAATATGCTTTGGATAATGTGTCTATTTATCCGAATCCGTTTACTCATGCGATTGCAGTCGATAATAAGGATGGAATCATTGAATCCATGAAACTGGTTGATTTGAACGGACGGATTCTTTCTGAAATGAATGCTGTAAATTCCGGAGTTTTGAAGATGGAACACCTGGAATCGATTGCTTCGGGAACTTATTTACTCATTCTTTCGGGAGCAAACTCGTCTAAAACTTATAAAGTGATTAAGTAACCATTCCCTATTGAAGCCCTGTTTTCACTAGTGAGAATGGGGCTTTAGTTCTCAAAACTACCTCTCAAAATTAAAACCATGAAACACCTTTACCTCCTTATACTTATTGCATTGACCAATTCGCAATTAAGTACAGCACAAGCTATTTCAACCATGGACGCTTCCAGTTTAGGAGCTTGTGACGGATCCGCTAATTTTGTCGATTCTGCATACTTCAGCAACTGTACGTGGATTTGGTATGAAGACGATACAACCACCATTGTTGCTTCCGGTGGTCAAATCGCTTCAAACTTATGCGCCGGAGATTATTTCCTGGTACTGGATTCCGCTAGCTTTACGCAGGTTGTTTCCTTTACAATCAACGATATTTGTTCGAATATTAATTTTACAGCTACATTAACAGATTGCACCCCGGGAAATTGCGATGGCATTATAGCGGCCTTTGCATACGGAGGAACCGCTCCTTATGTGTTTTCTTTCGGAGGAGCACCTCAAACACCTGTGGCAACGGTTTCTAATCTTTGTGCCGGAACTTATCTTGTTACCTGTATGGACGCGCTTGGCTGCATAGCATCCTTAACAGCTACCGTTTCAGATACTTCTCTCAGTGCTATTTCTCCGAATTTAACGACTGCTAATACCATGAATATGAATTGTGCAGGATTCGCACAGGTTAATCCGACAGGTGGATCAGGTGGTCCTTACAATTACTTATGGAGTACAGGAGCAACAACCTATTTTGTTGATCTGCTATGTATGGGAAATTACTGGGTAACTATTAACGATGGAACAGATTCGGTTACCGTTAATTTCAATATCTCAGATGACTGTTTAGGTTTCACGGGGATGGCCAGCTACACTCCGACATCCGGTCCCGGAATATGCGACGGTACCATGACATTCACTCCATATGGAGGAATCGCACCTTATACTTACAACTGGAGCATGGGTGCTACAACACAATCCATTTCAAATATATGTGGAGGATACTATACCGTATTCTGTACGGATGCAATGGGTTGTGTAACAAACAATTTGTATGTTAGCGTAACCACAACGCCTCCGCCAATTTCAATCAATCTGACAACTGAATATGATCTTACGGGTAATTGCACTGGTACAGCATCAGCAGCCCCAACAGGCAGTTCCGGACCTTATTCTTACCTGTGGAGTACTGGTGAAACAACAAGTGCTATCGGTTATCTATGTGTTGGAAACTACAGTGTAGCTGTTTGGGATAACACGGATACCGTAACTACCAATTTTACTATAACTAATCCTTGCACCAATTTTACGGGTAGTTTAACTTCTATGGCTGCGATTAATGGAACCTGCACCGGAACAGCAACCTTCAATGCTTCCGGAGGCTTACTGCCCTATTACTATTCCTGGGATAACGGCGCATCATTTAACCCTGGGCCAACAGCTTCCAATCTTTGCCCAGGAACATGGGATCTTGTTTGCATTGACTCAAACGGATGCTTAATTTCTCAACCTGTTACGATCAGTGATTCCACTATAGCAATCAATCTTTTGGCGAATTTGACTTCAACGGATGATCTAACGAACAACTGCGGTGGTTCTGCTTCTGCTTCTCCCAGCGGAGGAATTTCTCCATACTCCATTCAATGGAGTAACGGCTTTAACGGAAACTCTGTTTCAAACCTGTGTGCAGGAATCTATTCTGTAACTATCTGGGATCAGGGAAATGATTCTACAACTGTGACCTTTGTTATTGCAGATTCTGCTTCCACATACAGCAACAATCCTTATCCGAACGGAGCAATCAACGATACTTTGTATACGGATCTGGTAACGAATTGTATGATCGATTACAACACTATCGATTCGGCTTCTTTGTACCAGGCAGTTTACAATTCAAGCAATCAAAGTTTGTATGTTACCTGGGCGGTTTATTCGCCAACAGATACGGTTTATATCAGCGATACACTGGGTTGGGTTCCAAATCCGGGATACTACAACCTGACGATCTCTGTGTATTGTCCGAACAAATCAGGGAATGATTTCTTTAAGATTGAAACGGTAATTTACTTTGATGGTTCGAATGTCTGGATGTCAACCCTTGGAATCGACGAGCAAGATCTCCTGGAAAATGTGAGCATCTTCCCTAATCCTTTTACAAATTCCATTTCTGTCGATAATAAGGCTGGTGTGATTCAATCACTGAAACTAATCGATCTCAATGGACGTGTTCTTTCAGAGATGAACCAGGTAAATTCAGAATTAGTTGAATTGGATCAATTAGAACCGATTTCTTCCGGAACCTATTTGCTGATCTTATCAGGAGCGGATTCTTCCAGAGCATACAAAGTAATTAAGTAATCACTTTTTTACTTATTTGAAACCCTGTTCTTCAGTTGATGAGCAGGGTTCTTATTTTCTGCGAATTGCTGAAAGTTTGATCCCTTCCACCGACATGACGATGTATATGAACAGCATGATCATCAAATTGTTCAATATGAATTTGATCGTTGAATGATCTCCGTAAGGAATTTTGGTGGAAACGAAATAGATCCCGATACTCATTCCCAGGTACAGGAAGAATTTACGCAGGTTATACTTAATGGGAAAGTGCTTTTGTCCCCACAAATAAGAAACCGTCATTTGAAATGCATAAACGATCAGCGTAGCCCAGGCACTTGCATAGAATCCATAAATCGGGATAAACAGGTAATTGATACCAATCGTTAAGATCGCTCCCATAATGGAAATATATGCCCCGTACTTCGTTTGGTTCGTGAGTTTATACCAGATACTCTGGTTGATGTAAACCCCAAAAAACACGTTCGCCAATAAAAGGACCGGGACAACCGGTAATCCCTCCCAAAAAGTTTCGTTCGAAATAAAGTATTTGAAAACATCCAGGTTTAAAGAAACTCCCAGAAATACCAAACAGACTACTGCAACAAAATAATTCATCAGTTTGACGTACAATTTATTGCGATCCTGGTTCTTCATCTGGTTGAAGAAAAAAGGCTCGGCCGCATAGCGGTATGCCTGCAGCAAAATAGTCACCAGCATGGCTAATTTATAACAGGCACTGTAAATCCCGATTTGAGCATCGGCCATTTTAGCTGTAACTCCACTGGCAGGATCATAAAGCATTTGTTTCAGCATAATCCGGTCGATTACTTCATTGATGATCCCTGCAAATCCGGCAATTACAATCGGAATAGCATATACCAGCATTTTGCGCAGCATCGGTAAATCGAGATTGAAACGGATTCCTGTAAAATCTCTTCTAAGCATGATGGGCTTGACTAAACTCGAAACCAGGTTGGCTATTAGGATATAAAATACACCATTCGTCGGATCTGAGCGGTCTACGAAAAAATAAAGCAGCACCAAATTCAGAATAATATTCACTCCGATCGAAGAGAATTGAATGATGGCAAACTCTTTTGCTTTTTCCTCTGCTCTTAGTTTTGCAAGCGGTAAACTGGATGTGGCATCAATAACCACAATGGCTCCCATCAAGATAATGTATTCCGGATGATTAAACAACAGGGCCTCTGCAATGCTGCGATTAAAGAGCAATATTCCAATGAAGAATACGACGTTTAGCAAAGCAAGGGTTAGGAAACTGTTCTGAAAAACCTGCTGTTTTCTTTCACTGTCCTGGATGAATCGAAAATAGGTCGTCTCCATTCCAAAAGTCAGTAAAATCATTAAAAAAGCTACAAAGGCGTAGAGCTGAGATATGACTCCATATTCCTCGGGATGCGTTGCAAAAACCCAGGTATAAAGTGGTACCAATAAGTAATTCAGGGTTCGACCTAAAATAGATGATAACCCGTATACAGCTGTTTGCCCTAATAATTTTTTAAGCGGATTCAATTATCCTCTGAAGTTTGGTTTTCTTTTTTCAATAAACGCGGTAGTTCCTTCCTTGAAATCAGCAGTTCCGAAACACAGGCCGAATTCTTCAACTTCTTTATCGAATCCTTTTTGACCTCCTTCCGAATACAAGGCATTCACCGCACGAATTGCCGATGCAATCGCAGATCCGGAATTTTTTAAGATTTTTGCTGCCAATTCATTTGCCAGTTCCAGTAATTCTTCCGGTGCACAAACGTGATTTACCAAACCCCATGATTTTGCATCATCTGCAGAAATCATTCCGGCTGTAAAGATTAGTTCATTTGCTTTTCCACGACCCACCAATTGAGCCAAACGCTGCGTTCCTCCATATCCGGGAATGACTCCCAGGGAAACTTCAGGTAGTCCCATTTTTGCATTTGCCGATGCAATACGAATGTGTGAAGCCATTGCCAGCTCCAATCCGCCCCCCAATGCAAAACCATTGACTGCAGCAATGACCGGTGTGGTCATGTTCTCAATGAAAGAAAACAAGATTTGTTGTCCCTGTGCAGCCAACTCACGACCTTTTTCGATTGAAAAATCAGCAAACTCCTTAATATCAGCGCCAGCCACAAATGCTTTCTCCCCTGATCCGGTAAGAATGACAACCCCGGTTCCTGCATCTTCATTCGCTGCACTCAGCGCGTAATTCAACTCCGTAATGGTTTGTTTGTTCAACGCATTTAATTGGTTCGGGCGATTGATCGTGATTGTTTGGATGTGCCCGTTTTGAGACACGAGGATATTTTCGTAAGTCATTTTCAAGTCTTTTCGTAAAGTTATTCTTTTTTGGATTTAAATCTTCGGAATCCTTTCAAAAACAAATCAGTTCTTCCGCAGCTTTTTATAAAGCTTAATCCCCAGCATCAAAGCAATTCCCACTCCAAAGAATCCAAGTACGCCGCCCAGCCAGCCTAAATTTGTTTTCATAATGACTAAGAAAACAATAGCAACCAATAGCAAAGTGGCCACTTCATTCCAAATGCGCAAATGACCGGAAGTCCATTTGGAAGAACCGTTCTTCAACCGGTTCATGATTCCCTGGCAAATGAAATGATACACCAAAAGAATGGCAACAAAAGCGAGTTTGATATGCATCCAGGGCATTTTCAATAATCCCGGAGTGGCTATCAGCATCAAGGTTCCGAAAACAACTGTTAGAATCATAGCCGGAGTGGTGATAATGTACCACAACCGGTTTTGCATGATGTTGAATTGTTCCTGCAGAACACGCTTTTCGTCCTCGGGCCTGCTGTTGGATTCTGTGTGATAGATAAATAATCTCACCATGTAAAACAACCCGGCAAACCAGCTCACCACAAAAATGATGTGTAGTGCTTTCCAAACGGTGTAATTATCATTTAAAAAATTCATTCCGGCAAAGTTAAAAAGAAACGGGAACACAAAATGTGTTCCCGTTCCCAATATTACTTATCTTCTGATATTAAACTTTCATTCCTTTAACCACGCGGTCTTTACGTTTTGTCTTCTGAAGTTTCTTGATACGAACCTGCAAAAATGCGCTGCTTCCTCCTGAAGCAATGTTGTAAGTTTCACCGCCATATTCCATGGTACCTCCGTTGTTTTTCCAATCTGCAACCAAATAGTATTTCCCACTGGTTTGTGTTGCACGGGTTGCAAACTTAACTACACGGCCGGAACCTACCTCAAAACGAACCACTACTTCATTATTTGGGCCTATTTTTTCAAAAACACCTCTTGTATTCGTTGGGATAATGATACGATCCTGAGTTTTGGATGAACTAACTACCAACTCCCCCGAACTACCAGTTCCCTGGTTACCTGAAGATTGGCTTTTCTCCAAAATGATATTCGAAGAAGTATAAAACTGAACCTTCGTCATGTTCTCCGGTGATAAATCAAAATCCTGTTTCACTTGTTCTGTGTAAGGAATTTTTTGAGCACAACTTGCAACAAGCAGAGTCAAAACAGCAAAAGCAAAAATTCGTTTCATGTTTAAAAAATTTGTCGTTTCGAGACACCAAAAATAGCGCCATTTTTTAATTTACAAGCAAATATACGCTTTTTAATCCTCCGCGTTTCGATGAAGTGGAAACAAAACCGGCCTGCTAGGAGTTGCATCATTTACAAAAGGTGCCGTTTGAAGATTGAGCATATATTCTCCGTCTAAGACCTCATCCGGAACATAAATCATTTCAGTAATTGTTCTGTCGAATCGCTGATTATCAGGAACCTCCCAAAAACCATGGTGAAAAGCCAAATCACCACCATCTTTTTCCCGATCAACAGAAGGTGTGTCGATCAACAAATGAACAACCCCCAGTTGGTTCAGGATCGGCAAAATGTCTACATCACAATATGCCGGATTCGTGTCCGAATAGTTCAAATGCATTTTCCCTTCTTCATTCGGAAGCGTGCGGATAAGCAAAGCCTCACCTGTAAATCCTTCCAGCTGAGAAGAAATGCTTGCCGCGGTCACTACACGATCAACGGATCCATCTTCCTGCAAACGGATTTCCGGTGCAACTGTTATCAAAAGGGCTGAATAAAGCAATTTGTCGATTACTCCGTTCACCGAATGAACTTCAGAAGTAATGTGGCCCAGGCATTCGGTATGGGTTCCATGGCCATGCGGGTTGAACCGAATGGAACGAAAATTGACACTTCCGCCTTCTGCAACTGCTCCTACCCAGCCATTCTCACGAACGGGTTCTATTACAGGTGGTGAAACATACCAGGCACGAACATTTTGGTCCGTTCCTTCCAATGGAATAGAACAATCTATTCCTTCATTCGTTAAAATATAGCTTCCGTCTCCGAGAAATAACTGCATAAATGTGTTTAAGGTAATTTGGCCATGATCTTTCTATACTCTGAAGTAAAATCATTTACTCCCTGACAGGCCATTTCAATTCTATAATTCCTGAACGCTTCAATCCGATTCTCAGGATTTGGATGCGTGCTTAAAAATTCAGGTGTGCGGGATCCGCCGGCAGCATTGATCTTTTCAAAGAACCCGGCACCGCCGTCTGCCTGGTAAACCGTAGGACAAAGATAGGTCACCGAACCTTTATCTGCTTCTGATTCATGACTTCGGGAGAATTTCAAACCAACCAATCCGGCGGTAATCTGAGACAATTGCTGGTAATTTCCTGCTACGATTGCAAGCAGTGTCTGAACTCCATACATTTGGGTCATTTGACGTGTTGAGTGACGTAAATCTGCGTGTGCAATTTCATGGGCCAATACTCCGGCTAATTGTGCTTCGTTGTCTAAGTATTTCAGGATCCCGGTATAAACATAAATGTATCCTCCCGGTGTACAAAATGCATTCAGTGTACTGTCATCTTTAACGATCCGCAATCTCCAGGCAAAATCCGTTTTATGCTGCACTTGTCCTGAATTCAAAATCGTGTTGCGGATTTTGTACAGGTACTGATAAACTTCCTTATTGGAAGCGGAATCCAATAAAGGATATTCCTGTGGGTTCCCATCAATTTCTGCAGCGACCTGAGCACCCAGCTGACGGTCCTGTTCAACCGGAAAGAGATTAAATCCGGACCCCAGTTTTTTAGAACCATTACAATTCATCAACAAAGCTGACCCGGCAACTAATAAGGAAAACACAATAACTCTTCTCATAAAATTGACATTTCTACAAAAATAGATTAATTCCCAAAACTTTAGTCGTAAAGTGTTTATTAATGAACCCAACTATTCAGCTATTTTAGTACTTCTTGTTTAACTTTACAGAGTGGAAGACAAAAAAATGGATATTGGGCTAAAATTGAAAACGCTTCCTGATAAACCGGGAGTGTACCAATATTTTGATAAAAACGGGACTATTCTGTATGTTGGGAAAGCCAAGAACCTGAAAAAACGGGTTTCTTCCTACTTTAAAAAGAACCACGAACATACCAAAACATACATTCTTGTAAAGAAAATCGCCGACATTCAGTACATCGTTGTGGATTCGGAGATGGATGCTTTGCTGCTGGAAAACAACCTCATCAAAAAATACCTCCCGAAATACAACATCCAGTTAAAGGACGACAAAACATATCCCTGGATTTGTGTCAAAAAAGAACCTTTTCCACGGGTTTTCTCTACGCGCATCCTGGTCAAAGACGGCTCCCGGTATTACGGACCTTATCCGAGCGGGAGGATCATGCACACTTTACTGGATTTGATCCGTGACCTGTTCCCATTGAGAACCTGCGCATTAGACCTGGCAGCAAATAAAATTGAAAAAAGTTCCTACAAAGTCTGCCTGGAATACCACATCGGAAAGTGCAAAGGTCCGTGTGAAGGGAAAATGAAGGCGGAAGAATACAACGGAATGATCGAACAGATCGAAGGGATTTTGAAAGGAAATATTTACAGCGTCATTCAAAATTTAAAACAACTGATGCTCCAGGCTTCCGGAGATTTTCGTTTTGAAGAAGCACATGATATCAAAACCCGGATCGAAATCCTGGAAAAATACAAAGCCAAATCAACAGTGGTTTCTCCAACTATTCACCAGGTGGACGTGGTCTCCATGGTGGAGGACAACGACCTCGTTTTTGTGAACTACCTGGTGATCAATCACGGCGCGATCATTCATGGAATTACTGTGGAAGTGAAACGAAAACTAGACGAAACCCAGGCAGATATCATTACGTTCGTGCTTCCTGAATTGCGGGAGCGTTTTCAAAGTGAGGCAAGGGAAATCCTGGTGGAAACAGATGTCGACTGGGAAATGGAAGGTGTCCGGTTTTTTGCTCCTCAGCGCGGCGATAAAAAAGCACTGATCGATCTTTCGCTTCGAAATGCCAAGTCTTACCGCATGGAGAAGATCAAACAGGAAAAGATCAAGGACCCGGAAAAACATACCAACCGCATTCTGGAAACCATGAAAAACGACCTGCGTTTGAAGGAACTTCCCGTTCACATTGAATGTTTCGACAACTCCAATATCCAGGGAACAAATCCGGTCTCGGCATGCGTTGTTTTTAAGGATGCAAAACCCAGCAAAAAGGATTACCGGCATTTCAATGTCCAAACGGTGGAGGGCCCGGATGATTTCGCCACCATGCGCGAAGCCGTTTACAGGCGCTATCGAAGGCTTTTGGAGGAAGAACAACCTTTGCCGCAGCTGATCATCATCGACGGTGGAAAAGGACAATTGGGAGCTGCTTTGGAAGCTTTGGAAAAACTGGACCTGCGTGGAAAAATTGCCATTATCGGGATTGCAAAGCGTTTGGAAGAGCTCTTTTATCCGGGCGACAGCCTCCCGCTTTACCTCGACAAGCGCTCCGAAACCCTGAAGGTCATTCAGCATCTGCGGAATGAAGCGCATCGTTTTGGAATTACACATCACCGCAACCGTAGAAGCAAAAGTGCCCTGAACAACGAATTGGAAACCATTCCGGGAATCGGCGAAAAAACCGTTCAGGATTTAATCCGTGCTTTCAAATCCGTGAAACGCGTGAAGGAACAAAACGAGGAAAGTTTAGCTGCTGTTGTCGGAAAGGCAAAAGCGAAAGTGATCCTGAAGTTTTTCAAACAAGATTTATAACTTACGCTCCCGGACCGAGAGGAACCCCGCCCAGAAGAAAAATTACCAAACCCAAAATTGTAATTCCACCAAAAACAATAGCCAGTATTGCAAAAGGATAACTCAATCCTTTAAATCGGTATTTCTCCCGGTGCTTCCGCAAACCATGGAGAACAATGATGGCAAAGATCATCGCGATGAAAAATCCTATGCCAACACCAATCAAGAATTCAGCATAAACCGTTACGAAGAACATACAGGCAATGGCAATACTCCACATTCCCCAGATTCCCCACATGAGCGGATGCATTCTTTTTTTCGGAACTTCTTCGTCCTCCGGTTCCATTGTATCTGCTTTTAATGGCTTTTGAACGGGTTGAATTTCTTTGGATCGAATGGTTCTTTCCGGATGTAAAATCTGCCCGGATGTTTGTGCCTGAATCTCATCGGTTTTGATCTCATCCTGGGTTTCGTCCACTTCACTTAAAACCAGGGGTTTTGAATTCTCAGCGCTTTCGGTTTGACCTTTGATTAATGAGTCTGATTCGTTGGTGCTTTCCGGTGCAGTATACATTTCCAGTTTGGAACTTTCATCCGATGCCGTTCTGATCTTCCGGTTCCATTCTACGTGATATCCATTTCCGAAGTGGCGTTTTGTAATAGTGCAGGAACAAACCATTCCTCCACAGATTAGGAGTAACAACAGGTGTTTCATAACTTAACGTTTTGACAAAGGAATGAAAACCCATGTTCACCTCAGTTGCGATTTTCCGTACTTGATTTTATGGCGTACGTTTTATTACTTTTTGCCATCTGATTTGAATCTTTGAACTATTGAACTTTCCTACATCTTATAACTCAACTGCAGCATAAACGTTCGCGGTGGCTGGATATCTCCCGGACGTGTCATGTATTCGGTGTTCGCAATGTTGTTTATGATAAACGCGATTTTGTACTTTTCTTTGTAACAATAGCCAATCCGCGCATCAAATACGATCGTAGGACCGTTGTTTTCTTCCCGGTATTCTTTTATTCCCGGAAGTATTTGCTGGCCCAAAAATCCATCTTCAAAAATGGCATCTATGTTTTTCATGTAGCTGTTCAAACGCATGGATCCGCCGATACTTATTCCTTCGTATTCCAATTGAAGGTCTGCTTTCGCCAGGTGATTGAAACGGTATTTAAGCATATTGGTGGAAGAATCGGAAAACGTGGAACGGTAAGCAGAATCCCGGTTTTTTGAGACCGGATCCATGTAAGTATATCCCAACAGGGCCAAAACCCGGATTGGTCCGATAAACCCTTCTCCGGAAATGGAAATCTCAGCACCCGCTATATCTGCAGATTCTGCATTTTGAGCCCGGAACCCAAACCAATTTTTATAAAATCCGGGGGAATTTGGATTAAAACTAATAGGAATAGAATCTGGTTTGTAAAAGCCAAAGGTAAACTCCATCATGTTGTCGTAATGATTGATGAATGCCGCCACGTCCACAAATCCTCTCCATTTTCCGATCTTCACTCCTTGTTTCACACCCACTTCCGCGGCCCATCCGGTTTCAGGCTTTAAATCCGGATTGGCGAATATCAGCAATCCTCCGACCGAAGTGGTGGTGTATCGCTCGGCAACGCTTGGATAGCGAACC
>CAMLDR010000124.1 GCA_946478775.1 uncultured Flavobacteriales bacterium
AGGAGTTCCGACTTACCAAATCGCAAACAAGATCGCCGAAGAGCGCATCGAATCAATCGGTAAAGTGAAATTACCACTATAAAAGATAGGAGAGTAGTTTAAATGCTGAATAGAAGACATTTACGAATAAAAGTTTTGCAAGCGCTTTATGCTTATTTTCAGGCAGATGAAGATAGCATCAAGAAGACTGAGAACGAATTGATGCAGGCGGTAGACCGTATTTACGATCTGTACCTGTATTTATTGCTGAGTTTCGGTGAGCTGAAAGAAATTGCAGAGCATCGTATGGAAGAAAATAAAAAGAAAATCCGTCCGACAGAAGAAGATTTGAACCCGAACAGAAGATTTGTGGATTCGGTCATCATTCAAACATTACAGGATAGTTATTCGCTGCGTGAAGCTTCTGAAGACCGTTCTGTGAACTGGATCGGAGACGAGCATCATGAAATGTTCCGCAAGATTTATATTCAAATGAGAGAAGGGGAAACCTGGTTTGCTCATATGAATAGCGATGCAGCCGGTTTTGAGGAAGACAAGAATTTCATGATCAACCTGTTTAAAGCAGAAATTGCAAATTCTCCTTTGATTTACCACTTCTTTGAAGAAAAAAGCATTCATTGGCTCGATGATATTGATCTGGCTTGTCAAATGGCGATCAAATCGATCAAAGCAATGGAAGAAGGTGAGAAGTTTGTGGTGATGCCTTTGTACAAGGATAAAGAAGATGAACAGGAATTCATCCGCACTTTACTTCGCAAGACCATTTCGATGGATTCTGAAAATTTGAAGCTAATTGATGAATTAACGGATAACTGGGAGTTGGAGCGAATTGCTAAAATGGATATTCTCCTTTTAAAAATGGCAATTACGGAACTTCAGGTCTTTAAGAGTATTCCTAAAAAGGTGACTTTGAATGAATACATCGAGATCTCGAAATTCTACTCAACACCAAAAAGTCATGGATTTATCAACGGAATCCTCGATAAGGCCGTTGATAGATTGGTAAAAGATGGAAAAATTTCTAAACTCGGAAGAGGTTTAATGGATTAATGTTATGAGAAAAATCGTGTTATTCGTCCCGCTAGCGATCGGGATGGCTTTTTTAACGGCTTGCGGATCTGATTCTCCTTCAGAAGTTGTAGGATACAAGACCACCATGAAAGTTGCAAGTGTTTTTAATGCAGGAAAAATTGCAAGAGGTGAAGTGATTCGTGCTAACTTTGTAGTCGAAAATACAGGTGAATACCCTTTGGTATTGTCTGATGTTTCCGGATCTTGTTCCTGTACGGTAGCGGATTGGAGCAAAGAGCCGATTCCTCCGGGAGAAAAAGGATTTGTGAAAGCAAATGTGAAGACAGAATCCTTTTCAGAAGGACCGGTTACAAGAAGTGTAACTATTTTGTCGAATACAACGCCTCCAAATACCAAAGTGGTAGTTGAGGCAACGATCATAAAGTAGAAAATGTTCAAAGCGTTGAAAGTGTTCAAATTTATTGAACTTTTTAACCTTTGAATTATTTGAACTTCAATTAGTAAATAATAAATAAAAATAGAGTTATGCAAATTATAATGCTCGTGTTGATGTTAGTGGTGTTTTACTTCTTTCTAATTCGTCCGCAACAGAAAAAACAAAAAGAGCTTAAATCATTTCGTGAGAATTTGAAACAAGGAGATAAAGTGGTAACCATCGGTGGAATTCACGGTAAAATCCTGGAGATCACAGATACTACGGTTTTAATCAATTCTGAAGGTACGAAACTGCGTTTGGAAAAATCTGCAATTTCTACGGCGGTTGCTGATAACTTGGGAGTACAGGTTTAGTCTGGTTATTTGATATCAAGTAGGGGCGCGATTAATCGCGCCCCTACTGTTTTTATGCAATGTATGTTTTGGTGAAATTCATCGCGAAACCACTTGCATTCTGTCTGCGTTCCACACGTCTTTTGGTTCTTCTTCGCGTGCGTCTTCTGACTTTTCGTCTTTCACCACCGGGTGCGGCCTGGGCGTGAAATTGCCCGGATGCTCCGTTTGTAAATAATTCCGTTGCGGAACTGTTTGCGAAATCTGTTTCAGGAGTTTCGATCGTTAGTATACTTAATGAAAGAGCTCCATAAAGGAAAGTGCTGAGAATGATGTGTTTTGTTTTCATAGTTTTGAATTTTAGTAAGTATTGTGCTTTGTATAAGATTATCAAAATGCAGAAAGGTTTAAATCAAAAACGATGCCAATCATAAATTTACCACAAGAAACACAAAGAGCACAAGGATACTTTCCAACGTGTGCTTTTTATTCAGGTAATGTTTATAATTCCTCGTGTGCCTCGTGTGCTTCGTGGTAAACGAAAAGCGAGGATTGATAGGATCAAACAAAAAAAATGCCACCCCAAGAAGGAATGGCATTCAGTAATAAGTGTTTTTTATCTTAGATATTCTCGATAATCATTGCGGAAGCGCCACCGCCTCCGTTACAGATTCCTGCTCCACCGATCTTTCCTCCGTTTTGTTTCAACACGTGAATCAAGGTTACAATAACACGTGATCCGGAGTTTCCAAGCGGGTGACCCAAAGCAACAGCTCCACCGTTTACATCCACTTTTTCAGGGTTCAATCCCAGGATTTTTGTATTTGCCAAACCTACAACAGCGAACGCCTGGTTCAATTCCCAGAAATCTACCTGGTCAGTTGTTAAATTTGCTTTTGCCAATGCTTTCGGAACTGCTTTTGAAGGTGCAGTTGTGAAGAACTCAGGTTCGTGAGCAGCATCTGCATAACTTACGATTTTTGCAATCGCTTTCAATCCGTGTTTTTCCACAGCTTCTTTGGAAGCTAAGATCAATGCGGAAGCTCCGTCATTCAATGTAGAAGCATTTGCAGCGGTGATCGTTCCTTCTTTATCGAAAGCTGGTTTCAATGAAGGGATATTATCTAAAAATACGTTTTTGTATTCTTCGTCTTCAACCACCATGATCGGATCACCTTTACGCTGAGGAACAGAAACTCCAACGATCTCGTCTTTGAATTTTCCGGCTTCCCATGCAGCAGCAGCACGTTTGTAGGATGTAATAGCAAAATTATCCTGGTCTTCACGAGTAAATCCGTATTTCTGAGCTGTTTTTTCAGCGCATGTTCCCATTGGAACTTTGCTGTAAACATCCAATAAACCGTCTTTGGTGATCCCGTCCAGCATCGCGATGTTGCCGAATTTCATTCCGTTTCTTCCGTCCAGGTAATGTGGAGTCTGGCTCATGTTTTCCATTCCGCCTGCCACCACGATCTCATTGTCTCCGGCTAAAATAGTCTGAGCACCCAGCATGATTGCTTTCATTCCTGAAGCACAAACCTTATTTACAGTGGTACACGGAACGGTGTTCGGCAAACCTGCGCCTAAAGCAGCCTGGCGTGCAGGAGCCTGTCCAACACCGGCTTGCAGCACATTTCCCATGAAAACTTCATCAACCAATTCAGGGTTCAATCCCGATCTGTCCAATGCTCCTTTAATGGCAGTTGAACCCAGCTGAGTAGCGGGGATAGATGACAAACCACCCATAAACGCTCCCATAGGAGTGCGGACAGCAGCAATAATGTATACTTCTTTCGACATAGCAATTTTAAATTTCGAACTCAAATTTACTCATTTTCTTGATTTATTTACTGCCATCGGTTGGAATCTAAAGGAAGGATAGTTAATTTAATATGCCGATTTAACTAAATTTGCAGCTTTTAAAATCGAATTGCTTATGAAGATCATTATTCTCGTCGTTACAATATTGACAAGTTCGCTTGTTTTTTCCCAGACTGATGCTGAAAAACTGCGTGAAGACATTAAAAAACTGGATGCGCTTCATGACTCATTGATGCCACAAAGATGGACTTATACCAGCTTGTTTGGTTTGAACGGTTCCCAAACTGCCTTTGTAAACTGGGCAGCAGGTGGTAGAAATAACGTGGCTGTGCTGGGATTTGTTGATTTTTCAGCAACCTATCAGTACCGCCGAATTAAATGGTCGAACGATATAAAAATGGCTTTGGGTGGAATGTATTACACGGATTCAGCCGGAAAAGTTCAGGGCCTTCAAAAAACAGACGACCGCATTGATTTGGCTACATCACTTGGTTATGAATTCAAACAGCATTGGTTTTTAACAACAATCGGGGGATTCCGTACTCAGTTCCTGGATGGTTTCAGTTTTCCGAATGATTCCATTCCGATTTCGCGATTCATGGCTCCCGGATATGCTAATTTTTCTTTAGGGATCGAATATGCTCCGGTGGATTATTTCAATGTGTATTTGTCGCCGCTTGCAGCCAAGATGACTTTTGTAAATGATCAGCGTTTGGCGGATGCTGGAGCATTTGGTGTTCAGGCCGCAGAATTGGATACTAGTGGAAATGTATTGAAAAGAGGTTTGCGTTTCAGAAATGAGATTGGAGCTTATTTCAGATTGCGTTTTCAAAAGGAATTGTTCAAGAATGTCGAAATAAAAACACGTTTGGAGTTGTTCAGTAATTATGCTGAGAATCCCCAAAATATTGACGTGAACTTTGAGAACATTTTCACATTTAAAGTCAATAAATGGCTGCAGGCATCCCTGCAATGGAACCTGATCTATGATGACGATATCGATATTCGGGATTCAAAAGGGAAAACCGGGCCGAGAACACAATTTAAATCGGTATTGGGATTAGGAATTTCATACACTTTAACGAATATAAAAAAGTAAAAAGCGTATTTTCGTTGCATGAATTACTTTTCCGATCATTCTATCTGGTGGTTGTTACCTATATCAATACTTGCTGTAGGCTTCTCGTTTTACTATTATTTCAAAACAGAACAAAAAACTATCTGGGGTAAGAACCAATTGCGGATTTTATTTTCACTTCGCACCCTGAGCCTTTTCCTGATCGGATTGTTACTGCTGGGGCTGGTTTGGGAAACCATTACTTACCGTCCTGAAAAACCTTTGATCATCACTTTGGTGGATGCTTCTTCTTCCATGATGAATTACAAGGACAGCAGCCGGATAAAGAAACAGATCGGAAGTTTCCGGGAAGAGTTGCCCAAAGCATTGGGAGACGGGTACGAGTACCTGGAGCTCGCTGTTGGAACGAACGTGCGTGACCTGGATAAACTTTCACTGAACGATAAATCAAGTGATCTGGCGTCCGGATTCAAACAAATCAAAGACCGTTTCTTTAACAGGAACATCGGTGCGATTGTTTTGATTTCGGATGGAAATTACAACCAGGGAGTTCACCCGATGTATGAAGCTGAAAGGATCGAATTAACACCTGTTTTTTCACTTGCGGTGGGTGACACTGCTTTGAAGCGCGACATTGTTGTGAGATCTGTCAATTCCAATGAGGTTGCGTTCCTGAATAATGAATTCCCGATCCAGGCTTTGGTAGATTTTCAACGAGTTCCCCCGGGTTCTTACCAGGTGAATTTGCTTCAGAATGGAAAAGTAGTACAGTCTCAGCGGGCAGTTGTGGGTAATTCAAACCTCGACCAAAAAGAATTCCTGTTCACGGTCTTGGCTAAAAATAAAGGCTACCAGCGATTTACAGTTGCCGTGGAACAAATAGGAGGTGAGTTTACCAAAGACAATAACCGGCAGACTTGTTTTGTGGAAGTCATCGATTCAAAAAGCAATGTATTGCTATTGGCAAGTGCTCCGCATCCGGACATCCAGGCTTTGCGTTCGGTATTCGAACTGGACCGCGAAGCTGTGATTACTTCTGAATTGATTGCCAACTATTCACTCGGAGCGAAAATTCCGGATTTTGTGGTTTGGTATGAGAATGGTTTACGGCCAAATGCCTCCTTGTTCAAACAATTACAGGACAAGGGAATTCCGGTTTTAATGATTCTGGGTCCGAATGTGACCACCAGCTTGCTTCAAACTTACGGGCTGGCAATGAAGGCCCCGAATGGAAATCAATTTGAGGATGTTTATCCCTCAGTAACAAAAGGGTTTAATTCTTTTGGCCTATCTGCAGATTTCTCCTCGATTGTTCCTGTTCTGACTCCGCTGCGAACACGATTCGGAGCTTACAAGCTTCCTGCAAACAGTGTGGTAGTGTTGAATCAGCGGGTAGGGAATATTACGAAAGAAAGCCCATTGGTTGCGGTTTCACAAACTACCAAATCGAAAGTTGGGTTTGTTTTGGGAGAAGGCTTGTGGCGCTGGAAGATGAAAGAGTTCATGCAGAAAAAAACAACGGTTGGCTTCGAAGAGTTCGTTCAAAAACTGACCCAGTATATTTCGGTTAGACAAAACAGGGAGCCTTTGCGCGTTACTTTGCCCAAACGATTCAATACAATTGAAGACATCGTCTTTAAAGCAGAGTTCTACAATGAAGCGATGGAACTGATCACCACTCCGACCGTGGAAATGACCATTACCAAGCGTGGTGCGAAAGGTTTCAAACAATTATTCTCACCAACGGCTAATTTTTACCAGTTGAATGTGGGACAGCTTGCTTCCGGGACGTATGACTGGAAAGTGGTTGCGGATAATAACGGTAAAAAGTATTCGAAAGCCGGTTCTTTTGCTGTCGATGAAATTTCTTTGGAAGATCAGGATACGCGCGCTAATTTCTCTACTTTAAACCAATTGGCGGTTCAGTCGAACGGTTCGTATAAATCATTGGATCAGTATAAAGCACTGATCAACGAAATTAAAACCAGGGGAGATATCACAACCATTCAGTACGAAGACACGGGGTACCAGGAATTGATTGACTGGAAATGGATTTTTGCACTGATCATTGCATTGCTTTCAGCGGAGTGGTTCCTGAGAAGGTGGTGGGGAAGTTATTAATTCAAAAGTAGGGACGTGATGCATCACGTCCCTACTGTATTTAAAAACAATCTGCTACCGCAGATCGGTTATCGAAAGCAGTGCTTTCTCTCATTTCTTCATCATATCATTTGCCAGCATCTGTTTCATGGTTTTTTCCATTCCGTCAACAGAACCGTCTAAGAAGATGACATTTCCTTTGCCTTTTTCAGCGAATTCTTTCACCGCTTCTGTCCACATAGAGAATAAAATCAGGGAAGTATCCAAATCCGCAGCTTTCATTCTCTCAGCAGCTTCCGACATACCTTGTGCAACTTCCTCACGGAATAATGCAATACCTTGTCCTTTCAACTGAGCAGCTTCTTTTTCAGCCTGTGCTGCAATCTTGATCGCGTTTCCATCCGCTTCAGCAGCTTTTGTTTTGGTGATCAATAATGCCTGACCTTCATTCTCTGCAGCAGCTTTCAGGTTGTTCGAAGCAACCACTTTCGCCATGGAAGTCGTGATTTCCGCGTCGAAGGTAATGTCGTTTAATTGTAAGTCGATCAAATGGAATCCCCATGTTTCAAGCGTGTGGTCCAGGCTTTCTTTTACGTCAGCAACGATTTCGCCACGCAGTAATAAGATTTCCGCTTGCTTTTTTGTAGCAACAAATCCACGAACAGAACCTTCAATAGTGCGGATCAATGCTTGAATAAAGTTTTGTTGATTCACGAATTTAAATGCCACATTTTTGATGGTTTCTTCATTTGCATCCAAAACCGAGTAAACTAACATGGCTTTGAAATACACATTTGCCTGATCTTGCGTAATTGCCTGGAATTCCATTTCAATAGCCCGGTTCTGAATCGATACACGCGTATTCAATCGTTCGAAAAATGGAATTCGAAGGTTTAATCCCGGTTTCATGATCCGGCGGTATTTACCGAACATCGTTACCACTGCAATTGTTCCTTGCTGAACAGTTACAAAACTGAAAAAGAGGAGTATTACAGCAACTCCTATTAAAATGTATTTAGTTTCTACTACCATATAAAGTGATTTGAAACAAATATACTCTTAAATTGAATCCCGATAGCTATCGGGATCAAAAGTCAAAATTGAAAAATTAAAGTTGACTTTTTACCACTTACTTAATTGTTCTTTAAATAATTAATCAGGCATTGCTCTGTTTTCACGATCTGTTTCAAATTTTTCGGAAAAAGTTTTTCGCTGTTATAAAATAAACTTTAAAGAAAGTCGTTAGAATAAAAAACGCCCCTTTAATAAGCCTATGGTAAACAAATACTTGACAAACATGCAAACACAGGAAGTTACTGAGATTGCGAATCCATCCGCAGCTGTTATCAGTCAGATACTGAACTACAGTAAGTCATTGGAAGTGAAGAAATTGAAGCGCAAGAAAGTGCTTTTGAATTTAAACTAGAAAAGAGAGACCCTTCAATGGGTCTTTTTTTTGTGCTGAACTTTTTTTTACACCTAAAGCTAGCTGGACGTAATATTGCGGAATTACTTTTTATTGGATGAAAGCTGGGGAGTAACGTGTTTATTGACTTGTATTTGTTCAGGCATTTTTTAGATGGGACGTAATATTGCGGAATGACATACTAAGAAGTGATCGTTGCTAAAGTACTGAATTTACCTCCGCGTTCTTTTCTTTACGAGAAAATAAAAAAAGCACCACCCATTTCTGAATGATGCTTCAATTAGATTCTTTCTCAAACTACCAGATCTTAGCAACTTTTTCGTCCGGGTTACGCATTTTGTCTCCGGGTTTCACATTGAATGCCGCAAAGAATTCCGGACAATTCATCAAAGGTCCGTTTACACGGTACATTCCAGGTGAATGCGGATCCGTTGCGATTCTTTTCTTCAGTTCGGCGTCCGTATAGTTGATCTTCCACAATTGTGCATAAGAAATAAAGAAACGCTGAGCCGGAGTGTAACCGTCAATAATGATATTTTTCTTGAAATCATCCGTCAGGGTGTAGGCGTAATAGGCCATTGTTAATCCTCCTAAATCTGCAATGTTTTCTCCCATCGTTAATTCCGGGTTTACGCAGTTGTCTGAAATAGGACAGAAGGAGCTGAAAGTTTTTCCCAGGATTTCTGTTTTAGTCACGAATTTCGCTTTGTCTGTATCCTGCCACCAGTCGTTGTAACTTCCGTCAGCGGCGAATTTGGAACCGTTGTCATCAAATCCGTGAGTGAACTCGTGTCCGATGACCATTCCGATTCTTCCGTAGTTCACAGCGTCTTCTGCATTCTCGTCAAAGAAAGGAGGCTGCATGATTCCTGCCGGGAATGCAATTTCGTTCAAAAGCGGGTGGTAGTATGCATTCACCAAGTGTGCAGGCATTTCCCATTCCTTGCGGTTTACTGGTTTGTGAAGCTTTTCCAGGTTTTCTTTAAAGGAGAAATTCCTGCTGTTGTCGGTATTCGCAACATAGTCTACCGGACTGATAACCAATCCTTTGTAGCTTTTCCACTCGTCCGGGAAACCTAACTTTCTTCCGATAGCATTCAATTTTGCCAAAGCTTCTTTTTTCGTGTTGTCCGACATCCAATCCAAGCCCTGAATACGCATTCTGAAACTTGCCAGCAAATTGTCGACCATGGTATTGACCCGGTTTTTAGCATTTTCGGAGAAATTTTTCTCTACGAAGGCTTTTCCAAGTAATTCAGCTAAAGTTGATCCTGTGATTTCGTCGATGCAGCGTTCTTCGATTGGTTTCATTGTACTGGTACCGCTTAAAACGCCACTGTAGAAGTCAAAATTGTGCTTTACCCATTTGTCATCCAATTTTCCGGCATACGCATTGATGGTGCACCAGGACAGGTAATTGTTCCAGGATTGGAAGGAAACTTTATCCATCATGGTGTTAATTTGTTTCACGAAGTCAGGCTGTCCAACGATCAGTGAATCAAAGTGTTCGCATCCGATTTTTGAAAGGTAGGCTTCAAAGTCAAATTTAGGCATGGACTTTACCAACTGGTCTAACGATAGTTTGTTGTAAGTCTTTTCGGGAAGGCGCGATTCAGCAGGAGTCATCATAGCACCGGCCAATTCTTTCTCAAAGTTGAAAATATCACTTGCTTTTCTTTTTGCTGCATCTTCCGAATCACCCAATAACTGAAAGGATTTCTGAATGTGCAAAATGTAAGCGTCGCGGATGGATTGCTTGTTTTCCTGGAAATAGTAATCCCGATTCGGCAAACCAATTCCTCCTTGTCCCCAATAAGCCACATTTCTATCCACATCCTTCAGGTCTTGTCCGATCCCGAAACTGAAAACAGATTCAACTCCGAATTGATGCTGTTGCGCAATTAAACCTACCAATTCGTCTTTTGATTTCATTTCAGAGATCTTGGCCAAACGGTCTGTCAAAGGTTTAACTCCGGCAGCATTGCGGACATTCATATCGGTGTACGAAGTGTAATAATCGCCCAATAACTGGTCCTGGCTTCCGGAGGATTTCGTTTTGGAACCGGCTGCAGTTTCAAGAATTTCCTTCAGTGTGGCCTTATTTCGTTTATCCAACTCATTGAAGCTTCCCCAGCGGGATTCTGTGTTGGGAACAGGATTGTTCTTGCACCAGGTTCCGTTCGCGAATTGGAAAAAATCATCCTGCGGCTTCACGGAAAGATCCATATAGGAAACGTCAATACTTGTAGGCTTTGAAGTCGTTTCAGGAGTAGAGGCAGCAGCTTTTTCCGGAGCTTCGGCAACTGTTTTTGGCTGACAAGCGGCCAATGAAAGGGTGACAACCGCTAGCGGCAATATTTTATTAACCATTGTTTTCAGGGTTTAAAAGCATTTCAACATGCGGGATTTCATCTTCAAAGTATTCTTTTCCTGTAGATACAAATCCGGATTTATTATAGAATTTTTCAAGGTGTTTTTGAGCCGAAATTCGAATGGGAACTTTTCCAAATTCTTCGTGAACGAATTGAATGCATTTTTCCATCAGTTCAATTCCAACACCGTTTCCACGACAATCGTTGGTCAAAACCACACGCCCAATTGCCACTTCCGGATAAGAAATTCCCGGATGCAGGATACGTGCCGTAGCAATGACGTCACCTTTTCCATCACGCAAAAGCAGGTGATAGGCTTTCTTGTCTTTTCCATCCAGGTCCAGATAAGTACAGTTTTGTTCAACTACAAAAGCTTTCAGTCTCAACGCAATAATGTCGTGAAACTCATTCAGTGTTAGTTCTTTGTAAGGTTTAAATTGCCAATCTAAATGCATCTTTTTTCAATTACTAATTACTAATTATTAATTCCGAATTGGAATGACCTGAATTATTTCTTTAATTCGTAATTGGGCATTCGTAATTCGTAATTATTCAAGTTTGTATTACTCCAACATTGTATGGTTTCTCCGCTTTTTTATGGCTTGCCATTTCAATTCCAACAGATAAGAACTCGCGTGTTTTAGCCGGATCGATGATGGCGTCCAGCCACAAGCGTGAAGCCGCATAATACGGAGAAATTTGTTCGTCGTAACGCGATTTGATCGCATTGTAAAGTTCGGCTTCTCTTTCCGGGGTAATTTCTTCTTCACCACGTGCTTTCAACGAAGCAACTTCAATCTGTAAGAGGGTTTTAGCCGCCGCCGCACCGCTCATTACAGCTACTTCAGCTGTGGGCCAGCCAACAATTAATCTTGGATCATAAGCTTTTCCGCACATGGCGTAATTCCCTGCTCCGTAAGAGTTTCCAACAATTACCGTGAATTTCGGAACAACCGAATTCGCCATCGCATTGACCATTTTAGCTCCGTCCTTGATAATTCCGGCATGCTCCGATTTGGAGCCAACCATGAACCCGGAAACATCCTGGAAGAAGATCAACGGAATGTTCTTTTGATTGCAGTTCATGATGAAACGTGCAGCTTTATCGGCAGAATCATTGTAAATCACACCGCCAAACTGCATTTCACCTTTTGCGTTTTTAGACAATTCGCGCTGGTTTGCTACGATGCCAACGCTCCAGCCATCCAAACGTGCGTATGCACAAACGATCGTTTTACCGTAATCGCTTTTATATTCTGTTAAGCTTCCTTCGTCAAAAATACAGTCCAAAATGTCATGAACATTGTATGGTTTTGCTCGTTCGAAAGGTAAAATACCGTAAACTTTCTTTGCATCTTCTTTCGGAGCAATGGACTCAATGCGGTCAAATCCGGCAGATTCCGATGCGCCTATCTGGCTCATCATTTTGCGGATCGTCATCAGGCATTCTTCGTCGTTGGCTACTTTGTAGTCGCACACACCCGAAATTTCCGTATGTGTCGTTGCTCCACCCAGTGTTTCGTTATCGATGTTTTCACCGATAGCAGCTTTCACCAGGTAAGATCCGGCAAGGAAGATGGTTCCTGTTTTATCTACGATCAGGGATTCATCCGACATAATCGGAAGGTAAGCGCCACCGGCAACACAGCTTCCCATTACGGCAGCAATTTGCGTAATTCCCATGGAACTCATGACGGCATTGTTTCTGAAAATACGTCCGAAATGTTCTTTGTCCGGGAAGATCTCGTCTTGCATCGGAAGGTAAACTCCGGCAGAATCCACCAGGTAAATGATCGGGAGTTTATTCTCCATGGCAATTTCCTGTGCACGTAAGTTTTTCTTACCTGTAATGGGGAACCAGGCCCCGGCTTTCACAGTGGCGTCATTTGCAACAACGATACATTGTTTTCCGGAAACTTTCCCGATCACAATAACCACTCCTGCAGAAGGGCAGCCGCCGTGTTCTTTATACATTCCCATTCCGGCAAAAGCACCTACCTCAAAGCGCGGGGTATTCGCATCAAGGAGCATGTCAATTCGCTCACGGGCTGTCATTTTTCCTTTTTCATGAAGTGCAGCGATCCGTTTTTCACCGCCTCCTTTCATAATGGAAGCTAATTCAGACTCCATTCGGGAGATCTTCAGCCTCATTTCATCGTCGTTCTTATTGAATTCCAATTCTTTTGAATCAATTGCCATGTTTTTTCGTTTATTAGCGTTTCAAATATACACAATTCACTGTAGAAACTTTCTTG
>CAMLDR010000125.1 GCA_946478775.1 uncultured Flavobacteriales bacterium
TGGTTACGCAGCATACAGAGGATGTCCTTATACTTATTTAGATGGACTTATTCATCATAATGTCTGCTGTCCTTCTGTGAATTGTGTTCCTGCTTTCAATGGTTGTCCTGACAGAGATGGCGACGGAATCCAGGATTCTGAAGATGCTTGTCCGGATCTTCCTGGTCCATTGGCTTACCAGGGTTGTCCTGATACGGATAACGACGGACTGTTCGACAATGTAGATAAATGTCCTACCATTTACGGTTCGAAAGAAAATGAAGGTTGTCCTTGGCCGGATACAGATGGCGACGGATTGTACGATAAAGACGATGATTGTCCGACAATACCGGGTGTAATTGAAAACCGCGGTTGTCCTAAGATTGCGAAGGAAGAACAGGAAATCCTGAATACTGCATTCGAAAACTTAGAATTCCAGTCAGGCAAAGCGGTCATTCTTGCAACTTCATTTAAATCATTGGATGATTTGGCAGCATTGTTAATCAAGAAACCAGAGTGGAAACTACAAATCGCTGGTCACACAGATAGCAAAGGGGATCCTAAGAAAAATATGAAACTTTCTAAAGACCGTGCTGAATCAGTTAAGAAGTACTTAGCCAGCAAAGGTGTGGATGTAACTCGATTGAAAGCGGAATGGTATGGTCAAACCAAACCAGTCGCAACGAATGCAACGCCGGAAGGCCGTCAGAAAAACAGACGTGTAGAAATGAATGTGATTTTCCAATAGGATATCACTAAATGATAAAAAAATGGGTGTCCGCTGCGGTGGACATCCATTTTTGTTTTAAGCTGTCGGAAAAAATGTGGGTACGCGATTAATCGCGTGCCCACATTTTTTTATTTTCCTAAAACTTCTTTTCGATGAGCCAGACCCCAATAATGTAATTCCTCAATCACTTTCTCCAGGGATTTCCCATGATCTGTGATGGTATACTGAACGGTTGGCGGAAATGTATCAAACACTTCCCTGGTAATGAGTTTATTGGATTCCAGTAATTTCAATTCGCGCGACAAAGTCTTATCCGTAATTCCGGAAACTTCCCTTCCCAATTCTTTGAATCTTTTAGGTCCGGAAGACAAAGCGAATAATATCAGTAATTTCCACCTTCCTTCCACTGCTTCCAGCGCATCCTTGATCGACAAAATATTCTTGGGACATCCTCCTGTTGACAACATAATTCCTGATTTAATCCATTGCTTCCAGATTGGATAGTGCTATCCAAAAGGAAAGTGCTTTCATTTGGATAGCAAACCTACATACTTTTATCCAACAATTAAAATCAAAGCAAACAATGAAAAAATCAACACACGTTTTATTATGGATTGCACAGATCCTTCTTGCCCTTACTTTAATTTGGGCAGCATTCCTTAAATTATTTCAACCTATCTCAAAACTAGAAACCATGTGGGCATGGACAGGCGAAATTTCTCCATCATTCGTAAGGGTTATAGGTCTTATTGATCTGCTCGGTGCTTTAGGCGTAATTATCCCTTCTTTATTCAGATTTAAACCGGTATTAACGGCAATTGCAGCATTCGGAATCGTCTTATTAATGATCAGTGCCAGCATTTTTCATATCTACCGAGGAGAAGCTTCTCAAATCGGTTTCAATGTGGTCTTCGGGATTATTGCAGGTTTTGTTGCTTATGGAAGGTTTAAAGAAGCAGCCATTTGACCGAAGCAAAAAAAGGGACGCGATACCTCACGTCCCTACCATTTTATTTTGAATCTGATTTTACTTCAAAAGATTCACATGCCCTATATATTCGAAGCGCTTGTCTTTATCCCGCGCTTTAATATCTATTTTCCAGGTATAAACACCTTCCTTACACAACTGTCCCATATAGGTTCCGTCCCAGCCAAATGCTAAATCGTGTGATTCAAAGATCACTTCTCCCCAACGATCAAAGATCAGTAAAGTGTAATTCTGTCCGTCAAATCCGGAACTGAACACAGGGAAGAACACATTGTTAAACTCATCTCCATCCGGTGTGAAAGTATTCGGCACATAGAAAATCAGATCGTCAACTACCGAAACTACTACTACTGCACTATCGTAACAACCTTCATCGTTGTAAGCGTGTAAAACCACATGATACACTCCCGGCGAGTTTGCGTATGTATGCGTAGGACTCGTTACCGCAGAAGTTATTCCGTCACCGAATTCCCAAACATAGGATGTTGCACCCGTGGAGTTATTGGTAAAATTAAATACCGGATACAAAACGGTTTGTTCGTAAACATTTACTCCGAATGAAGCATGCACTTGCGAAGAAATCGTAATCATATCAGTCTGTGTTACAGATCCTGTGCAACCACTTGCGTCAGTCACCGTCAAAGTCACGTCATACGTTCCCGGAGTATTGTATTGCTGAGTAACTGATCCACAGCCTACTTGCGTTCCGCCTCCTTCAAATGTCCACACACAATTGGCAGAAGATGAACTGGAATTTGTGAAGGTAATGATCGCAGAAGTACATCCTTCCGTTACATTGCTCGTGAATTGAACAGGTAAAGAAGTATAAGATACCACAATCGGTTCCACATCAGAACATCCACCCGGACTCGAAAGCCGGACATAATAAGTTCCGCTCGTTGTAACAGCATTCGGAGATGCAAGTGGCACTGTACAAGCCGCATCGGAGAAATACTCCAGCGTTCCGGAACCTACATTAATGGTAGTAACTCCGGGCGCTGTTAAGTCAACGGTTGCCGGTGAGCAAACCGCCGCAGGGTTCGTAGTGGTAATATCCGGACCCGGAACTACCGTTACAGTAGTTGTTACCGTTGAATTACAACCAACCAATGAAGTCAGCGTACATTGGTAAGTAAACGTTCCTGTTGTAGTTGGTGTAATAGATAAAGTATTCGATGTTCCGAGCACCGTTCCCGGATTGGAAGTTTCTATCCAGGAGTAACCTGCCGCTCCAACCGGTGCAGTTAAGGTAGAAGTTTGAAACTGACAAACATCCGGTGGCGAAACAATCTCCATTGGCGCACAAGTTGCATCCAGGTAAGCATAAGAATAATGCGCACCCTGGGAACAATCACCTGCTGTAAACCGAATAGTAATACATGAACCGATGTAAGGTGTTAAATCCAGCATTACCGGTGTCCAGTTCTTCCAAAACACCCCCGAATTACCAATTTGAGTGAACCCTGGAATCCCGGGACCACCTGTTACCAAAAGATTTCCACAGGCAATCGGGTTTCCGAAACAATCCTGTGCATCGATCTGGAAATAAGGCTGTTCCTGGGGAAGATGTGGAATCGTATCTCCAATGGAATCAATATTGTAAGCATTTTGGAGTACCGCCGCATAATAATAGGTAAACAAGGCATTGGAAGAGGTGACCTGGAATTTTTGTTCAATTCTCGAGCCGCCAAATGCCCCGTTCGGACCATCGCCCAAACGAACTGAATTGGTGTTTCCGGGAATTAACGGACAAACCCGGCTGATTGGCGCCTGGATATCAACTCCTCCGATTGTAATATCATGCTGTCCGGAGTTCATTGTGAAGAACATCGGTGTATAAATTGGTGTTAAATCGGAACTTGAACCGATCTGCATGGAATGTCCCCAGGATCCCTGCCATCCGGTAGTTGAACCCGAATCAAACCCGATATTGGTGCAAGCAGGTTGTGTTGGACTTGCAGGATGTGCCGGAACTGTAGTTGTGATCTGGATGGCATAATCGAAACCTATTAAACCACCATTGTCCACCAGTACATAGTAACAGTGGCCTCCAACTGGATTAAATGGGATTCCATAAGTCCCCGAATCATCACCAAAAACTTGAGTTTGAGCTTGAACATACCCAGTGTCTGCGTCAACAATACTAACCTGCGGAGCAACCGGGTTTGCCGTTCCTCCGGGAGTAAAACTCAACGTTACCCAAACCGTCGCATCAGTAGGAACACAAAAATAATAACACCAATCAGGTCCGTCGTCATAGGCTGATCCAGGACCATCATAATTATTTGCCGCAAAAACTGTTGAACCCAAAGAATTAAATGGCAGTGTAATCGGAGAAAAACTTGAAGTAACCATATCCTCACCACCTTGTGAAAAGGCTGAATGATTTAGTAGCAAGCATATAGGCAATAGGAGAAAACTCCTAAGAATATTATTTTTCATAACGGAGAGAGGTGGTATTCGATTTAGTTTGTTTTTGAATTTTTATAGATGTACAACATTTCCATCCGTTCAATAAACAAACGAATTGATTCATGAGTAGTAACATGTTTAAACTGGATAGAAATATCGGGACCATTGATATCGACCTGAGCGATTGCATTCAGGGATTCCATGTAAGTTTCCAGCTCAGCTAAAACCTTAGTTTCAAGAGGTGAATTTAAGTGATAAACGATGGTTGAAGACCCTACTCCCGAAACATTGGGATTGATATGGACATGATCTTCATGTCCTTCTAACTGTTGACTATACGCTGTAAATGCAGATAAAAAGAATAACGCAGCAGTAAAGTTCAAACAGTTAATGAAATGCTTGTTCATTAAATGATTAATTTAGTTCAGTTTTGCAAAGTTGACGAAAAAAAGACTCCTGGGTTATCTTTTTTTAAAAATTAATCCTTTTTTAACATTCCTGAATCAGGATATTGATCGAATTGTATCTCACATTGCCTCAATGAGTTTATACTCCGATATACTCGCTATACTTATTTTGCTTCGTTCCTGAATGCGTATTTTACAGGTCTCCATTTCTTTTTCAAGACAGTCTCATGCTATTCTTCTTTATTTTTTCAAGGCATTTATCGAAACCGGATCGTCATCAACAAACAAATTGTAATTTTGGCTTATGATAGAAAAAATCATTCACCAAAGAGTAAATCGCTGGTTACTAAGTATCTTATCCGGTATATTGTTAACGGTTTCATTTCCTGAAACAGGGAGTTTAACACCTTTAACCTTCATTGCCTGGATTCCATTGCTATTGGTCGAGTCCTGGTTTCATACCAAACGCAAGGCATTCGGTCTCTTTCTGCAGGCATATTTAACGTTTTTCATTTACAATATCGGTACCACCTGGTGGGTTTATAATGCAAGCCCGGAAGGAGCCTACATGGCTTTTTTTGCCAATAGTTTATTAATGGCTTTAGCCTTCTTATGCTATCATTTACTGAAACGAAAACTGGGTACAAAATGGAACGGGCCAATCCTCATATGTGTTTGGCTGGGTTTTGAATTCTTACATTTTCACTGGGAACTTTCCTGGCCGTGGCTGACTTTGGGGAATGTATTTGCTCCGAGAGCTTCCTGGGTACAATGGTATTCCATTACCGGAGTTTTGGGAGGATCACTTTGGATTTTGGTCATGAACCTTCTTTTTTATAAGTTGCTCATTCAGCCAAAAAACTTTTTCAAAAACACTTACTTCATTCTTTCCCTGGTCATGCTTCTCCTTCCGCTGAGTTTTTCATGGATCCTATACTTCTCAAAAAGCACACAGGGAACACCTTATAATGTGGCAATTATACAGCCAAACCTGGACCCGTACGGAGAAAAATTCGTTTTGGGAAATGAAGAGCAGCTGCAAATTTTATTGGATCAGGCAGACAAGGCAATTACCAAAGAAACGCAATTAGTTATCGCGCCTGAGACATCACTTTATCCCACTTCTAAAATTTACGAAACCGGTTTACGGAAAGAAGTCTTTTTCCACATGATCAATGAGCATCGCGCAAAATGGGCAAACGCAGGCCTGCTAATCGGAGCTTCCACATTCCAGGTATTTGATCATAAAAATTCCGCCGCCAGCAAATTCATTCCCCAATTAAATGCTTATGTAGAAGATTACAATTCTTCCGTTCTTTTCGACAATACGCCCAATCCGAAAATAATCCACAAATCAAAACTGGTATTGGGAGTAGAGAAAATTCCATTTGTTGGATTATTCCCTTTCCTGGAAGAACTGGCCGTTGAAATGGAAGGTGGTTCAGGCAGTTTAGGAACCGAAACCGGACCAAAAATATTTGAGAAGAACCGGGTGAAATTCTCACCTGTGGTTTGTTACGAATCCGTCTATGGAGGTTTTATGGCAAAACAGGCAAAAAATGGATCTCAGTTTATTGCAATTATCACCAATGACGGCTGGTGGAAGGACACTCCCGGTTATAAACAGCATTTTCAATTCGCGCGCCTGAGAGCCATTGAAAACAATAAATACGTGGTTCGATCAGCCAATACCGGTACATCGGGAATTATCTCCAATCGCGGAGAAGTTCTGAAGCAAACAAAATGGTGGGTGAAAGATCAGTTTAATTACACCATTCAATTAAATTCCAAGCGAACACTTTACCAACTGTTAGGAGATTTTATCGGCTACTTTGCATTGGTCGGAGTCGGTATGTTTATCCTGCTGCGGATTATTCGTGTTTTCCAGCGAAGCAAGGGGTAACCAATTATTCGAAAGTCAGGAAACCGTATTTATCTTTTTTGCTGGAAGCGGCAAAAATTACCTGGTGCGTTTTATAATTCACGCAGGAAAGTTTCAGGCAGACAAACGCTTCAATCGCATCAAAAGTGGAGAACAAATGGCGCTGTGTTTCACCTGTTTCAAGATTTATAGTCGCTTTCGCCAGGCAATAGTCTTTGTATCTCAATGTATTGGAGAATGGGACCCGCGTTCCCAAATACGTTCCGATCGGATCATAATTCTGAGCATGATCGTTAAAGAACAGGACCAGATTTCCCTTACTGGTATAACTGATTAAAGAAGAAAACTGACCAAAATCGTTTACCGACTCTTGTTTTTTGGGAATTTTTCGGAACCAATTGAGCACTCCCTCTTTTGAGATCGAATAAACAATGCAGTCATTGTAGTTGTAATAATTGGTAACCTGGTTCATCCCTCTTGAATCGGTGGTATTTACTTCATAAATGTAGTATTGTTCTGCCAGTACATTAATCGATCCATCCGGAAGTAAAACCACGTTCCGGAAAGCATAATTCAGCAATTCACTGTTGATGTTCTGATAACTGTAGATATCATCGGACTGTGGATTTTCCTGCTCCAGGATTTCGGGCGGGAACTCCAGGAACCAGGGCACTTCAATTTTGTTTGACAGAAACGAGAAAGACGAATAAAAAACGCCCTTTGCTCCTTTCGAGTCTTCATCTCCCCAGGTGCCGGAAATTACTACCGCTGTATCGTTTGAATTAAGCACAAAATTATAGACTTTCCGCTGTTCCAGGTCCAATTCGTACATTCTCAGGGAATCTTCCGGACTCATATGAATCAGAACAGATTTATCCACCTGACCAAAATCTTTCCAAATACTGTAATATGCTTTGGAAAAAACGGAAATGCCCAGGAAATAATCCCCTTTATCGGTCAAATGCCTGGCTTCCACTGACGAAACCTTGGAATCATACGGGATTTCATATTCTCCTTCACGCACGGAAATCATTTTATCAGTTAAAATATTGTATCCAAAACGATCGTACGTTTCTTTTTTAGCCGGGATCAGGTAGTCTACAACCAGGAAATTGCTTTCAGGTGAAACTTTTGTTGTTACTAAAACATTTCTGCTCCAGCCTTTCGGAACTACATAAGAAGCAACCACTATGGGTGGTCCAAATGGATCTGCATCATCATCGTACTCCTGCATATACAAGGTAACGGATGCACCGATTTTATCTGAAAAAAGTCCGAATAACCGATTAGAGAACAGGAACATATCTTCCAAAGTCACCATTTTCTGTTCAATTCTCGGCTCTATCCGCTTGGCAAAGATCTCTTTTCCGTTCTCGAAGCGGGAAATTTTAGCAGAAGGCATTAACGAAGCATTGCCGTAATGAAAAGTAAAAAAGCTGCCGTTGTCCTTTGGCAGAATGGCAAGTGTATTTGCACGACCCAAATTCTCAGGCCCCCAATCTATTTGCGGAGGTATTTGTCCGCTGGAAAAATAATGCAGCGAAAGAAAAAAAATGAACAGAATAAATCGCAAGGCTTTTTTTCTGTAATATACTAAAAGAATTCTATACCAGTTTAACTCCGGTATAATTTGAAGGAGTGATTTTTTTCAGTCGTTCCTTCATGGCATTTTCAACCTCCAGGGTATCAATAAAATCATGAACCGTTTGCCGGGTTACCTTTTCATTTTTACGAGTCAGGCCTTTCAATGCTTCATAAGGTTTCGGGAAACCGATACTTCTTAAAATCGTTTGGATTGCCTCGGCTACAACAGCCCAGTTATCTTCCAGGTCCTGCTGAATGGCTGCTTCGTTCAAAAGCAATTTCTTCAAACCGGCAATCGTTGCCTTGAAAGAGATCAATGAATGGGCAAGCGGCATCCCAATGGCTCTCAGGACCGTTGAGTCCGTCAAATCGCGCTGCAATCTGGAAACCGGTAATTTAGCCGCCAGATGCTCGTACAATGCATTCGCAATCCCGATATTCCCTTCCGAATTTTCGAAATCGATCGGATTTACTTTATGCGGCATGGCTGAAGAACCCACTTCACCTTCCTTCAATTTTTGCTTGAAGTATTCCATTGAAATGTAAGTCCACATATCGCGGTCCAAATCCAAAATGATCGTATTGATGCGTTTCAGGCAGTCAAATAAATTAGCCAATTGGTCGTAATTCTCAATTTGAGTTGTCAGCTGACTTCTTGTCAATCCCAACTGTTCATTCACAAATTTATTGGAGAATGCCACCCAATCCGTTTGCGGAAAAGCAACCTGGTGTGCATTGAAATTTCCGGTTGCACCACCAAATTTAGCCGCATAAGGAATGGTTTTCAAAACCTCCAGTTGTGTTTCCAAACGGTAAACAAAAACGCCTATTTCTTTTCCCAAAACTGTTGGAGAAGCAGGCTGACCGTGAGTTCTTGCAAGTAAAGCAATTCCCGACCAATCGTTCATGTATCCTTTTAATACCCCGATCAATTCATTCAACGAAGGAATATACACCTCACTCACAGCTTCCTTCAAACTCAAAGGGATAGAGGTATTATTGATATCCTGGGAAGTCAAACCAAAATGGATAAATTCCAGGTAGTTTTCCAATCCGAGGTGCTGCATTTTGTCTTTTAGAAAATACTCAACCGCTTTCACATCGTGGTTTGTAGTTTTCTCAATATCCTTGATCGCCAGCGCATCCGCTTCGGAAAAAGAAGTAACGATTGCTCTTAATTTTGGAAAAACAGCAGTCGGAACATCCTTTAAAGGGCCAATTCCTGCTTCAACCAAAGCAATGAAGTATTCAACCTCCACATGAACCCTGTATTTGATCAGTCCGAATTCGGAAAAATAAGGGGCCAGCTCGCTAACTTTTGAGCGGTAACGTCCATCTACGGGACTAATTGCTGTTAACGAAGTGAGGGACATTGAATTACTCATAGTTTCATTTTGAAAGGTGCAAAGATACCAAATAGTGAATAGGCAATAGCCATTTAGTGAATAGTTTTTTTGCTGGTGAGATATAAAAGTAATCTACTATTGTCTACTGCCTGATTTCTATTCACTAAATTTGGGTATGCGATTCATCAAGAACCTTTTCATCGGTTACAAAGCTTACATCAAAGCATTTCGCTTAATCATCGATTACAAGTTGTATTTCTACATTATTATCCCGGCGATATTGATGCTGGGTATTTACCAGTTAGGTTTCATGATCCATCTGCATGAACCGAAAGCAACCGTCACCAGCATGAATGGTATTATCTGGTACCTGATCAAATTAATGTTCGAAATACTGATTGCCACTACACTCATGCGCTTTGCAAAATACCTGGTCGTAATCTTGCTGGCTCCGCTATTTTCGAAAATTTCCCAGAAAGTAGAATTTGTTCTGACCGGCAATCGCTATCGTTTCAACTTCAATCAATTAATCAACGATATCAAAAGAGGATTGAAGATCGGGATCCGGAATATCATGTGGGAAGTTTTCTTTTTCACCGTTATTTTCCTGGTCGGGATCATCGGATGGGGGGATTTCAACAGCAGTCCGGTGCGCCATATTTTGTTCTTCATCAGTTTCTATTACTATGGATTCTCTTTCATGGACTACATTCACGAAAGACTGCAAATGAACGTTCAGGAAAGTACGCAACTGGCTCGTGAAAACCGCGGGATCGCCCTTTCTATCGGATCTGTTTATTCCATTTTGATCTGGAATTTCATTGATCTGAACACCCTTTTCGACTGGTCGGGATTCCATGCCGATCCCGGGCAGTTCATGCTTACTTTCTTTACCAACCTGGGACTTTGGTTCTGCGCATCCTTCGCTCCGATATGGGCCATTGTTGCTGCTACCATTGCCATGCATGATCTTTTGGACCTGAAAACACGCTCGAAAGATGCCTTTGTTGAAAACACAATCGGATAATATTTCGGGCCTTCGACTCCGCTCAGTCACCGAAATGTTTTTGATAGCATTTTGAATTTAAAAGGATACTGAGCGTAGTCGAAGTATGAATTTTTTATATTACTTTGTCTTCGAATTATACAACATCAACATATGAAAATCCTGTTTGGAACTTTATTATTACTACTATGTGCGACTAAATCGTTCGCTTTCAATTCTATTTCAAAAGATAGCGTAACGGGAATCATTGACAAATCCGCAGCATTGATCAAAATCGACCAGGGAAAACAATTGGTTACAGAAAACAAAATCCGTGAAGCTTTATTGGTATTCCGTGAAGCAGCAATTAAGGACCCCAATTCCTGGAAAGCCGCTTACTGGATCTCCTATTGCCACTCCCGTTTGAAAAACTTTGGGTATGCGAAACAATACGGTTTGGACGCTATTGCAAAAGGACCGGACGATGTAGATGCGGAAGTATACGACATACTCGGAGTTGCATGCCATAATATGAACGAACTGGATGAAGCAGAGCAGTATTTTGAAAAGGCATTGACACTTCTTTCAAAAGCAAGAGCAAAAGATTTGAATACGGAAAACAAACTGGCTTCTGTTCGATTTGCTAAACAACATAAAGGAACCGCAAACCTGAGATTGCCTTTAATGGGTGATGTTAATTCGGGGTACAATGATTATTCCCCGGTTTTCACTGCAGACGGAAAGCGCATTTATTTCACTTCCAGAAGAGCGAATACCACAGGAGGATTGATGAACCCGGATGACCAGGAGTATTTCGAAGACGTTTACACAGGTGTCTGGAACCAAAAAATGTTGAAGTACGACAGCGTCTCCAATAACGTGGAGCGTATCAACGGACCTGGCTTTGAATCCATGTCGTGGCTTTCCAAAGACGGTTTGAAATCAATCATTACGATCAACAACACAGCAACAAGTGCTAAAAAAGTAACCGGTTCTTCGGATCTGGCGGAAGTGGAGTTCACGAAAAAAGGAAAATGGAACGTTCCGAAAGTAATCCCGAACAAATCTATCAATACCAGCTTTTTCGAAGGTTCTGCAACTTTAACCGCTGACGGAAATACCATGTATTTTGTTTCCGACAGAAAAGGCGACAAGCGCTCAACAGATATTTACGTGGTTCAACGCAACGGAAAATCCTGGGGAGAAGCAAAAATCTTAAGTGACAGTGTCAACACCGATATGCGTGAAACAACTCCTTACATTTCACCCGACGGACGATTCCTGTTCTTCAGTTCTGAAGGCCATGTAGGAATGGGCGGATTGGATGTGTTTGTATCTGAAAACACCGGAACAGGCTGGACAAAAGCGAAGAACTTAGGCCCATTGGTGAATTCGGTGAACGACGATACTCATTTTGTTATCTACAAAGAATTAGGCAAAGCTTATTTGAGCGGTTTGACCGTTAACGATAAGAAAAGCAGCATCGATATTTATGAAATTGATTTAAGCAAACTGATCTTACCGGTAAAACTTTAATCCCCATTGAACGAATTAACGACTTAAACGTACCTTCTTAGGTACGTTTTTTTTTACCTCTAACTATGAATAAATTAATATTGAGCATCCTGCTTCTCCCCTTATTCGGCTGGGGACAGAAAGAAACCAAAGCGGAGGCAATGATCCAAAAAGTGACCGTTTTCAAGGAAGGCGCACAGGTGGAACATTCCAAAGAATTGAATTTGAGCACGGGTAAGCAAGTCGTTGTTTTCCAGAAAATGACCGATTTCTTAGATCCGAGTTCGATCCAGTTAAAATGTTCCGAATTTGCAACGATCCTGAGCATACGCACCCGCAAGAACTTTGATGATAAAACCATTGCCGAAACCGAGTTGAACGAAAAAAACGACCGCAAGAAGGTATTGGAAAAACAGGAACGCGCTCTCCGAGACGAATACAAAGTATTGCTCCTGGACGAACAGCTTTTACTGAAAAACAACAGTTTGAGCAGTCAGCAGCAAGCTATGAAAATCGCTGAACTGAAAGAAGCCTCGACCTTCTTCCACGCAAAACTTTCAGAAATCAATACCCGCAAATCGCAATTGGATTCCGAGATTGAAGCCGTTGTCCGCAAGATCAACACCATCGAACAGGAAATCAATACACGCAAGGGTCTGCCGGTGGTGAACTACACGGAAGTAGAAGTGGAACTCGATGTAGAGAAAGCAGGAACCGTGAATTTCGATTTCACTTACATCACCCACAAAGCATCCTGGAAACCTTATTACGATATGCGAAGCAACGGGGTCGGCGCTCCGGTTTTACTGGAAGCAAAAG
>CAMLDR010000126.1 GCA_946478775.1 uncultured Flavobacteriales bacterium
GTATAACGATACCATTCCAAATGCAGCAGGATGTGATTCAGTTGTTACTTTGAACTTAACGATCACACCGTTCGTTGCAACTGCAACAGATAATGGAGATGCTACGGTTACAGCTTCTGCAGGTACAACTTACCAGTGGATCAACTGTACAACGAATACTCCGATCGCTGGTGCTACTGCACAAACATTTACAGCAACTGTAAATGGTACGTATGCAGCAGTAGTATCAAACGGAACATGTTCGGATACTACAAACTGCGTAGTGATTGACAACGTTGGAGTGAAAGAGCATATGATCTCTACGATCTCGGTTCATCCAAACCCAACTCACGATATTGTAATCGTGACGATGGATGCTTCTTCAGCGATTGTTGAAGTAATGGATGTTCAAGGAAAATTGGTTCAGACAACTCAGATTAAGTCCGGGGATCAGATTGATCTTAGTGGGTATGAAAGAGGAGTTTATACGCTGAGAATTAAAACAGACTTAGGAACTTCCATCGAAAGAATTGTGAAGAACTAAGAACTGGGTTTCTTTTAAAAAGTTAAAAGCGGTCATTCGAAAGAGTGGCCGTTTTTTGTTGGCACGCGAGGCATCGCGTGCCTTGATATTGAGACTTTTTCTATACCGCAATGCACAAATAAATAAGGGGCGCTTACCAGTCGCCCTGCGTATTCAAAAAGAGACGACCGGTAGGTATCTCACTAAAATTTGTGTATCTGCGGGAAATAAAAAAGGACGTCAGCGACGTCCTTTAATTGTATTTTGTGGTGTGATCTTATCCTTTTACCAATTGGATTTCTCCGCGCAGTTTCACGTCTTCTCCAACCAATACACCTCCTGTTTCAAGAGCAGAGTTCCAGGTTAAACCGAAATCCTTTCGGTTGATGGATGACTCAAAACTGAAAGCTGCTTTTTCATTTCCCCATGGATCTTTTCCTTCCCCGTGGAATTCGATCTCCAAAGGAATGCGTTTCGTTACTCCGTGAAGAGAAAATTCACCTTCGATCTTACCTGATTTCAATTCGGGAAGTTCTGCTTTGAACGTAATCTGAGGGTGATTTTCAACATCGAAGAAATCTCCGCTCTTTAAATGTCCGTCACGCTGTTCATTACGTGTATTAACCGAAGCTGTGTCAATTTTTGCTTCAATAGATACATTTTTGAATCCGTCTTCAGCCTCCACAGTAGCTTCTACTGCATCGAAAGTTCCGGTTACTTTTGTAAACATCATGTGTTTTACGCTAAATCCTACTTCACTGTGAGAAGGGTCAATTGTCCATTTAGTTGTACTCATTTTGATTGAATTTTAATTGTTTACTTTATTGTTACTAATTGTTCCAAAGTCTTGCGGACTTTTTTGTGATGTTGTGTGTGATCTTCATCCGAACGATAACCGAAGGTTAGAACCAGGACCGAATGGTCGTCAGTTAAACCTAAGATCTCGTCGTATTTTTCTTTTTGAAAGCCTTCCATCGGAGTGCTGTCTATGCCTAAATGTGCGGCCATAATTAAACCGAATCCTAGCCCGATATAGGCTTGTTTGGTATTCCATACAATCAACTCCTCCGGGGTCAGATTTGATAAGGTCATTGCAATATTTTGCTGGAACCGGTTCAGTTTTTCGCGTTCTACTTCACGAACTTCGGCAATGCGCTGCATGTAAGAATCGATGTGCTGATCTTGTACATTGCGATTCACAGTGAATACAACCACATCTGAAGCGTCCGTAAGAGGTGACTGGTCGAATGCTGCTGCTCTCAATTGCACACGCAATTCCGGAGATTTTACGTGTATCAACCTGAAAGGCTGCAATCCGTAGGAAGTGGGAGCGCTGTTAATGGCTTCCAAAATTTCCTGCATGTCCTCGTTGCTTATTTTCTTTGTAGGATCGTATTTCTGTGTGGCATAACGCCATGCTAACGCATTTTTCATTTCTTCTTTATTACAATTTCACTTCCATCGGAACTTCCATGAGCAAGAGGGTAGACCCTTTAGTGATATGCAAAGTTACGGAGGAAGTTTCCATTATTCCTAATGCATCCCGACGATTTAATTGCTGTCCTTCAATTACAGAACTTCCTTCCACCTGCATCACATATAAACCATTCTCCGGGTTCTTCAATTCGTATGTTAGCGTTTTGTCTTCCGTAAATTTCCCCATGTTGAACCAGGCGTCCTGGTGGATCCAAACTCCGGCATCGTCTTTATTCGGTGAAAGAATCTGTACAAACTCATTCGGATGTTCGTCCACGGTGATTTTTTGCTGATCATATCGCGGTTCCACATTGCGTTTGTTCGGGAAGAGCCAGATCTGGAATAATTTCAGGTCCTGATCATCGTTCGGATTGAATTCCGAGTGCTGAATTCCGGTTCCGGCGCTCATTACCTGGATTTCTCCGGTGGTGATGGTTGCACTGTTTCCCATCGAGTCTTTATGTGCAATTGCTCCTTCCAGTGGAATCGTGATGATTTCCATGTTATCATGAGGATGCGCTCCAAATCCCATTCCCGGTGAAACGGTATCGTCGTTCAAGACGCGTAACGTACCGAATTGAACTCTTTCCGGGTTGTACCAGGAAGCAAAGCTAAAGGAATGTTTCGCATTCAACCAACCGTGGTTGGCATGACCTCTTGAGTTTTCTGAGTGGAAGATTGTTTTCATGTTATTTTCCTTTCTTGGATTGTTTGATGAAGCAAAGATACAACAACTTTTGAAATAATTACCATGGTAAATATTATTTTATCGTTTTTTAAGAATTTCTTCAACGAGATTGAAAAGAATTAGAATCAATAATTTGCTGATTTCTAGCAATAATGGGGAGATAGAAAGAATTAAAATGATTTTTTTTTCATGAATCACTTGTTAAAATGAAAATACAGTGTATCTTTGCACCGTCGCAGAAGCTATGGCGCAAGCGATGCAACGCTTTTAACGTAAAGCGTTTGAATTAAAAGTCGTAAGTATGTTAACCAAAGGAAACACAATTTCTGAACCAAACTGTTGTTTGGGTTCGTAAGAGCAAGAAAATTGGTTTGGTAGTTCAGTTGGTTAGAATACATGCCTGTCACGCATGGGGTCGCGGGTTCGAGTCCCGTCCAGACCGCAAGTGTTAACATACACGATTAAAATTAAAGAAAAGCTCAATATGGCTGTTGAGATTAGAAAACCCTAGAGTGTATCAAATGCTCTAGGGTTTTTGCTTTTTACTAAGTTTTAGTTTCGGTAAAATTTCGGTAAGAATTTTAAAGAATCAATCCCAAAAGTTGGGTACTAGGTATAAACTTGAAACAAAAGTAACATCATGATAAATCATACTCTTAACGACAATATATTAAGTATCTCCATTGCTAATAAGGATTTTTCGTATCGCATTTCTCTTAAAAAGTTAGGAAATAGAATTGACTGGAAAATAGGAGGGAAAGATTCAGAAGGTATTATTATCAAAGATGTTTCCACACGGGCGCTCCAATTGTTTACAAAGACGATCACCGATGCTCAATATGTTAAACAGTTTAAAGGTATCGTTCAGCAATACTGTCCAAATAATGCGATCCATTGGGAGGACACATTCATTGCGGTGAAAATTCAAAATGAATATAATGCATTGATTAAAACCAATGATTCATCTCATAATCAAAACGAGATTATAGCTATGTTGACGGATAAATACGATCTTGATTATTAATTTATAGCGTCATAAACTTGGAAAACCCTGGAGCGTATCAAATGTTCTAGGGTTTTGCTTTATATCTGGTCCCATCCGGAAAACGGATCAACCCCAAATTCGGATCAAGACCATTGTTCGTCGGTTGGACCAGCATAATTCTCCGTTAAGTAAGTATTCACAAAGAGGACCATGGAAATTTCAGTGTTCCGATCGCGGTGTAAGTATCTTGCTGGGAATAATCATTTTATTGATCATTTCTTACAACACCAAAAATAAATCTTCACTACTGAATAAAGCATCATCAAAGATTTCGAGTAACAAATTGTTTTGCGGTTCAATCGTTTCAGATGCGTTCTCAATGTCAGGTTCTGACGCTCAATATGATTTGTGCGCGCTTATATTTTTTATGAATGAATTCAGAAATCAGTTTTTCGTATAAATCCAATAATCAATTCATAAACTTCATACTTTAGACTGCTTTCTAGATCAGAGTTCTCATTAAAAAAACTTATAAATTCTGATACGCGGTTTTCATCGGAATTAATAATTCCCCAATCTTGGGTTTCGAAACTTAGATTTAATTCATCTGAAACTTGTTTCAAACGAGTGTAGTTTTGTATTAATTTATTATCCATAATGATTTATTTTAATTCGGTAATGTCTCTAAGGTAGCTGGGAACATTTACTCCAGATGTCGGAACACTAATTGGAGGATCTGCGACTTTTCTCGTGGTTTCGGAAATAACTTCGCCAGTTTGAGAATTCTTTATTTTAATAGTTACATCGCCATATTTTATATGGTTTTTTGATTTTTCAGTAAGCTCGGAAACAATATTTCCGGCACCTTTAATCTTATTCAAAGAGCTACCAACTAAATTCCCGTTTTTTTTGATTGATGATTTTCTCAGCTTTAGCAAAATTTCCGTCCTGAATAGCAGCATCTAAATCGTCAATTAAACCGGGATCGGCTTCACGCAAACTCTTTCCTTGCTCAAAAGCATCTTTCAGCGTTAACTTTTCTTTTGCAGATAACGAACTGATATCATCAATAATCCTCTTTGCTTTGAGTTCAAGCAGGAAGGTTTGGAAATCAATGACTCCTTTTTTGGTCATATAATAAGCAGCAGCTACCAGCCGGGCAAATTCTTCTCCACCGGGAAGAATAGCCATTTTTAAGACTCCGTTATGTGGTTTGAATACGCTTGGAACATTACCTCTAAAAGAGATAAAAATATACCTTGCTTTATTAATGCATATTTTTTCTGTATCCAGTAATTAATTGTTCTGTATTTTCAATAAAATCCTTCATATCGAAATGTAGAACAATGTATTTTTTTACAACCTTATCGTATCTGGATATTTCTCCTATGTAACTCATCGCCCGGGCAAATACCTGCGCACCGGCTTTTACTACCGTACCAATTCCAAAGGAGAAAATGGCAAGAATGATTTCCGCGATGACATAACCGATCAGCCAGCCCACTTTTCTTCTTGGCTAGCCCACAGCTGGATTATTTTAAAAAAACTGTGATAACAGATTATATATTTGTAAGAAAAAGGCATCTTTATGTAATGTGTTGATGCTGTGCTAAATGATGTAAAACTTAAATCCTTTTGAGAAAATGAAAATTGATATTGCAACTTGGGATGACCCTGAAGACATACAAAATTTAATTGATGATTACAATAAAATACGAAATTTGGATATTAAGATTGTAGCTTTTGAAAATCGTGATGGCACTTATTTTGCCACTATAGAATCTGATAAACTTACCAAAGAAGATGCTTTCTACCTTGGTAAAAACTATGGTATTATGGTAGAAGACTTTAGAGCCAAAGGAATGTTATAAGTCCTTTGGCTTGTTGTTATCTATAAATTGTAATGCTCCGTAATAATAACCTAAATTAAAAACCAAATCGGGGTCTAAATCTTCCGTTGATATAATATATTTATTATTAACTATCTTAGTTTCAAAGTCTACTCTATAGGTGCTTTTGAATCTTTCAAAAGCACTTTCAAGTATTGATAAATCTTCTTTTTTTAAGTCGATCTCTATATTTTTATTTTGCTCCATTGACTATAATAAAATCTACATTAGGCAACATATCACTTAACTGATGGATCACGCCAGAACATGATCCACAATAAGGTAATTCAGATACAATTTTGACTGTTCCGGTATATTCGCGATAAACTTTTCCCTTTTCCAGCCTAAATTTTTGGGCTATTTTTTCTGTAATCATTTGAAATTCCGAGTCACCTGTCCTTAGCCAAGCTCCATCTATTTTAGATGGTTTAATTTCATTTGCTTTATTAACATACTTCGCATCAAAAATTCTCGGAGCATTCAAATCTTCTGCAACACTAGAAACAATACTATCGTCTAATTTAATACCGTTTATCTCACCCTCAACATAGCCAAGATTACCACCAAGTTTTTTCTTCCCTTTTACAGTCATTTAATTGACTGCCACTCTTCTAAATCTGCAATAGAAATTTTAGGTTCAACCAATAGAAATTTATTTACTTTATATCTAAAAATTGTTTTACCCGAAAAGCCGAAAACACTTTTTCGCAAGACCCTTTTTATGATAGTGATTTTAGTAGGATCCATTCCTTCGTTTTCTACAAAAACACGTATCATTTCTTCGGAAAAGGCATGAATCATTTCAAAATATCTTTTTGGAGGTTCTACGGGTTCGTCTTCATCAAAATAATTTCGTACATCATTCTGATAAATAAAGAAAGGGCGGACTATATAATCTTTTCCGACCTCTATCAGATCGGGCATAAAAATATACTCCCTCATCCTTGAATTTGATTCTATCCACTGATTAATTGCATTGTATAATTGCACGTATACAGGAAGCAACTCTTCTGTCAACTCAGCATCAAGATGACGAATAATATAGTCTTTATCGTTTGGCAAGTTTGGTTCAAAATACATTGTACCAAAATTACTGCCGATAAATCTAACCAGGTTCACATTTGTTTTAAACTCTTCAAATGATTTCATGTTATGCAATACAAATTATATTTTAGGAATGCTTACAAGTAGCATAGAATTTTCTCATTGCTTATTTTTTGAATACCAATTTCCCGGAGGATTGCGATACAGTAAAGCTTCAAACTTTTTACATTTTTCACATTCAATGATGCGTTCTCCTCCTTTATTTACATCTGTATCATCAAATGCTATATCTGTACAAAAAAGAATTCCTTCTCTGCATGATGGACATTTAATTACTGCGTTAATATTATTTCTAAATTCTTCTACGGCAGATAGCCATTGACTTCTTTCCTCATGCATCACAATCCGAAGTTATCATTAAAACCAATTCTTTCAACTGATCATACGCCTCCTTTTGATTCTTAGTTGATAAGTGATTAAACATAACTGTAATTAATTCAGGGCAACAACCTAAATCTATGGTATAGATAACAGGATGATATGGGCTAATGTCAATGAAACCAATCTCATGGTTGCATTTTGGGCAAATATTCGGTTCAATTATGTAAATTATTCGCTCTTCAAAGAGATTATTACAAGATGGACAGTTTAAACTTCCAACTCTGGACTTCTTATTGAATTTATTATACCACTTCATGTCTCTATTCCTCCCATCAAGTAAAAATGCAAAATAAATCTTCGAATTCACAAACTGATTCTATCTTCCTAAAAGGTTGTAATATGTATTTTTTAAATATCAATGATTGAAAAAGGGAATCCGACCTATCCAAGAATCATTCAAAGGATTTCATCAAAAAGCTTTAATTTTTTCCTCCAACTGGGATTTTATTGAAAATAATTCTTGTTCTGTAATATCACTATCACTGCTAATTGTTTTTAGTTTAGCATTACACATTAACAGACACAATTCATAAAACTCTTTTTTTGTGATAGTATTATCAACTCCTGAATAATGAATTCGTACCTCACCTACTTTTATCTCTTCATTTTCATAATCCGCAGGTTGATAACCAAATATAAATCCATAATGTTCTCTTGAAAAATGCATTTCAGAGAGAGCCAACTCTAAGAATGGTGTAAATTCTTCTTCCAAATTTAAAACACCAAAAATTTCAGCGGCATCTCCATAATTTAAAGATTCTCCGTTAGAATATATAATTTTACCGATTGTATTTGGTCTATTATTAAAATCATTTTTAATAATAGCGTATTTATCATTTTTTGTAATGAAAATCAATCCTTTATCCACCATGTGCTTATTATTTTTTCTCCGTTAACATCTTTATAATATCCACTTATTGTTCTACCGTTAGCAATGCCTTCAAATGTTCTTGAAACACCATTTACATCAATCTTTGTTGTTGGGTTATCCATAGCATTCTTAAATGCTTTATATCCTAAATCCTTCATTGAAGATTCCGGAAAAATATTAGGGTCGTAAACTGTTTTAGTTGCAGTAGCTCCATTACCCACATAATCACCTGGTATTGGATTTCCCTGATTATCTAATTTTAGTGTCTTGTATTCAATATTTTTTACTCCGTTCACTCCACTTGGATTAGAGCTTACAATTTCAATTCTTCCACCGTTGTTAGTTAATTGTTTATTAAAATTAACTTCGTTATGACATCCGACTAAGCTATTACTATTGTATGTTGGTTTTCCTGCACCATTTAATGTAACATCATCCACATGTTTGAATGCATCATCGATAGTGGATGCATTGATTTTAAAGCCATTTCTAACATGTTCTGTAAAGTTTTCCACTTCACTATCATCCAAAGAACTCTCGTCCTCTAATTTATCACTTTCTTTCGATTCATCGCCATCCGAAGATTTTTTCTCCTCCGTTTCAGGAAGTTTGTCTTTGTCATTCGGTAAATCGGTATCAGGTGTATCGGTGTCCGGTGTTTTTTTCTTTCTCTCGAGGAATTCCTTGAACTTATTAAACAGCTCTTCCAGCTTTTCGAAAAAGGCAGATACCTGTTTATTGCCTTTCTTAAGGAACAGTTTCGCCGTGGCCCGGATGGCTTTCACGGCATCATCGAGGAAGCCAATACCGGCTTTCAGAATCTCTACGGTTGCGCGAATGGCCTTACCCAGTATTTTGAAAATGATCTGTAATGCTTTGGAAATAGCTTTAGCACCGTTTTTTATGACTGTTCCGATCCCGAATGAGAATACGGCCAGGATAACTTCCGGGATGATATAACCGATCAGCCAGCCTGCACTAATTTTAACTGAATTTGGTGGATGATAGTGATGATTTTTAACAAAAGTGCTATATTTATATGATTACAAAGCGATACTAAAAACCAAACTCTGTAACATCTATATGTTATCTTGAGAGATTCTAAACATAAATTTTATCCAAAATGATTTTAGACAAAATAGATAAAAAAATTTTACTGATAATACTTACTCACAGAAATGGAAAACCTGTAAGTGTTCCATCTATCGATAGAATATTATTGGATTTTGACGAGAATTTTATTCTTGATGGCTTACTATCTCGAAAGTTAATTGAATTGGAAAATAAAAATCTAATCCATTCTCCTACAGAACAAATTGGTTATTCGTTAACAGAACAAGGATTAGATCTTTTTAAAGATTTAATTGATGTATAATTTATTTTTGGACTGAAGGATGGTAAAGGGTGTAAATTGGTCGATTCTGATAATCCATTTTTTCAAATATCTTAAAATCTTCTAGAGTCGCTGAATGTAAATTATTCCATTCCTCACTTGTAAGCTTATGGGTATCACTTAATCCTGATGCTCTTGTCCTTTCAAGTTCTCTTAATTCATGAGTATAGAATTTTTTATCAAAGTCCGTAATTGAAATTTTACCTGATTCTATCTCTTCAAGACGTTTAATCATATCAACGTTCCAATCATCAGGATCGAGCCTTTCGAGATGCATTTTTATATCGTGAATTCCATTTTTAGAAATGCTTGTCTTTTCAAATGAAAGATCAAGTATTTTACCTCCCACCTTATTAGGATCGAATGTTCTTTTTGAATATTTACCTTTTACTAATCCATTTTCAAGAACCTCTCCAATTTCATCCAGTTTCTGACCAAACTTTGAGACATTTCCTGTCGAATTTACATCCAAAGAACTCTCATTCTTTTCAGGGAGATTATTTTTATCATCTGGCAATAAATCATCTGCATCCGGAGATTTTTCTTTCCTTTTCAAATACTCCTTGAACTTTTGAAAGAACTCTTCCAGCTTCTTGAAAAACCCGGCCATCTTTTGGCTCCCTTTTTTAAAGAATTGCGCAATAGCTTTTACAAATTGAATGACCTCATCCAGGGCACTAACAACTGTTTTTATGAAATTGATGACTAATTTTACGGTTTTACCAAGGATACGGAATATGTAACTCATCGCCCGTGCAAATACCTGCGCACCAGCTTTTACTACCGTACCAATTCCAAAGGAGAAAATGGCAAGAATGATTTCCGGGATGAGGTAACCGATCACCGTTCCAATTTTTCTACCGGCTTCAATCGGTGTAGAATTCATGAATTCGATAATCTTACGTGCAACCGAATGACCTGCTTTTTGTCCGAATTTTTCAATCCCGGCATCTATCCAGGTAAAAATGTCCAATGGATTAAAGTTTTTTAGCAGGTCTTCTATCGTAGAACCGGATGACGGATCATTCAGGAATTGAATGAGGTCGAGGACCATATTTGCTGCATCACCAAAAACTTCCCGGATTTGTTCGATGTACTCCGGAAGCTTTGCGATCAATTTGTAAATTCCTTCAAACATTCCCCACAGGTCCTTGAACCAGCCAATTAGACCTTCTCCTATCCCCTGGAAGATTCCGATGTAATAATCTACTTGTGTATGGCTGTACAGGAAGCGTTCCATGCTTTTTACCCGCGTTTTTGCATCCAGTGAGCGCATATGCTCAATGTACCCGATAGTAAGTTCCCGCATAAAAGCAAGAGCCTTAATAGATGCATATGCTGCCGGTGAGGCAAGCGCAATGATTGCATCGAGCCACTCCATGTTCTTCATGCGAAGTGATTTCAGGATGAAAAGAGAAACGTCATCGACAGCCTGGAGCCCTTTGTTTATGTCTTCTGCCGGAATGGATCGCCAGAGTTTCAGCAATTCATGGATCAGCAAATTCTGGGGAGCAAAGTCAAAAACGTCCTGAACAAGTGCTTTGTAAGCAGATGCTCCATGCAGTTCAGAATTTGGTGTTGCTTGCAACATCTCGTACATGGTCATCGGACTGGGAATCCAGATCATGAAACCTGCCAGTAAATGCACATCGTCCCAATTTTTCCCTCCGTTGTAATAAATACCGGATGTATTTTTGTTGTATCTGACAAGTTTATCCACATAATTTCTGAAATCCTCACCTATTTCCTGTACTTGTCCAAGTGATTCTTTGCCAGATCTGGAATAAAATTTGCGTGCCAGTTCCAGAGCGGTATCTCCTTTTTTCACCACATACAGCCTGGCATCCGGATCAGGAAGATCTATATTGATAAGTGTTTTAGAAACATATCCCTTTTCACCGGATTCCGTGGTTACATAATACCAGCCTAATTCTTCGCAGGTTGATTGGATATGTACTTTGGTACCAAATGGAAGCCATTGCAGGATATTGTCGGAGTGCGTATCCGGCTCGCTGCGCAGGTTCACACCGGAGTTCTCTTTGTCTTTTGGATTCTTTCCGGGATCTCCCGCGATACCGGCTTTCTGGAAAGGAGTAAATTTCATTTCCGTTTTTTCCGGGGCCTTGAACTTCGTTTTCGCAGGGATCAATAATTCGTTGGAATGCTTTATTTTCTTTCGGGTTGGTTGGGTTAGGAGACCAAAGCCCGTAACCGTTGAAGTTCCGTATAATTTTAACTGAACTTTCTCAACGAGCATTCTGAATTCCTGAACTTCATGCTGGAATAACTCGTGAAGGTTTTCAGAAGAATAGCTTGTCTTTTTTAAATGATAATTTAACCAAACAGCAAGTTCATTGTAATCGTCCAAACTGATCGGATTAATGTAATAGTACATCTTGAACCCATCCTTCTGCTGAATTTGAGAAGTCCACCCGGTTTCACTGTCTTTAAAGAACCAAAAGCCGGTATGTTTTATTTTTAGCGAATAATTTCGTGCACTTGAATAATCTTTTGCAACAACATACAAAGCATCCACTTCGGTATTAAAATAAACTCCTTTCCCCCAATAGACGGAACTCACACCTTTAGTGATTGTTACCAGTTCTTTGTTGAGTTCCGCAATGCTTGTTTTACCGCCATCCAGCTGCGTTTGAACCGCCAGTTCATCCGGAGCACCCGTGGTGGGTTCTAACTTGCCGGCTTCTTCAATGATTTTCTCGGTAGAAGTGATCAGGTCGGTAAATTCTGTATCCTGCAAGCGAACCAGTTCCAAAACATCTGATGTGTTTTGAATTTTGAGATTAAACGCATCTAAAAGAGTCTTTTGCTGTGACAACTGTGTCGTTGCGGCTTCAAAGCGGGTTTTATCCGATTCGTTCCCCCCGATGTTTGCCTGAAGTGTTGTAATGAGTTCCCGGTACAGATCTAAAACGATATCGTATTGAGGCAAGAAACTCTTGGTTTTATCCTCCGAAAATCCGTTTAATGTAAGAACTGCATTATCTTTCGATTTCGTTGCTTCGATAAGTTCTTTCTCCCCATCATGGATCAGTTTTAAAGCTGCGCTGATGTTACTTCCTGCCAGCTGGGTTGATTTTGCCAGGAATTCAATAACCGTACTGATTTTTTCATTGATACCCGCAATGGATTCCTTGACCGTATTCTTTATTTCAGTAACCTTATGATCCAGTACAAGCGTATAATCCGGGAACCATTCTTCAAGGAGTCGGTCGTATTTGTCC
>CAMLDR010000127.1 GCA_946478775.1 uncultured Flavobacteriales bacterium
TTCTTATTTAAACATACGTGTACTTCCGTGTTCATCAATCCTGACCTATCTGTATCAGTTGATATTCTCACATTTAAACTTCCGTGTCCTTCCGTGTTCATCCGTGGGAAACCTTATTCCACAATCGTCCGGAAAGTCAAATTTACCCGCGGTTTCTTGGACAGTTTGGTAGGAGGAAGGCGGTGCAGCCAATGCGTTTGTGTTTCCCCTTTCATGACCAGCAAACTTCCGTGCTCCAATAAAAGCGAGACCGTTTCCGCATTCTTTTTATGCTTAAATGCAAATTTGCGTTCACTGCCAAAACTCAAAGAACCGATTGCCCCGTTCTTCTTCAGGTCCTTTTCCGCATCACTGTGCCAGGCCATTCCTTCGCTTCCGTCGTGATAGAGATTGAGCAGACAGGAGTTGAACGTTTCCCCGGTTTTTTCTTCAACTGCCCTTTTGAGCTTCACTAATTCTTCCGTCCAGGGTAAAGCCCGTTTAGTAGTATTGGAATACGTATACTCAAACGGTTGATCCCCGTACCACGCTACTTTTCGTTTGGTAACGATCCGTTTCCCGAAAATAACCGCTTCGTCATGCTTCCATTCGATTTGTTCCAACAAATATTCGAGGAAAAGATCTGCGGCAGCTTTCGTAAAAACAACGCCATAGTAATTTACAATCCCATCCTGTGGAAGCAGGTTGCTGGTTTCGTTTTGGGAAGAGAATAAATCCATTTCTTAAATTGAAAATTGAGAATGTAAAATTGAAAAGAAGAAAATTACAAATTTAGGTCAATATGACTCTTAACAAGTGATATGTATCAGTACAATTATTTAGCTTTTCAATTGTCAATTTTCCATTCTCAATTCCTCTTCCGATAGAACTTCAATATCGCCTTTCCGAAAATAAGGAATAAGAAACACGTGCAAGCCGCTCCAAGAACGATTCCGTTTTTTAAGATCGTTTCAATGCCGTGATTGATATGGAACAATACCAGCGCAAGCACAAACTGCACAACCGCATACCAGATATTCGCGACTGGTTTGTAGCCGAACATCCCAAGAAAACGAGTTTTTGTAATCCCCAATACAAAGTGGGGTAGTGAGTTCATGAGTAGAACGCCGATCAAAAAGTCTAAAAACATATGTTGTTATTGAAGGATGGAAAGTACAAAATAAAAAAGCGCTCCATCAGTATGAGGAACGCTTTTTAAATTCAACCGGGATGGATTATCAGTAGATTTCTTTAATTAACTCATTCAAAGAACTTGGTTTTCTTCCCAAAAGCTGCTCCAGGTGGTTGTTTGGAACATCAAAATCCCCTTCTTTTGTTGCTGTTGCAAATCCGATTGAAAACCCGATCATCTCTTCCGTAACCCCGGCTTCAGCCAATGCTTTGGAAAAGTCAGGTACCGAAACATCGGTATAACCAACCGTTTTTCCGGAGTGAGCAGAAAGTGCATTCGCCACATCCTGGTAAGAATAACTCTCATTATTCGAAATTTCGTAGGTTTTATTTTCATGACCTGCCGAACTCAATACATTGGCAAACGCTTCAGCCATTTCTGTTCTCAAAGAGAAAGGAACACGCCCGTTTCCAGCAGGGAAGTGAATGCCCGTTTCCAAAACGTGTTCTCCCACGAATATCGGAATGATATCTGCATATAGATTGTCGCGCAGGAAGGTGTAATTCAATCCGGAATCCAGGATGTGTTTTTCGGTCTCAAAATGGTCGTCCATCAAGGGTTTTAATGCAGAATTCTCCCTGTTTTGCATCGAAACACTGGTGTAAAGAAGGTGTTTGACTCCGGCTTCTTTAGCTGCATCAACCGCTCTTTTTTGTTGTCCCAGCCGATCATTGAAATCATTGGAAGAAATCAATAAAACCTTTTCTATTCCCCGGAATGCTTTTACCAGGGAGTCTTTGTCGTGGTAATCACCAACTCTGACATTTACTCCCAAGGCTTTTAAATCCGCTGCCTTTTCTTCATTCCGCACCAAAACGGCAATCTGGTCTGCCGGGACCTTTTTCGCAAGGAATTGAACGGTTGCTTTTCCCAAATTTCCTGTTGCGCCTGTTATTAAAATCATCTGTTTGTGTTTTAAAAAGTTTGTGCAGCAAAGCTATGCATACTTGATATACAAAAAGAAGTCCTATACTTTTGTATAGCGATATACTTTTGTATACTTCAATGCCTTAACTTTGTAATTATGGAACCGAAAATTAATTTTCAGGAAGCAACATCTTGTCCGATTCAATTTGTTTTAGCAATTAACGATACGTTGAATGTGATTTCAGGGAAATGGAAGCTGCCTATCATTGCAAGTATGTCTTTTGGCAAACAACGATTCACCGAGATGCAAAGAAAAATTCCAAAGATTACACCTAGAATGCTTTCGAAAGAACTAAAGGAATTGGAATTGAACGGTATTGTGAAAAGAACAGTTTATGATTCCACTCCCGTTACAGTAGAATATGAATTAACAGAATCTGCAAAGCAATTGAGCAATGTAATGAATACAATGATTGAATGGGGAATCAATCACAGGGAAGAAGCCAAACGCGAGATTACTTTGGAGAAACCAGCGTTTTAGATTCCCGAAAATTAGAATGCTCAAATTCGCTTGTTCGCAAAGATACGAACAGATCAAGTTCGAATGTGAGTTCATACTTTCTTAAAAATCTGCGCTCTTCTGCGTTCCTCTGCCGGAGATATTTTAATTTTAAGCCATGAAGTTACTATTTTTCGCACTGATTTTTCCATTAGTTGGATTTGCACAATGGGATGGAAACCGCACGCCAACTTACCCGGAATTGATCAGGATCTACCAAAAATGGGATGCAGATCATCAAGAGATCGAATTGTACCAAATGGGGGAATCAGATACCGAATTTCCGATTTATGTTGTTATTATAAACGGGGCAGGGGATTCACTTCAAACCTTTCAGAAAGCGAAATCGAAAACAACAATCCTGATTAACAATGCCATTCATGCAGGCGAACCGGACGGAGTGAATGCTTGTTTGCTGTGGATAGAAGAATGGATCAACCAAGGAAAAAAAACAAAGAATCTGCCTGTAATTGCCATTATTCCGGCGTATAATATTGGCGGAATGCTGAACAGATCTTCTACGAGCAGGGCCAACCAGGACGGACCGGAAGAATACGGTTTCAGAGGCAATGCGCAGAATCTGGATCTGAATCGCGACTTTATCAAAATGGATTCTAAGAACATGCAGACTTTTGCAAAGATCTACCATGGACTGGATCCGGATGTTTTTGTAGATACCCATGTCTCCAACGGGGCTGATTACCAATATACGCTGACCTTCATTCATTCTATGAAGGAGCGAATGTCTCCCGGAATACAGAATCTCTTTGCTCAAAAATACATTCCGTCTCTTACCGAATCATTGAAAAAGGAAGGCTGGGATTGGTCTCCTTATGTAGAAACCAGAGAAGCAACACCGGAATCCGGAATCGAGGCATTCAATGATCTTCCCCGTTACGCGCAAGGTTACGGTTCTTTGTTTAACGCTTTAAGCATCACGGTAGAAACGCATATGCTGAAACCTTTTCCACAGCGTGTTCGGGCTACAAAAGATTACCTGGACTTTTTATTTCACTGGACTTACGGAGCTTCACAGGGAATTGAAGTGGCGAGAAAACAAGCTTTTTTGAGGGACAGGAATCAGGTTTCCAATACCTTCAAATTCGATTACCGGTTGACGGATAAAAAAGACTCTGTTTTATTCAAAGGATACGAATTCGGGTATAAACCAAGTGAAGTTTCCGGGAAGGACCGCTTGTTTTATGAGCGCTCAAAACCTTACACGAAGTACATTCCTTATTACCAAACCTATCAGCACCACGATTCGGTGCGTATTCCAAAAGGATACATTGTTTCTGCAGAAGCAAAGGCAATTATTGAGCGTTTAAAAGCAAATAATGTGACATTCATGGAAATGGACAGTGCCAGCAAATGGGTGCATTCGATCCGGATATTAGATTTTGAATCAGGAACAAAACCGTATGAAGGACATTACCTGCACCGGAAAGTAAAAAGCATGGAGAACGAAGAAATCGTCCGCATTCCAAAAGGAAGTATTTGGGTTCCGTGCGACCAGGATAAGCTGAACTTCATCGTAACCGTGTTGGAGCCCCGCTGCGAAGATTCGTATTTCGCCTGGAACTTAATGGACAGTTATATCCAGGAAAAAGAATATTTCTCGGCCTATGTTTTTGAAGATGAAGCTGCGAAATTGTTGAAAGAGAATCCAAGCCTGAAAGCACAGCTTGAAAAGAAGAAGTCAGAAGACCGGGAGTTTGCAAAAAGTGGAGATGCTCAGCTTTTCTTCGTCTATCAGAATTGTCAACGCTTTGAAAAAAAGACTTTTAACCGGCTCCCGGTTTACAAGGTTTACTGATCAGCTTTACAAGACATCCGGTTACTTTAATTGCATTTGTCCCGAAACTGTCACAAAATCGATATAGGCTTGGATACTTGTTTGGACTATCTTTACGATCCTATACTGATTATTAAATATGAAAAAACTGATTCTCTCCGGTATCCTGGGATTGATAGCAATGACTTCTTTTGCTCAAGATACAACCTGGGTTCAAACCTATACCTTCGATACAATCGAAACCAGAAGAGCCAATTTTGAATTTCCGGCTAGTTTGGACACGAAACGTTTTGAGAAAGTACTCATGTACTACAAACTGAAATGCAGTCCTTTGACAACCTGGGACAACTACAGCTGCGGCGAGTGGGATTATTTGACCTATACGCGGATTTTCGAACATACGGGTATCATGGATTCTGTGCAGTTTGACGGAAGTAAGTTTAAAGTAAATACTGTAGCTCCGGCTTCGTATGCCTATGCGAATCAGGCTTATTTTGACCAGGTATACAGAAACGTCGGACGAAGAACGGTTCAAACTGCTGATATGTATGCTGTTTCCGGAACAGCCACATCCGCGATTAATTTTGTGAATGTAGGTTCCAACGGAGCGAAGATGCAATGGATCGTTTCAGCTGCTGATCTGGCTGCAAACGGGATCGTTGCCGGAGATCTTCAGGCTCTGCAACTGATGTTCAACCAGGGAATTTCCGAACTGGAGAATGTGGTTGTTAAAATAAAGCATACTTCAGCATCCACTTTAACAGCCTGGGAAACAACCGGGATGATGGCTGTTTATTCAGATGACGCTATGAATATTGTGAATGGAGCAAATACGTTTCATTTCGCACAACCTTTCAATTACAACGGAACGGACAACCTGATCATTGAAATTTCTTACGAAGATGCGCACGTATCAACTGTTTCGAGCGGACTTGCCATGCAGACTCTTGGTTCGAACTCCTCTTTGTTTTATAATAACAGAGGTGGCGTTTTCAGTGCTACCGGAAGTAATTTTGCGGATGTAAACCTGAGTAATGTCAATTTGGGAGCTGATGTAACAATTGCTTTTTGGGCAAAAGGAAACGGTGTTGCCGGAACAAATACTTCTGTTCTGGAAGCGGTAGACTCCTTAAATCAAAGGGTGTTCAATATTCACTTTCCCTGGTCGGATAATAACATCTATTTTGATGCAGGTAACGGACCGAATTACGACCGAATCTCCAAATTAGCAACAACGAATGAAATTGATAATGTTTGGCATCATTGGGCTTTCGTGAAGAAAACCTCAACAGGTCAGATGTTTATTTACAAGGACGGAGTGCAATGGCATTCAGGTACCGGAAAAAATTTGCCTGTAGGAAAAATCTCCCGCTTTATTTTGGGAGCAAACGGGAATGCGGATGGAAATTTCTATAACGGTCAGCTGGATGAATTTTCTGTTTGGTCAACGGCTTTGAATGCATCGGATATTGCTGCATGGATGAATAAAAAGATCAGCAATACGCATCCGAACTATTCTGATTTGGAGTTGTATTATGATTTTGACGGTGAACGCGGCATGATCGACCGAAGTACTCACAACCGTTTGGCAATGGCTTCCAATACAAGCGCTGTAATGGTTTTGAACAACAGTTATGTAGCAGGAACCGAAACTTTGAATGAAATTCCGGTTTTCTCACTGGACCAGGGAACCTATAATACAGCCACGCTTGATTCTGTTTTGACAGCTGTTTTTCCGGAGGTTTCCGTGAAGTTCAATTACGTTGCAAGCGATAATAGCTTCATCATAGCTTCCAATGAGAAAACCTATGCTTTGGGAACGATAGATACATTGGCATCTTCCGGATTTAATCCTGTACTGGGTTCCGGACCAAGCCCGGTGGACGAAACGGAAACAAACGCAGCGATTACTTATTACGCGCCGCCTTTCGAAGAATTGAATGACATTGAAATTGGTCGTTACATTACACCATACGGAATCGGATTTGATCTGGGACCACAAGGGTTTACGTGGATCTATGACGTTACGGACTACCAGAAATACCTGCATGGAACGGTTGATTTGGCTGCTCACAATACCCAGGAGCTGATCGATCTGAAATTTGCTTTTATTGAAGGAGTTCCTGCACGCGATGTGCACGATATCAAACCGGTTTGGCAAAACTGGACTTCTTATAATTACGCCGATATGGCCAATGATGTCGTATTGCAGGCAAAAGAAGTTGCTCTTTCGGATACTTCTGCAAACTTCAAGCTAAGAACACGTCTGACAGGACATGGTCAGGTTGGAAACGGTGCATGCTGTGAATGGCAGGACAAACAACATAAAATTATCATTGATGGGGTAGAGCGTTTTTCCTGGAGTATCTGGAGAGATGATTGTGGTGAAAATCCAAACATCAAGCAAGGTGGAACATGGCCGTATGCCCGTGAAGGATGGTGTCCGGGAGATATGGTACGCGAGTTTGATCACGAATTGACCTCATACGTAAATGCGGGAGACACGGTCATTATTGATTACGACATTTCGGATGTTCCTGCGAATGATATGGGTCAGGCCGGAGGTAATTTCATTACGGCAATTGATTTGGTTTCGTATTCTGCTCCTAACTTCCAGCACGATGCAGCAATCCTCGATATTTTAAACCCGAACAGTTACGAATACTATAAAAAATGGAATCCAACCTGTTCGAATCCGCGTGTGATCTTACAAAACAACGGAGCGCTTCCATTGACAAGTTGTAAAATCCGAATTTGGGTGACTTACGGTAATTTTATCGATTATGTATGGACGGGTAATCTGGGATTCCTTCAAAAAGAGATCGTTGAGATCCCGATTGTTGATCAAAATTTCTGGTTTGGTGCAAATCCTGCGAATGGATTTTATGCCCGTGTAATTGAAATTTCAGGATCAAACACACTGGATGAATACCATAACAATGATGAGTTCAAAACGAAATACATTGCTCCGGAAATGATCAATGGCGCTTTCTATGTCTGGATGACGACAAACAATAAGGCCAATGAGAATAAATGGAGACTAACAGATCATACCGGGAACATTATCTTCCAGCGAACGACACTGACTAATAATACCGATTACAAAGACACATTTAACTTAGCTCCGGGATGTTATTCCCTTATTTTGGAAGACAGTGACGATGATGGAATCGGTTTCTGGTATTCCGCGCAGGTAGAAGGAGAAACAACCGGTGGATTCAGAGTACGAAAAGTAGGCGGTACGATGTTGGAAATTTTCCCGGCTGACTTTGGTTCCTATCACAGGTATGACTTCTCCGTTGGATTTACCCTTGGTTTGGATGAGGAAATACTGACCAATGAATTATTGGTATTCCCAAATCCTTCAGCAGATAAAATTCGCGTGGAATTGGTAGGGAATGTAGGGAACGATGCAAAAATAGAAGTGATTGATATGAATGGCCGGGTGGTGAAACACCAAACGGTAGTTGGTAACAATCAAACTTATGCTGCGGATTTCCAGGTGAGCGATTTACAAAACGGATACTATTTAGTTCGCGTAAGCGGGGACAATGGATCTGAAACGACGCCGTTTATCAAGCAATAAAGTTTAATCGAATATAAAAAACGCGGTTTCTTCTTAAAGAACCGCGTTTTTTTATTGAATTTGGTTTTTACTATTTCAAGGCAGCGGATATTTTGTTGAATCCGTAAGGCAAAACTCCTAGTCCCAAGCCGTAAAGAACAGTTGAAAGACTCCCGAGATCAACCGGATTCGTTCCCGTAAATGATTTGTAGAAATAAAAACTGGTGATGCAGCAGGCCAATCCGATGGATGTAATACCACAAATGAATACAATTAATCTGCTGGTGCTTTGTTCCGGGTTAACCGTAGTTTGACTAGTGGGAGCCGGGGGAGTAAATGTTTCCGGCGCTAAACTTGTATTTGGGTTTGCGCTGATTGCATTTGCGGCGGCTGTTGCAACTTTGGCATGTGATTCGGCAATTGCCGCATCTGTTTTTCTTTTTTCCTGAACAGTTTCTTTATCGATCAGGATATCACGAAGTTTTACTCCGTCTTTTCTTAATTTGATAAAAACGGCTAGAAGAATGAAGAGAAAAAAACCAACGGGTAGGAACGAAATAATATCCTGCACGGTTTTGTTTCCGGTTGTTACTGGAGTTGGAATTGTTTTGTTGGGGACAGGGGGTTCAACTTTTGGCTGGACCGTGCTCGGTGCAGTATTGTTGGTTGTTGCAGTTGTTAAGTCTGCATTTTGAGCAAAACTCATAGTAGTTGCTGACATGAACGCCAGGAGCGTGTAAAAGATGTATTTTTTCATAAATAGTGATTTTTTCAAATGTACTATTTAAAATGAATCAAGGTATGATACGCACAGATCCGGCGGATATAATTATCCGGAAATCCCTGTGAATAGCGGGTTTTAGAGAGTTGTTTTTTTTACCCTTTCTTTAATGGGAATATTCCCGGGGAAAATTTCAGTAGTTCTTTATACAATTGATTGGTGGGAAGCCCCATGACATTCGTATAGGTTCCTTCCATGCGTTTCACTGCTACATACCCGATCCATTCCTGAACTCCGTAAGAACCGGCTTTATCGAAGGGCATGTATTTTTCAATGTAGTAGGTGATCTCGTCTTCCGATAAAATTTCAAATTCCACATCGGTTCTTTCTGAAAAAGAGGTGCTTTTTGTTGTTGATCCGATAAAAACGCCGGTAATGACTGTGTGCTTTTGGCCGGACAACTTGGAAAGCATTTGTCGGGCATCTTCATAATCGACAGGTTTGCCCAAAATTTTTCCGGCTAATATGACAACCGTATCTGCACAGATCACGGCTTCATTGGCTGATAAATCGGGTAGAAGCGCTTCTGCTTTCAGTTTTGCCAGGTATTCGGGAACCTCTTCAACCGGAAGGGAATTTGGATAAACTTCCTCCGTGTCCTTCACCCGGACTTCAAATTCAACTCCGATACCTGCCAAAAGTTCTTTTCTTCGCGGCGATTGTGAGCCAAGGACCCATTTCAGTTCATTCATAGGAAATACCAGTAAAAAGGCATGCAGCAGCCAATGACCATTAAGAGTTTAATTAACAGATCTGCCCGTTTCAGGTTTTTAGCTTCCTCTTTTTGTGCCAAAAGAATGATCACAAAGATGATTCCGATCGGGATCAACAAAACGGGGGCAAACGCCTTTAAGAATTTCACCTGGTAAATAAAATAGCCGTCCAGAAGAAAGGGAACAGAAGTCAGAAGAAATAGTATCAGCAAGGTGATTGCTATCAATTTGGTTTTTCGTTTGCCCAGGACTATCGGAAGTGTTTTAGCGCGGATCACCAAATCTCCTTTCACGTCTTCAATGTCTTTAATGATTTCACGTGTCAGATTTAGTAATCCTGCATAAAATGCAAAAACAAGTACCACAAAGGTGTTGAAATAAGATCCTAAAGCCCAGCCGGTGTGTAACGGAGAATCGATCGACCAGGTAACCGGAAAATGTGTATGCTGACTTTGGATAAATTCCAGAAAATGGATTCCGCAAAGGATAGGTACTAAAGCCGTTAATCCGGCAATAATGACATTTCCGATCAAAAATTTCCGTTTGAAATACATGGAATAGAACCAAAGCAGGTTGATACTGAGTAAATGGATGAATAAATACCAAAAGGTTTTATACCTCCAGCTCAGATAACAGGCAATCGAAAAAGCTAAAAAGTTGAATGACCAGTGCAATACAATGGCCCATCTTTTTTTGATGTGCTGATCAATAATGACTTTCTCAGGTTTATTAATTCTGTCTGCCCTTACATCAAAATAATCATTGATGATATTTCCGGCCGCTGCAATGAGGACCGTTGAAAACACGAGAAGAAAAAAGTCCAGTGGTTCGGAGCCCGGGTTTTTAGGACCCGAATGACCGGTATAGATTTTAGGAATAAAATAAATACGCATTCCATACATTGTCAAAGCTATGACAAGCAGGTTGATCGGTCTGATGAGTCGGAGAAAATGCATTAGTTTACAATCTTGTATTCAGTTCTGCGGTTCTCCTGGTGTGCTTTTTCTTTTTCAGTTTCCTTGCTCATTTTTGCAATTGCTTCATCCGTAAAGATTGGCATGGTTTCTCCAAATCCTTTGGAAGACAAACGGGAAACTTCAATTCCCTGCTGGATCAGATAATCTTTCACCGTTTTAGCACGCGCATCGGAAAGTTGTAAATTTCTTGCTGCATCACCACGGGTATCCGTGTGTCCGCCGATCTCAATTTTCATGGTCGGATTTGCTTTTAACAGGTCACGCAGTTTGTTCAGTTCCACATAAGACTCCGGACGCAATGTTGCTTTGTCCAGATCGAAGAAGACGTTCTTTAATGCAGTAGTAGTTCCTGAAGTGATCGGGTTCAAAGGCACATCCATGTGGAAAGATTCCTGATTATCCGCAACAGTCATGTTGAAGTTCTGTGAGAAGAAGGTATATCCCGGATAACTTACCGATAAAGCATATTCTTCATTCAATGGCAGTGAAACCGTAAATGTTCCGTTTACCTGGTCAGCTTCCGATTTAATCACCTCTTTACCCGTTTTGATATTGATCAGGGAGAATTTTCCCGGAAGCGGTTTTTTAGTTGTCGCATCGAATACCAAACCATCAAAGTAAACTGTTTTCACCGGACGGAATTTCTCAGGCATAATGAAGTAGTAGATATCCAAATCACCAAATCCGCCCTCACGGTCTGAAGCAAAGAACGCAATTTCACCGTCGGCACTGACCAATAAGGAATTTTCGTCAGCACTGGTGTTGATCGGATAACCTAAGTTCTCCGGTTTTCCCCATTCGCCTTTGTCATTCATCCGGGTCACGAAAATGTCCAGTCCACCCATTCCCGGATGTCCCTGTGAGGAGAAATACAATGTTCTTCCATCCGGATGGATCAGAACAGACTCTTCCATATACGGAGTATTGATGTTATTGGGCAGACGAACAGGTGTGTCCCAGCTTCCGTCTTCCTTTAATGTGGAATAATAGATGTCTGAATCGGGCCTTCCGCCTCTGGTCATTACTTTTCGTACGAAATACACTGTTTTCCCGTCCGCTGATAAAGACGGCTGCGATTCCCAGTTTCCGGTGTTGATTGCTCCCGGAAGATTTACCGGGTCAATCCACTGATTTCCCAAACGTTTGGTATAAAAAAGGTCACAGCTTCCTCGTCCTTTACGGTTATCTCCATAATTCGTTCCGCTTTCATCCGAACAGGCTACAAAAATGAGGTTCCTTCCGTCGGCGCTGATAGTCGGCGCACCTTCATTATTAACAGTATTGATGTTTTTCGGCATGGGAACAGCAGCTTCCCAGGTATTGAAGGTGCTCAAATTGGAAACATAGAAATCTTCCTGCTTTTGAAAGGGACCTGCAACACGTTTATCGTCAATTAATCTTGTAAATAACAGCGTTTTGCCATCAACAGTGATGGTAGGGAAGTATTCCGGGTCTTTGGTATTCACCCCGGGACCCAAATTCACCGGTTTGAACTGATTCGGGTTCTTCATCGCTTCAATAGCGAATTCGGTATCACTGATAATTTGTTTCGCACGGGCTACATTATCCGGATGAGCACCCTTTGCCTGAGTGAATTTGATTAAGTTTTCCTTAGCGCTTTCATATTCTCCGACCGTGTATTCCAATGTGCCCAAATAGAAATAGGCTGCTCCGCCGGAAGTTGGGTTCGGATTGATCTTCAATGCTTTCCGGTAATGCTCTATTGCTTTGTACGGCTGATTTAACTCTTCGTACATTTCGGCTTCTACCATGTGAGCCTCCCAAAACATGGAATCTTTCTCCAATGCTTTCTCCAGCAGTGCAATTCCTCCGGCGAAATTCGGTCCATGAGTTTTAGGATCGATGGATTTTCCCGGTTCTGCTCTGCCTTCTTCAAACAAAGCGATCGCTTTTTTATTTTTGGAAGAGTAGGTCATTTGAGCTGTCGAACAAGATGCTGCAGCTAAAATGAATAAAGCCATTAAAAGGTTTTTCATGCTTATGGTATTTCTAAGTATTTGTGAGTTTGCA
>CAMLDR010000128.1 GCA_946478775.1 uncultured Flavobacteriales bacterium
GCTCTTGCTGACAGACCTAATCGGTCCATTGCATGTTTCAATAAGTGTTTTCCTTCTTCCGAGATTTCGCAAAATTCGATGAGTTCTTTTCGCTGCATTTGTGCGTTGCAGTGTGTTTGCGAATCCTGATAGCGATTTAGCTGGATCATCCGCGCCTGTATGACCCGTTCGCGAATTTCGGCACTGGTTTCCGTTGGTGCGTTGAAGGCCAGATCGTCGAAGGAAACAGGAGTGACTTCTACATGCAGGTCGATGCGATCCAAAAGAGGTCCTGAAATCTTGTTCAAATACCGCTGAACGATTCCCGGTGCGCAGACGCATTCTTTCTCCGGGTGATTGTAATATCCGCAGGGACAAGGGTTCATAGCAGCAACTAGCATGAATCCGGCCGGGTAATCAACGGAGAAACGCGCTCGTGAAACAGTCACTGTTCGGTCTTCCAAAGGCTGGCGCATGACTTCCAGCACCTGCCGCTTGTATTCAGGGAGCTCGTCGAGGAATAAAACACCGTTGTGAGCCAGTGAAATTTCTCCGGGCTGCGGATAAGATCCCCCACCAACTAAAGCTACATCAGAAATAGTGTGATGAGGTTTCCGGAATGGCCTTTGAGTTACCAAACCGTTGTTCTTTCCGATTTTTCCGGCCACCGAATGGATTTTAGTGGTTTCCAGTGATTCTTCAATGCTCATGGGAGGGAGAATCGTTGGAAGTCTTTTGGCAAGCATGGATTTACCTGCTCCGGGCGGCCCGATCAAAATCACATTGTGTCCGCCGGCTGCTGCAATTTCAAATGCCCGTTTGATAGCACTCTGGCCTTTGACGTCCCTGAAATCTATTTCATTTTCATGGAGCTGACGCTGGAATTCTTCCTCAATATTGAATTTTGCCGGAGTAAAAGGTCGCGTTCCATTTAAAAAATCAATGACTTCCTGCATGTTTTCCATTCCATACACATCAATACCTTCCACGATCGCTGCCTCGGATTCGTTTTGTTTCGGAAGAAGAATTCCCTTAAACCCGTCCTTTTTTGCCTGCATGACAATGGGCAGAACGCCTTTTATAAGCTGAAGTGTACCATCAAGGGATAATTCGCCCAGTAAGATATAATCTTCCAGTTTGGTAAAGGAAATTTGTTCGGAAGCGGCCAGTATTCCAATCCCGATAGCTAAATCGAAGGTAGAACCTTCCTTTCGAATATCTGCGGGAGCCATATTTACGGTGATTTCTTTTCCCGGATAATGGAGGTTGTTGTTCTTTAAAGCTGCCTTAATCCGCTGGTGACTTTCCTGAACTGCTTTATCAGGTAGTCCGACCAGCATAAAATTGACTCCGTTCGCAATATTTACTTCAATGGTAATGGTGGTTGCGTCGATCCCAAATACAGCGCTTCCAAATGTTTTAACAAGCATAACTTTGTGGTGTTTTTACTTTAAGTTATGCAGAAAGTTGATTTAAAACAAGTAGAAAAGATTATTTTTTAATCATTTTACGATTGAAAATAAGACTAAGATTTGATGCAGCTCACAAATAAATCCAATCCAAAATCCGGATTTTCGTTTACATGAAAATGTCTCCAGCTAATATCCCTGAATTTTCCTTTCTGTGAACACATCAATTTTTTTCTATTTATACGATTGAGCAACTCGTATGGAATCCTCAGCAAGGCGGCCGGCAATTTATACTGCAGCCTGAAAAAATCAAAACGCATGATGTTATTTACGGATTTCTGATTTTCGAAATGGTATTTCCAGACGAGTTCGTTCCCTTCAACCCCTTTCATATCTACCTTACGGAAAAACATCTTCAAGAGTACAGTAAGTCCGATGGCGTCATATTCACGGATATGCCATGGGTTGCGCGAGATAGAAAACCTGCTGTTAATAGTGCTCAAATGAAGTTTGCCGCCCGGCTTAAGAACCCGATGTATTTCTTCCAGAAAGAATTCGTCGTTTTCAATGTGTTCAATGACCTGAAAAGCAATGATATGGTCGAAAGAGTTACTTGCGAAGATGCTTAAATTAGGGAGCGTCAGCTGTTGAAAATTGCAAAGAGGGTAGTTGATTTGCAAATCATCGATTAGTGATTTGTTTTTATCGACTCCTGTGTAACGAATTTGATCCAGTCGGAAACATTCAATTCCCCGCCCCCAGCCACAACCAAGTTCCATTACGTCACCGGTCAATTGAGGCGCAATTTGAACATAAGGAAATAACAAACGTTCATGGAGTGGTTTGTCCGACAGGATGTGTTCACTCGTAATTTCTGTTTTGAAATAATTCATAGCGCAAGATTTATAAAGATGTTTATACTTAATTTTTAAAGTGTTTACTTAAACTAAATGTGCTGGCAAACCGAGTTGTCTCCTGAAATTGGCAGGCAATAGAAGTCTATTCCGTCATAACAGGTACGCTGTGACAGGCAAAAAAATGATCATCTGATTTTCGTTGTTCTCTTTTGACTTAAAGATTCACTCCTATTCCGAACTGAATGCCCCAGGAAGCATACTGCCTTCGGATCATGTTGTTGGATATAGCCGGATTAATCATGGATTTGAAGTACGGATTTATAAAAATATGCCATTGGTTGAAATTCCTCCGGACTTCCAGTTGAATGAGGTAAGAGACATTGAACTTAACTGCCTGATACTCCAGGATACTATTGAAGTTTTCATTTGGAAAACGCCCCTTGTTTCGGGAAATTCCGAAGTTGAATTGTGCTCCGATCCTTGGAATGACTTCATACTTTCCCAGACTGAACCTATATCCGAAGTAAATCGGGATTGAAATCCAAGAATAAATGTTTTTAAACGATGTCCGCTCTGTAGTTGAATCTTGAAATTGATAATTATGATAGATTGTTGTATCATGTATTACCGGATTCCAATTACCCAAAGAATCAAGTACCAAAATGGTGTCAATGATGTGTTCTGAATAAGTTGAGTCTTTTAAATAATATTGTTTGATGTTGAGTGTGTTTTTTTCCCCGGTTTGAGAGTAAGTAAGCCCTAGGCCGAAAGTGAATTTTTGATACGACAAATTCCCGTTTATTCCAAAAGAAGAAGCCAGAATGGAGGATTGATCTTTATTTAATTTGTCAAGATATGTCGCATCGGTAGAGGCGTCTTTTATGAAGTTTGCTCCCAAACCACCGAAAACTTGAATTTCCTTTTTCCATTTGGATGCGTTTGCTATTTTATTGTTTGAATTAGTTGAAACAATAAGTTGATTGGCTATGCTATCACCTGGATTTACAGAGATACTGGTGTCTTTTATTTCCTGCGGTATTGTCAGGGAAGCTGGTTTCTCCGAAAATGAGTCAATCACTTTATTAATTGGAGTAAGCCCGCTTTCGTCGGATATTTTTTCGGCTTTTTGACTGAGTTGGATTCCAGCATATTGAATACTCACATTGTTTGTAGCACCTTTCTTTTGAATAGCCTTGTGAGTTGGTAGCGTAATATGGTTTTGTTTTTTTGTTCTGCCGGTTAAACTAAGTACTCCCTTATCGGATTTAGGGATATTAAATGGATTTCTGTGAAAAACAGTTTTTTCATGTTTTGTTTCCCGGCCCAGAGCCAGATAAGATTCTGTTCGGGCATATTTAACAGATCCTGGTAGTTGCGCATAATCAGATGCTTGAAAAGAATGGTGTTGAAGAATAAAGAAAACGGTGAGAAATGAGCATACTCCTCCGAATAATGCCGATAACCACCAAAAGAAAGGACGTTTCTTTTTTTCGTCGGCATCAAGTCGTATGTTCAAATCTTCAATGAACGACTCAGGAACATCAAACGTTCTTTGGTTCATTGCTTCACTGAACAGTTTGTCGATATGGATTTTATCTTTTTTCACAACTTCAATCCTGTTTGGTTCGTACTAATTTGTATTCTCAACCTTTTCCGTGCTTCTTTCAGATGCCATTTAACCGTTTCATATGAAATCTGCAGTTCTTCCATGATTTCTTTAGTAGAATATTCGTCAACAGCATATAGGTTAAAAACCATTTTGGTTGCGGGAGGCAGGGAGTCTAAAGCTTTTTGTAAGCCTTCTACTTCAAATGTGCCGTCAATTTCGGATTCATCGATTAATGAATCATTCTGGTAATTGTTTGTATACTGGAATAGTTCTTTGTAACGTTTGTTTTTTCTGAAATCGTCAATTATTTCCCGTTTAACAATTTGTTTGGCCCAGGAAAAATAAGCTGTGCCCGGATGAAACTGATCGATAGCGGAAATGATTTTCATAAAAGCATTGTTAACGATTTGCATTTGGCTTTCCTGATCGCTTGTATACCGTACAGCATTTCCCATCAACACCTGGAAAGTGTGGTGGTATAAATCAAGGATAACTTTTCGGTCACCTTTCTTTATTGCGGCAATGGTATCAGTGCTTAAGTCAAACAAAGCTTATGAGATTAATGATTATTAAAGCGAAAACAATTCCAGGAGTTTAAATTTAATTCGGACTATTTTAACTAAAAAGCTAATTAATTGATTGAATTTTCACAAAAGGTTGGAATGAAAACCTGGTTAAGGAATTAATTCCTGAAATAAGGAGAGATATGGTGTTCATACGTTTTATTTTAGTATTTCCAACAGAAACGAGACTAACGAATATTATGGGGGGGAGGTTAACTGATATTTTTTGCGATTCGAAAATAAATGGCAAATAACAGGATTGTTTTTATCTGTAACCAAGAGCCATTAAGACTGATTATTAATCTTATTTTTGTTTTGGCTTAAAACTGAACCAGTCTCATGACTCGAATCCTTGGTATTATTTGTTTCCTTTTACTTTCGTCGAATTTATTCGGTCAATCGCAGTGGATTCGTTTTTCTCTTACGAGTAAAGATATGCCCTGTGAGGAGGTTGCCAAACAAGTCATTATTTCGGCAAAAATTGGAGGAAAAGACAGCCTTTTAATAAAAGTAGACTTCAAGGATTGTAAGAAGCTGATTGAATTCCCAAGAGCAGAAGGAGTTTACTCTTTTACAGTCAGAACGCAGTTGTATGAGCCCATTTTATTGAGTTTCGAAATCAAGGCAAGCACAGCAGATACCATCGAACTGGGAGAATTGGCCCTTAAGGAAACTGTTTCGCAATTGGATGAAGTAACCATTACTGGGATTCAACGGAAATTTATCGAGATCGATGCTGATAAAACCACATTGACAGTAAAAGACAACCCGGTTTTGTCGATCAGCAGTATTTATGACGCCATTTTAAAAGTTCCCGGAATCATGCCGTATCCCGGGGGCGGATTTGCCGTTGGCGGACAAATGGCTTCGGTTTATTTTGAAGGAGTTCCAAGCAGTTTGTCAACAGATGACCTGATGAACTTATTGAAAAGCTTACCGGCCAGTTCTGTTGAAACGATTGAGATTATTTCGAATCCTGGAGCTTCATTCGACGCGAATGTCAGTGGTGCTATAATTAACATCAACAGCATCGGCAAACCTACCAAATGGTTGTCGGGAACTGTAACCCTTAGTTACGGTTTAAACCAAAATCACAAGATTTCCCCATCTCTTGTTCTAAGTGGAAGACAATCTAAATGGAGCTGGCAGTTCCAGGCAGGATATTCCAATAATGAACGTTCCAGCAGAGATACTTCTGCCCGCACTTTTACCTCATTCGATCCGACAATAGGATTAAATTCAGACCGGCAGGAGCAAACCCGGAACAATTATTATTATTTCAAACCATCCGTGACACTGAATTTTTCGAGACGTTCGAGCCTGATCCTGAATTACAACGGTTCTTACGGCGACAATAAAATCATGGGGAATTCGGAGACGGAAAGCCCGGGAATGGTTCCTGCTATTGCGCTTCAAACGGATTATAAATCGCGCAATTACGGAATGGGAAATGAAGGGATGGCAAAATTCAGACAGGAATTCGATACGCTGAAACGGGTGTTGAATGTGACGGCATTTTACTCCAATTATCAAAACAGGTCCAAAAGAAGCAATACCCAGCGCATTTCAGCAGCAGATGATTTCAGTATTTTGGATTATTACATGAATATCAATCGATTCTATCTGCGGACGGATGCCGAAATCCCTTTTGAAAAAATCAAGTTTTATCTGAATTTCGGTGCAAAATATAGTTTGATGCATGTAGACAATATCGGTTCCTATAATTTGAACAATAATTCTTCGGACATATTTGATCATCGTGTTTATGCTTCGGAGATCGATTTTGATTATACAGAAGATAACCTGGCAGGGTATGTGGATCTGAAAAAGAAGCTGGGAAAGAAAGTATCGATCGGTGCAGGTTTGCGGGCTGAAAATTTCAGTTTGAGACGTTCTTCCAACGTAACGAGTACGGCAAGAAATAATTATTTCAATTTCTTTCCTTCATTTAACGCCATTTACCGGATGAATTCATTGGTGAATGTGATTGGGACCTATTCGCGCAAAATAGGGATTCCCGGTTTCACGCAGTATGACCCGAATAATTCAGGATATTACGATTCGTTTAGTTCTTCCAGCGGAAATACAGCACTGAAGCCTAATTTTTATGACAATGCCCAGTTCAAGATCACGGTTTTTGATTATGCACAGGTTTCCGTCAACTTTACACATTCCCAATTTTTAAATCTAAGTGAAGTAGTTGTTCAACCGAATTCTTTGCAAAGTGTTCAAACATTCAGGACTTACCAGGATGTGAATTCGATTAACTATTTTATGGCGCTTCCTGTTCCTTTTGTGCTGTTTACTAAAGGCTTGAAATTTTTGGATGAACCGGTGGAAGTAGATAAAATGTCGTTCTTATACATTTACAGTTCGTTTACAAAAACCACCATCCCGGATTATAATTACGTGAACCGGAATAAAGGAATGTGGACTTTGGGAGTGTATTCGCAGTTTATTCTGCCGTGGAAGATCCGCATGAATGTGGAGTATTACATCACAGGAAAAGGGAATTACCAGATTTACGAATTTGTGAGAAACCGTTCCGCATTCGATGTGTCTTTCAGCAGGGAGTTTTATGATAAGAAATTGAAGACCTCGCTTTCATTTGAAGATATTTTCAATACAGACCAAAGCAATGCAAGGGTTTCGTTCCCGAATATACAAATGAACAGTTATTCCAAACAGGATACGCGGATAATTTGGTTCAAGGTTTCTTATTCTTTCGGGAAAGTGGAGAAAAACGAATCGGAAGGGTTGAATTTGCCCAATGTAGGAGGAGAATAAAAAACTACCCGGGTAAGTGGTGGATAATCTTGCACTTATCCCATGAAAATAGAAAATCCCGCTCTGCCTGTGCAAAACGGGATTCTAATATCCATTTTAGAAAACAAAGAAAACTATGTGACCTATGCGCCTTCGCTGATCGCATGCCGCCTTAGCTCTTCACCTTTGCGTAACCGCTTGCGCCTCTGCTAAAGCTTCAGCGGCACGCAGACGGTAGAGCAAGGTTAGCGATGGCACAAGCTTCTGCGTAAGCGTTGTTTCTATGTGGTTATAGTTTGTTTACAAAGCAGCTAAAGCTTCGTCGTAATTCGGTTCATCTTTAATATCAGGCACCAATTCGGTATAAACGACATCGTGATTCTCATCCAAAACAACCACCGATCTGGCGTGCAATCCTTTCAATGGTCCGTCCAATAACTCCAATCCGTAGTTCTTTCCGAATTCCCCGTCTCTGAAATCAGAAAGTGTTACCACGTTCTCAATACCTTCTGCACCGCAAAAACGTTTCTGAGCGAAAGGAAGGTCGCGGGAAATACATAAAACAGTGGTGTTTTCCAAAGCGGATGCCTTTTTATTGAATTCACGTACGGAAGCGGCACAAGTTCCCGTATCAATGCTTGGGAAAATATTTAAGATCAGTTTTTTTCCTTTGTAATTGTCCAGTGAACTAATTCCCAGGTCTGTGTTTACCAATGAAAAATCTGCTGCGTGAGAACCTTTTGTCGGTAATTCACCGCTAGTGTGTAGAGGATTTCCTCCTAAAGTTACGTTTGCCATATTTGATCTGTTTGTGTGTCTAAAGTTAGAAGTAAATAGGATAGAAACGATTGTTTTCAGGAATTAATTCACGTCAAATGAACCTTTGGCAGGAAGAAATGAATCACCGTAAATCAGTTTTCAATAACTAGTTTATGAATGGCGAAATTTCCATTTTTATCAATAGATTTAATGAGATAAATCCCTGCTGATAAGTTAGTTAAAGAGAGGTTTATTTCATTCGCTCCAGCTACTTGCTTTTCACTAATCAATTTGCCCGATAAGTCGTTTAATTGAATGGAAGTTAAAGGAATATGAAATTGTACGGTCAGGGATTCTTTTACTGGATTTGGATAGATGGTGATCCAGTCTTCTCCGGATACATTTCCCGAACCAATACCTGTAGTGCAGTTGCCAGGTCCTGGTTGGCAAACAGCTAAATTTGCCAGTTGATAGTCTTTGAAGAAATTCCAGATCGCTGTTGCTGTATTAAAGCCATTTACTGCTGGCCAGCCATGTCCTCCTCCAAGAATCCGAATGATTGAAACTTCTTTGCCGCCGGTACAAAAGGAAATTTTTTGAACTCCGGAAACAATGGTAGAGACGTTTGAAACAGTGTATGTATTGGCTCCACAAGCGCTTGCCGGAGCACTAAAAAAAGACAAGGGCCATTCATTCCAGGCTGATGGAGTAAAATCAGGATCCGGATAAGCTACCGTGCCGTCAGCATCTCCATGTATGTGCCACACAGGAATTGATACAAACGAGTTTTGCGAATAAGTCGTCAAATAAGTATTGTCACCATACATATTACCGGCAACAGGTGCTATTGCAGCTATTTTACCAGCTAATTCAACTGCTAACCGATAGGAAAAAAAGGCTCCTCCCGAATGACCGGTTGCATATACCTGTTTTTGGTTGATCCCATAATTTGTGCATAGATAGTCAATCAACTGCGAAACGAAAGCAACATCTTGTGGTTCTCCTGTTTCATTGCCGTCTACCGGTTTATTCCATATTCCGTTTCCTAAATCGCTGGTAGACTGAGCATAAACGACTAAAAAATCATTGTTGTCAGCTGCAGCATCAAATCCCGAGTAACTTTTAATTCCGGCGGCTGTTCCTCCATCTCCGTGAAAAACTAAGACCGTTGGTAAATTGGCAGCTACGCATGTGCCCGGGGAATGAATGATAAACGTTCGCGTAACTCCGCTAACCTGAATACTTCCATTAATATCCAGTGCTTTCAAATTCGTTACAAAAGAGATACACCCGATAATTGCTAGAAAGAAAGATTTTTGTGTCATAGTGAAAACAGTTAATAGTTTCTAAAAAGATCACCAAAAAGAGGTGCTTTATGATTAAATGCGTCGGATTATTTTTGACTGATGAACCGCATAGTTGCTATTCTACTTAAAAATAGTGTTTTATCAGGGATTTTCAGAATAATTTTTTCACTGCTTTCGTCATTTCCCGTTTTCCCGGAGGACCCGGCAAGGCAGTTACTTCAAATCCAACAGATTTTAAATCACGTTTCACCTGTCCTTTGGCGCAGTAAGTAACCAAAACTCCTCCCGGACTTAGCCAATCGTATATTTTCTGAAAGATTTCAGGAGTCCACAGTTCGGGTTGTACCCTCGGGCCAAATGCATCGTAGTAGCACAAATCGATGGTTTCTTTGCCCAATTCCAATTCCTGGATTTGTTTTTCCACTTTTTCCAGCACGAAATGTTCAGAGATTTCCCTGGCAATATTCCAATCTACCCCATGCATTTTTTTGAATACTTCTGCAGCTTCTTCATCGCGGGTAAAGGAAGTATAGTTCATCCCTTCAATTTCTTCCGCACTGGGAGGGAAGGCTTCCAAACCGATATAATGGATGTACTGGTTTCTTTTTTCGGAAGCAAAATAGGTGAGGAGTGCATTCAATCCGGTTCCGAAACCCATTTCCAGGATCGTCAGGTAATCTCCCGATTTCGGATTTAATCCATGCTTGATGAAAACATGCTGTGCTTCCTGCAGTGCCCCATGACTGGAATGATAATGCTCGTTCCATTCCGGAAGATAGATTGTAGTGGAGCCATCTGCAGTTGTTACCAATTCGCGTTTCATGCTGTAAAGCTAGTTAATTGAAAATTGAAAAGTGAGAATTGAAAAGAGGAAACGATAAAAACTGTCAGACTATATGCAAGCTTCAACCCTTTTCAATTATAAATTCTCCATTTTCAATTTCGGTTGGTACATTTTACCTAAAATTAAAATTCCGATTTCTTTCAACGAAAATGAATCCTTAATTTTGCGGCATGAGTGATAAACAGACCAAAGGCTTAATTTTTATTTTAATTACGATTTGTATCGATTCAATCGGGTTGGGAATTATCATTCCTTCACTTCCGAGTTTAATCGCGGACGCAACACATTTATCGATCAATGAGTCATCCAAATATTCCGGTTGGGTTTTAGCGACCTATGCCATTATGCAATTTGTGTTTTCTCCTTTGATAGGGAATCTAAGTGACCGCTATGGACGCAGACCCATTATATTAATGTCGCTCCTGGGACTTGGTCTCGATTATGTTTTCATGTATTTTGCTCCGAGTTTGGCTTGGTTGATCTTTGGAAGGGCGGTTTCCGGAATGTTTGGAGCGAGTTTTACAACGGCTGCAGCTTATATCGCAGATATTTCAACAGATAAAAACAGGGCACAGAATTTCGGATTGATAGGTGCGGCATTTGGAGTTGGATTTATCATCGGACCTGCAATCGGTGCGGCGGCTTCCGAATTCGGGTTGCGCGTTCCATTCATCGTTGCTGCGTTTTTGTCTTTGGCAAATTTCATTTACGGTTTGATCTTTTTAAAAGAATCACTTCCTGCTTCTGATCGCAGAAAGTTTAGCATTGCACGTGCAAATCCCATCGGTGCGATTATGCAAATCGTTCGCTTTCCAAAATACAGAGGTTTATTCGTTGTTACTTTTGTTGTATTGCTTTCAAACATGGCCATTCATTCCGTTTGGAACTATTACACCATAGCGCGTTTTGGCTGGGAGACAAAAGATGTAGGGATTTCACTTGCCGTTGTTGGTGTTTGTTTTGGAGTGGTTCAGGGATTATTGGCCGGACCTATTGTGAGGAAACTCGGTGAAAAAGGTGCCGCAACACTTGGACTGGTTATTTTAAGTGTCGTAACTCTGGGAATCGGTCTGATCCCATACGGTTGGTTGATGTACGTGATTATTTTGCCGTATGCATTTTCCGGAATTGTGGACCCAAGTATCCGCTCCCTGGTTTCAAGTGAAGTGAAGAGCAATGAACAAGGAGAATTACAAGGTATTTTCACCTCATTAATGAGTTTGGCAGAGATTATAGGTCCGATTTTTATGATGTGGATCTTCTACAAATCCGTTCCTTTAGCCGAAAAGAATGCTGTTTTTTACGGAACCCCTTTCTTCGTTGCAGGTGCTTTGGCAATTATTGCATTGATCCTGCTGCGCTACGTATTCAGTAAAATCGCTTTCAAAGCAAATGCAGATCTTCTCGATGAAGAAATAGGCGATTCAATGGAAAACGAAAAAAGCCCCGTCAGCTAGACAACGGGGACTTCCTCTTTAATTTACTCCAGCCGGGGCTGGTTTTTCTTCATACGGATAAAAGCATCCGGAATTGTTGGCTACGTTGTTTGTTTTGCTTTGTTAAATGCTGAAGCATCTCAACTTATATTACCTAACCGTACTCTATATCTCTTATGTATTCCCTGACTAAAACGAAGTTGTTCGTCAAGGGTAAAACTAGAAACGGGCCAACCGAAGAAATATCTCGAGTTATTTTTTACCGAAAATCGCGAAAAGATCGATAATGCTTGTCTGATGTGTGAACCATTGAATCATATCCTTTGTATTTATTTGTTTCACCAAAAATCAGTGTTTTTAATTGGTTTCATGTTGTCTGTTTTTACCCGAATTTGTAAACGGTTAAGAATGAATGACAAGTGGTAATATAAAATGACTATGATCAGATGATTGATGTATCAATTATTATATTTGCTTAGGTAATCTATTGAGTATGAGTAAGATTTTGCACCCGGAAGATTGTAAGGCAATTGAAAAGTTAATCACTTACATGAACGAACACCCGCATGAAAACTTCGATGTAGCGAAACACGCCCAAATGATAGGCTTTTCAGTATCCAAATTGAACAAGGGGTTTAAAGGACATATGGGAATAGGACCGGCGAGCTATTTCCGGAACCTTAAAATGGAGAAAGCCAAAGAATTGCACAGCAAGGATGGTTATACCTGGACGGAGATCAGTTCCATTTTCGGATATGCAGATTTGGCATCATTTAGCAAGGCTTTTAAAAGAATTCACGGATTTTGTCCACGGAATGCAACTT
>CAMLDR010000129.1 GCA_946478775.1 uncultured Flavobacteriales bacterium
TTCAAAAAAATCGTGCACCAAAAAGAAGGAACCAAAAATCAAAATCGTATCCGCTTTGTTTGCAGATTCTTGCGCTTTTTTAAATGCTGTTACCGGAGAATTAAAAAAATGTTTTTTTTCTACCCGCGATCCCACTTTTTCTTTCAAATCATCGATCTGAATGCTGCGTGGGTTGGAGAAGCTGGTGAAGTAAAAATGTGCATCAGCCGGAAATTCATTCAAAATGGCATTCAGGTCTTTGTCCGAGCTGGTTCCGTAAATGCAGTGAAGCGTTCCGTTTGTAAGTTCTTTCACCGATTGGAATAAGGCGTGAATTCCTTCCGCATTGTGCGCGCAATCTACAATCGTTAGTGGTTCTTGTGAAATTACTTCCATGCGGCCGAAGAAACCGGTGTTGCGTTTCAGGTTTCGGATCCCGTTTTTGCGTGTTTCAGGGCCTGTTTTAAAGCCAAGTGTTTCCAGGTAATCACAAACGGCTGAAACTAGCGTGTAATTTCCTTTTTGATAACCGATGATTCCGGATGGGAACTGAATATCTTGCCGGGGAATCATGATTTCTGCCTGCATTTCATTGGAAGCGGCTTCAAAAACAGGGAAGGTTTCCGGATCTTTTTCACCGATCACCACAGGAACCTGCTTTTTGATAATTCCCGCTTTCTCAAAAGCAATTTTGGCGCGTGTATCACCCAGTATGTTTACGTGGTCCAAACCAATATTGGTAATTACAGAAATCAACGGCTGAATAATATTCGTTGCGTCCAGTCTTCCACCTAAACCCACTTCTGCAATGACAATGGAGCAATTGTTCTGTTTAAAGAAGGCAAGGGCCATCATCCAGGTGATCTCAAAAAAGGAAGGTTCAATACTCCAGGAGTGATTTCTGACTTTTTCGCAAAATTCAACCACAAACCGTTCGTCGATCGGATCGCCGTTGATACGAATGCGTTCCGTAAAGTCGAAGAGGTGAGGGGAAGTGAATAATCCTGCTTTTTCACCGCTTTCTGTCAAAATGGAGGCCAGCATATTGGATACCGAACCTTTGCCGTTGGTGCCGCCTACATGCACAAAACGCAGTTCTTTTTCCGGATTTTGAAAAAAGGCACTGAGTTCTTCGATATTCTTTAATCCGGGATTATAAGCTTGTGCACCCAGGTTGTGATAAGCTGGGAATTGTTGAAACAACCAGTCGATGGTTTCCGGATAGTTCATTGGATTATTGAGCTTTGAAGCTGTAAGTAATTGTTCCTTCTTCAATGGGTTTATCAGAGTATTCGAAACGCGATTTTTTGGCGTAATTGATGGCTTGCTCTACGCAGCATGGGTTAGCTCCCGGAGGTGCCAGGGATTGCGCCCAGTAAACATCGCCGTTGGAGTTCACTTTCACTTTTACAACAATCTCTTCATTGACTCCTTTTCCGCACATATATCCGGGAATTCGGATGAAATCCGGGTTTTTTTGATGTGGTTTCCGGCCATTTACATTCCAGCTGGCCATTGTTTTTCCTTGTACACTTGAATTTGTTCCGACTGTTCCGCCTTGTCCGCCTTCCTGCTTTTGCTGCTGTCTTTTCTTTTCCTCCCGCTCTTTTTTGCGCTTTTCCATTTCCTTTTGGATCTTTTCGCGCTCAGCAGCTCCGCCGGTCAGTTCGAATTGCTGTTTTTCGAAATCCTGGATGGATTCTTCCGGGGATCTGGGCTTAGGTTTTTCTGCTCTTGCTTGTGGTTCTGAAGTGTTTTCGGTTGTCTGCGGATTGTCTTCCGGTTTTTCACCGCCGTCCTGAGCTTGTGGAAGTCCGTCCCCATTTTCGCCCATAAAATTGAATTTTTCGGGTGGAAGCTCCTTCACATCTTCATTGTTGAGAGTAAATTTAGTGGTGTCGGAAACATCACTAAAATCCATGGCATTCAAGCCTTCGTAGTTATTGATAATCGTTTTGGTGTAAACGGCTGCAACTCCCAAAAGAACGGCTCCCAATAGGATATACATCATGATTACCGGCTGACGGGCCCTGGTGTGATAAGCCCCATACCGTTTATTCCGGTTCTCGAAAATAACTTTTAAATTCTTTGTATGAAATTCGTCCCACTCACTATTATCCACATACTGGTAGAGCGAAAAAACGATAATGAGTATAAATAGAATATATACGAATGCCATAACCCTCTTTGTAAACCAGTTTAAAGCTACAAGTAAAATGTGAAGAAATTGATTTTTTAAACGACTTTAACGAAAAACTAGTTTGCACTGATTCGAATGACAGAAGCCACTTTCATGTTCTTTGTAACATTGACTTTATTGAATTTTCCTGTATTCTTCACCACGCTAATTACCTGGTTGATCAGGGTCATATCATTCGTATTGGAACCATTCTTCACAAAAGTTGGTTTCCCGACAATATTCCCGTTCGGATCCACCAAAATGGACAAGACAATGACGCAGCTTTCATCTGACTGGATGCTGTTTGTGTTCGGTTTTTCTACCCAGTGACGTGCCGGATCTCCACCGCTTCCGGGACCTGTTCCGGGACCTGTTCCGTCACCATTGTCATTTCCGATCCCGTTGCCGTTCCCGCTTCCGTTACCACCGCCGCTTCCTCCGGTGCCAAATGGATTGTTGCTGCTTTGCTGTCCGCTTGGAGGATTGTTGGTCGGTGTTTTTGTATTGTTAATATTGGAATTTCCCGACTTGATACTGGTAGTGCTTTTTGTCTGGGTTAATACCTGCTCCATTTGAGGAGGAGTTTTATCCGTGATCTGAACTTTGGCCGGAGTTCCTGATCCGCCACCGCCTGTTCCAACAGGCAATGGTTCTAACTCCATCGGAATGAGTTCCATTTCCATGTCCTGATACAATAATTGCTCAGGAAGCGGCGGAGTAGGGATGCGGTATCCCAAAAAATGAAGAATAGCCAATAAGAGTACAAGCGCAGATAATGCGATAATACCCGCAACCTTCCGGTCTTTGATTTCTTCCGCTTTTTCTGTTTCGAAAGCAAATTCTTCCATGTTCTTTCTTTTATTTTTCCGGACTTCGTGGATCCTTATTACAATTTACCACTCAATTCCCGAAAAGTTCAATTTTTTAGTGACTTTTAGCAAAACTAGTTTGCTGTAATGCGAATAACAAGTGCCTCTTTCGTGTTTTTTGCTGTATTCACTTTGTTAAATCGGGCTTGATCCTTAACCACTTTAATGACCTGATTCGTTAAGTTCATATCGTTGGTTGTGGAACCATTTTTCACGAAGGCCGGGTTTCCGATAATCGCTCCATTCGGATCTACTAGCACCGACAGAACAATCTTGCAGTTTTCATCGGATTGAATGCTTGTTGTATTCGGTTTTTCGACTAAATATCGCTTAATGGTTTCTGCAGATTTGTGATGCTCAGCCTGGTTATCGCTCCACGGATTCGTACCAACACTTCCCGAATAGTTTTCCCCGTTGATTCCTCCCGTTGCAAACGGATTGTCGCTGGTATGTTGTGCAGCAGAAGAATGATTGGTTGGATTTGTTGTATTCGTGATGCTGGAATTTCCCGATTTCTCATGCGCATCACTGTTTTTTGTCGTAAGAACTTGCTGCATTTGTGCGGGAGTCTTTTCGGCTTGGTTTGTTTTAGCCGGACTTCCTGCACCTCCGCCTTTTCCAACTTGCTCTAGCATTTGTGCGTCAAGAGGAAGATAGGATTCCGTTGTTTGCGCCAATTCCTGATTGATGTCCGGCTTTGAAATGTGGTACCCGATAAAAGAAAGCATGGTAAGCAACAGCACACAGGAAGTTATTGCAATGATCCGTGCCATTTTCCGATCGTTTAGTTGATCTCTTTTTTCCGATTTGACACTGTATTCCATATTTTCTGTTTTGGATGAATTACCCGGCTTTGGTAGCAATTACAAACTTAATCCGGTGTTTCAAACCAAGCTGCAACAAGTCTATCAATTCCTGAACATCTAAGTCATACGCAGGACGAAGGACTACAGTTTCATCTTTTCGTAATTTCGTTTCCTCCAACAACCGCACTTCTAAGTTTTCAGGAGAAACTTCTTCTTTATCGAGGTAGTATTTTTTATCGCTTGTAACGGTCAAACTCAAATGCTGTTTGGTTGTCTGTCCCGTGTCGTTCGCATCGGGAAGCGGTACCTGGATCACGTTCGGGTTTGCCAGTGTGGAGATGATCAAAAAGAACAAAAGCAAGAAGAACATGATGTCGCTCATGGAAGAGGATTCGACTCCTGCATGAAAGCGTTTTTTACGTTTTATTGCCATTTTCCGGGACGTTGAATGATATTAATAAATCCTAAGTTCGTTGACTGGATTTTCAGTGTGTAACTATCGATCATGGAATTCAAAATGTGGTATGCGGAATAAGCGATGATACCTACCACCAATCCGGCGCCTGAACTGATCATTTTTTCGTACAAACCTCCGGAGATATTTCCGATACTGACATTCTCAGAAATGGAGATGTTGTAGAAAATCTTAATTACCCCGGCAATCGTACCGATAAACCCGAAAGTTGGAGCGATACCTGCAATCAATCCCAGCATTCCCATTCCTTTTTCCATTTTACCGATCTCAATATTTGCAACCTTCTCCATGTTGGATTCGATTTCAGAAACCGGTCTTCCGATGGTTTGAATTCCTTCGGCAACTACAGAACCGTAAGCACTTTGGTCGCGCTGAACGGTGTTCAATGCGTCCTGAATATTTCCTTTTTCCAGGTTCATGCGGATGTCATTCAGTAAATTGGAATTGTATACCGACATACGTTTGATGTAGCGGTAGCGTTCGATTACCACATACAGCGTATAGAACAATAAAATGATAATCGGAATGATAAAGACTCCACCTTTCATGACGAAATCCAATGCTGTGATCTTTTCACCTGCTTTTGCTGCTTTTTCAGCACCTTCTCCGGCTTTGTCCACGACAACTTGCGCTAAACTCAATAGTGGAGTTGCTAAAAATAAGATTGTAAATATTGCTGCTTTTTTCATCTGGTTTATAAATCAATACATGAATCAATTTCCAAAAATACACCCCATTAACAGATGATTTTCCCTTTGATTAAAGAGATATTCACAGTATTTTGTTTATAGGGATTGGATTTTTGCGATTCGCGTGTGTATTTGAAATAAGTCCCAAATGAAGATTTGGTTACAGCAGGATGTTACTTCGTAAGCAGGCCTTACTTTCCGGCTGAACCAAGCAGGACGAAAAGTTCAAAAGTTCAAAATGCTTGCGCTAAGGCTTCAGCATCAGCGCAGGGTTCAAATCGGTTAAACTTTTTGAACAATTGAACTTTTGAACAAAGCCTTTGACTTATACTAACTGGTTTAGTGCAATTTCAAATGCAGCTTTTGCAATTCCGGTTTTGGATGAATTGGAAGCGTGTGCTTTTTTCAATGCATCACCGATGATATTGCTTGTATCTTCGAAAATTCCTTTGTCGGTCAGTTCTTTCAGGTCGTTGCTCATCAAATAAGCAAATACGCGCGCCATTCCACAGTTTGAAATGAAATCGGGAATAACAGATAAGTGATTGTCTGCGTAATCTGCAATTGGTCCGAAGAAAATCTCTTTATCTGCAAACGGAACATTCGCTCCGGCAGCAATGACCTGAACTCCGGATTTGATCATGCGTTCTACTTGTTCTTGTGTGATCAAACGGGAAGCAGCGCAGGGAATAAATACATCTGCGGGGATGTCCCAGATTTTGGCATTAATCTCGTCGAAAGATTTTAAATCCGGGTGAATGATCTCATTTCCGTTTTTTGTCAGGAATAACTGCTTGATCTCTTCCAGGGAAAATCCGTTTTCATTGATCAAACCAGCTACACGGTCAATGATCCCGACAATTTTTGCTCCGGATTGTGCTAAGTAATATGCTCCTGCAGAGGCCACATTTCCCCAGCCCTGAACGATCACTTTTTTACCTGCCAGGTTACCTCCCCAAATATCGTAATAATGCGCAACTGACTGGGCAACACCGTATCCGGTGATCATATCTGCCACTACATATTTCTTTTCTACACTCGGACTGTATTGCTTGTCTTCGATGACTTTCAAAACACCTTGTCTTAACTGGCCGATTCGGTTGATTTTCTGAGCTTCACGCGGTTGGAAATGTCCGTTGAAAACACCTTCCTGCGGATGCCAGATCCCGCAATCTTCCGTAATTGGAATCACTTCATGAATTTCGTCCACATTTAAGTCTCCCCCGGTTCCGTAATAATGTTTCAACAACGGAGTAACGGCAGCGTACCAGCGTCTCAAAACGCCTTCTTTACGCGGATCTTTCGGGTCAAAATTGATCCCGGATTTCGCTCCGCCGATCGGAGGCCCTGCAACCGTGAATTTCACTTCCATAGTTTTTGCAAGACTTTCAACTTCACGTTTGTCCAAACCTACACGCATACGGGTACCACCTCCGGCAGCTCCACCGCGCAAAGAATTGATAACTACCCATCCTTCTGCTTCAGTTTCAGCATCTTTCCACTCGAAAACGATTTCCGGGCGCTTATTTTCAAACTTGTGAAGTAAATCTTTCATGTTAACTTATTCGTTGGATCATTCAAATATTGAGACGCAAAAGTAGGAATTATTGCTCTTGACGCATCAGAAATCGTTGAATTATCAGGTAAATTAATAGATGTTAGGATTCCTATGGTAAATGATGAACTCCTCCGATTACGTTTTTGGATGCTCCCGTAACACTGGAAATGCAATTCGGCTCGTTGTTCAGGTTCAATGCTCCCAATAAACCGAAAATCAACCCTTCCTTGTAATCAATAAGTTCATTGTCAACTGAAATGATTTCTCCCGTATAATAGCGTTTCAAACGTTCAATCAGAAAAGTGTTTTTTGCTCCGCCGCCGGTGATCATGACGCGCTTCAGGTCTTTTTTCGTGCAGATATCACCAATTTGAATGGCAATGTGTTCCACAACCGTCGCCAGGTTGTTTTCAATGTCTTTGTCGAATTTAAGAAGCGGGTAGAAGTACTGTTCCAGCCATTCGGTACCCAATGATTTCGGTCCTTCTTCCTGGTAATATTCCAGGCTGTTCAATAAATCCAGCAGGAAATAGTTCAATTCACCTTCACGGGCTAGATTCCCGTTTTTATCGTATTCCAGCTGCTTCGAGCGTGCTAATTTATTCATGGGAAGGTTAGCCGGACAAATATCATACGCCTGAACAATTCCTTTTTCTTCAAAACTAATATTTGCGAAACCTCCGATATTGATAAAGCCGTCCGCTTTTGATCCGAATAAATACTGATCACCAATCGGGACCAAAGGAGCGCCTTGTCCGCCATACAATACATCTTTTGTTCTGAAATCACCAATGGTTCTGATCCCGGTTTTTACTGCAATCACTGCCGGATTTCCTATTTGTGTGGTAAAGCCTCTCGACGGTTGGTGAAAGATCGTTTGACCATGTGATGCTATTCCGTCCACTTCCCCTTTTGAAATTCCATGATCTTCCAGGAATTGATTGATACACGATGAGAAGAAGATTCCCAGGTCGTGATCCAAAGTCATCAGCTGGGAGCCGGATAATTTACTGGCTTCATGCAGGCTTGAAAGAAGGATTTCAGAGAATGGGAATGTATGGGATGCATGGATTTTAAACTCCCAATTTTTGTCAGAAACCTTCGTATATGTTGCATATGTTACATCGGCTCCATCCAATGAAGTGCCTGACATTAAGCCGATTATTTTGAATGAGTTCATAAAAGACGAAAATTAAGTTTTTATAGGTACATTTGTCTCCTGAACAAATATAAAATAAACTGCGATACAGATGAATTTCGAATTGACAGAAGAACAAAAAGCAGTAAAAGAAGCTGCGCGTGATTTCGCTCAAAACGTATTAAAACCTGGAGTTATAGATCGGGATAGAGATCAAAAATTTCCTGTTGAAGAAATGAAGCAATTAGGTGAACTTGGATTCTTAGGAATGATGGTTGACCCGAAATACGGAGGCGGAGGTATGGATACCATGTCTTATGTATTGGCGATGGAAGAGATTTCCAAAGTGGATGCTTCTGCTTCAGTTTGTATGTCAGTAAACAATTCCCTTGTTTGTTGGGGATTGGAAAAGTTTGGTAACGAAGAGCAAAAAGAGAAATTCCTTACTCCACTTGCAAAAGGGGAAAAGATCGGGGCATTTTGTTTGTCAGAGCCGGAAGCCGGTTCCGACGCAACTTCTCAGCGTACCACAGCTATTGATATGGGTGATTATTACCTGCTAAACGGAACAAAAAACTGGATTACAAACGGTTCAACGGCTTCTACTTACATTGTAATCGCTCAAACAAATGCGGAGCTTGGTCACAGAGGAATCAATGCTTTGATCATCGAAAGAGGAATGGAAGGGTTCATCGTTGGGGCCAAAGAAGATAAACTGGGAATTCGCGGAAGTGATACCCATACATTGATGTTCCAGGACGTGAAAGTTCCGAAAGCTAACCGTATCGGTGAAGATGGATTTGGTTTCAAATTCGCTATGAAAACACTTTCAGGCGGACGTATCGGAATCGCTGCTCAGGCATTGGGAATAGCTGCAGGAGCTTTTGAATTGTCTTCGGCTTATTCTAAGGAGCGTAAGGCATTTGGAAAAGAAATTTACAAGCACCAGGCAATTGCGTTTAAAATTGCAGACATGGCTACAGAAATTGAAGCTGCTCGTTTGCTGGTTTACCGTGCAGCCGCTGATAAAGATGCAGGCAGAAACTTTGACCAGTCATCTGCAATGGCGAAGCTATATGCTTCAAAAGTGGCCATGGAACAAACCGTTGAAGCTGTTCAGATCCACGGAGGTTACGGATACGTAAAAGAGTACCACGTGGAGCGTTTGATGCGTGATGCGAAGATTACTCAGATTTACGAAGGAACTTCTGAAGTACAAAAGATTGTTATTTCCAGAAATATTTTGGCTGATTAAACAATAATCAGTTTGCAAAACATAAAGTAGGGACGCGATGCATCGCGTCCCTACTTGTTTTTACAAATATGGAATTACTTTTTCCAGTGAAATTCCTCTCGATCCTTTCAGAAGAATCAACAGGTCTGAAGGTGGATTATTCGTGAAATGTTCGATCAACGGATCTGTGGACTTTAAAAAGATTGCATTGGGATGCATGCCTTTGAACTTCAAAAATTCTTCTCCGATAAAGAAACCGCTCAATCGCAGGTCAATAGTTTGCTGAATGACTTCTTCGTGAACCATCGGAGCGTCTTCCCCCATTTCACGCATATCGCCCAGTATGAATATCTTGGCGTGATTATCTATTTTCGCAAAGCTCGATAGGGCAGAGCGCATGCTGGTTGGATTGGCATTGTAGCAATCCACGATCAGCGTGTTTTTAGCTGTTTTAGTAACCTGTGAACGGTTGTTGGTTGGTTCATACCCGGAAATTGACTGGTTGCAATTCTCACGACTGATTCCAAAAAACCTTCCGATCCGGATTGCGGCAAGGAAATTAATGAAGTTGTATTCACCTACGAGTTGAGTAGGTATTTCCGGGCTCGTATAGCCTGGTTCACTCCAGTTCATGTTAACGAATGGATCCAGGTTCAGCAATTCCCCGTGAAGTTCCGAATCATCGTTATAAAAGTGGTTTTGTGTGCCTGAAGGAAGCTTGTTGATGATGGTTTCATCTTGCTTATTGGCAAAAATGTGACCTTTCGTTTGAGTCAGGAAATCGAATAGTTCTGTCTTGGTTTTGATCACTCCTTCCAATGATTTAAAACCTTCTAAATGAGCTCTGCCGATATTGGTGATGATTCCATGTGTGGGCAATGCAATTTCTGCTAATTCCTTGATATCGCCCGGCTTATTGGCTCCCATTTCAATGACGGCTATCTCGTGGCTTTCATTGAGTTGTAAAAGCGTTAATGGTACTCCAATGTGGTTGTTGAAATTTCCCTGGGTGTAATGAATACGATATTGTGTAGCCAATACAGTTGAGATCAATTCTTTTGAAGTCGTTTTTCCATTGCTTCCCGTAATACCGATAACCGGGATCTGAAACTGATTTCGGTGATGCCTGGCCAAATTTTGCAGAGCAAGAAGTACATCCTCCACCAAAATGGTCTTTCCTTCCACATGATATTGAGGATTGTCGATTACAGCTGCAATAGCTCCTGATTTAATTGCTTCGGCGGCAAAAGTGTTCCCATCGAAATTAGCTCCTTTCAAGCAGAAGAACAGGGATCCTTTTTGAATTTTCCGGGTGTCGGTTTCCACACCGGTACTTGACTGAAATAATTCGTAAAGTGCTTCCATATATCATGAAAAAACCCTGACTTTCCTTTTGGAAATCAGGGTTTCTATTTTTAATAGCTATTATTTTTTCTTTTTCTTCTTTTTACCGTAGTTGTGTCCAACCGGGCTTCCCACTCGATCCATTGCACAACGGAATCCGATAGTACATGTAGACTGTGCTTCGTCAAGGTATCTTCTTGAACCTGCATTCAACCAGTAAGCACGATCTCTCCATGAACCACCTTTGTAAACTCTTGATTTATCAGAGATCAAAGTTGTTGGCCAGGATGTTCTGTCTTCCGGTTTGATTGGAGTACCGTTCAAATCGTAAGTTTCGTATTCGTTTTGGTACATGATCAGGTGCGGATCACGAGTTGCCTCGTTGATACCGTTTTTACGATCATCGTTATCGTAGTAAATGGAGCTTTCGATATCACCGTCCAAATAATCGATGTAATCATCTTTACGGTAGTTCAGACGACCAATGTTCTCTTCTTCTGTTACATTACGGTATTTCAATTTACCCGGAGTACCGATGATGAATTGATTGAATCCTTCACGTAACATTGGAATGATCTCGAATGAATATTCTTCATCACGACCTTGTCTTGTTCTTTCTGCAAAAATACCCTCAAAAATTTCATCCTGAACAATAGAAGATGCTTCGATGTCGTATTTCTCATTCTTATCCTGGATTGCTCTGTCCAATACCGCATTGATCTCAGCGATCAATGCCAATTCGATGGAGTCTTTCTTTTTTCCATGAGAAACATAGTATGCATCCGGTGCTACTCCGCGTTTAGTTCTGAATTCAGCTTTGTTATGCATTTGAGTTCCTCCAGGGATAATCGTGTCATTCGGATCATGGTTTGCAGCAGAAACCCGTTGGTAACGTACACGCTCGAAAGCATTCAGGTATTCTTTCATACCGTGAACATCATACATTACCTGCTGGTCTTTTTGCTCAACCATTCCATCGTTATTCAAAACTTTCGTTTGGAATACATTTCCACGGAAAGGACGGAACTCATCGAAATCTTCAGAAGACAAAGGACGGTAAACATCCATTACCCACTCAGAAACGTTACCTGCCATGTGGTATAAACCGTAATCATTCGGCCAGAAAGACTCAACAGGAGCTGTTACGTCAGCACCGTCGTTCAAACGACCTGCAACCCCCATGTAATCCCCTTTACCTCTTACGAAGTTAGCGCGGATCGCACCTGTAAATTCTTTATTGTCCTGACGAACAAAGTGACCGTTCCATGGATATTGACGACGCTCTGTGATTACCTCAGTACCTTCAGAAAGGTTCCCGATTAATCCAATTGCGGCATATTCCCATTCAGCTTCAGTTGGGAGACGGTATCTCGGAAGAAGAATACCATCTTCCATACGAACGATACGCTCACCTAATTTTTTACCATCTCTGTGAGAAGGATCTGTATCTCTTAATTTTCTTCCACCTAGCTCTTCATCTTGCTCAAATTGACCAACCATGTAAGCATCTGTGTTGAATGTTTCTGCATCTGCTGCGTCAATGTCCCATCCAAGAACACCTTCACGAATTAGGATATACTCATTAACACGGTCGGTACGCCATTTACAGAAGTCAGTTGCCTGTAGCCACGATACACCAACAACAGGATAATCTCTGTAAGCCGGGTGACGTAAGTAATAATCTACATACTTATCCATGAAAGCTAATGGACTTCTCCATGAAAGCGTATCAGGTAATGCATTTCTGTAAACCATGTTGTACTTTTCATAAGATCTTTTGATCCAGTATAAGTACTCCAGCCAATGGAAATTTGTAACCTCCGTTTGGTCCATATAAAAGGACGAAACAGTAACACGGGCAGGGCGATTGTTGTAATCGAACATCACATCCTGTTCTACCATACCCATTGTGAATGTACCACCTTCAACAAGAATCAGTCCGGGACCGGTTTCCTGATCTACGAACGGAACTTTTTGAAAACCTCCATGGTTTACATTGTTGTAATCCCATCCTGTTGATGAGGAGGAATCTCGGCTACACGAAGCT
>CAMLDR010000130.1 GCA_946478775.1 uncultured Flavobacteriales bacterium
CTAATTCCTAATTCCTAATTCCTAATTCCTAATTCCTAATTCCTAATTCCTAATTAAAATTTATGCTAATACGCTGTGAGGAATTTGTTGATCCGCCGCGCCAGACTCTCTTCTCGTTTGTGCGAAAAACATTCAAGCTATGTGAGGCAAAGAGCGATGACCAAAAAACTTCTTATTTTAATAAGAAAAGTTCCGAAACCCACTAAAACCAGGTATTAATTTCTGAACAAACAACGCTTTATATATGTTTTACCTACCTAGTACCTACCCTTGATCTACCTAGTACTTAAACTTTTGAGTGTTTCCAATCCATTTTGTTCTTCCACTAGTTTACATTTGTGAGAAAATCATTTAGCCCGCTATAGTTATCGGAATGCAAATTATGCGTGCTTTTCTTTTCGAAAAGACCGATGTATTTTACACTTCCTTTCATACGCCGTATTTTGCTTTTGTCCGTACAATACTGTCTTTCATCAGTTCTACTAAACTTTCCTTGTTGATATCCTCTAATTTCTTAACGTAAATGCATGCTTTACCCATCGTGAATTTTCCCAATTCTTTCAACAAGCCTTCCTGTCCGGGCTCTCCCGTAGAAATATATAAAGAAATGGCTGCTTTCCTCGGAGAAAAGCCCAACAGCGGGGCATCTCCTTCATGCCCGCTGGCATATTTGTAATGGTAGGTACCAAAACCAATGATGCTTGGTCCCCACATTCTTGCTTTGAAACCGGAAACTTCTTCCATCAACCGGATGAGCTCGTGGCTGTCTTTTCGCTTTTGTTCCGAATCGGTGAATTCCAGAATGAATTCGCTTACGTCTTTGGTTGTTTCTGCTGTTTTTGTTTTTGCCATTTTAGCTCAGTTTTGAGTGTGGTTCGATTCCATCCCGACCTATGAAACGCTGTTTTCCCAGGAGGAAATCAATTGCTTTAATCACGTTTTTTTCAACACTTTTTTCTGTTTTGAGATTTGCAATATAGCGCACCATTTCATTTTGAAGAGAAGGTACCAGGCTTTCAAACACTTTATTGGCTTCCGGATTGTCTTTCAATGCCTGAACCAGCTTGGGATGCGGATGAACAGACCGGTCTGAAGAATCTGTTTCAATACTGATGTCTATGGTCTCTCCAATTCTTTTCGGGGATTTGGGAAGCATTTTTGTATTGATATACAACCTCCATTCTCCTGAAAATCTCACCAAAGTTTGCTGATACGGTTTTCCATTGATCGTCCCTTTCACCGGAACAGGGCCTTTGTCTTTCCCGGATTCAAGAAATAACTTATTTAAAATCGGCTCGGGAACAAAGACAAACGGATTGATGCCAATGATCTCAATTTGCGCCCGGAAGGAATCCTCTTTTGTCTTCTCCATAGATTGAATTACAAACCTAAAAGTACGATTATTGGTTTTGCTTTCTGAAATTTGAGGGAGAAACTCCTACCGATTTGGAAAATAAGCGAATGAAGTATTTGTAATCCTCGTAGCCCAATTGGATGGCTATTTCCTTGATACTTTTATTCGTGTAGCAAAGTAAGCGCTGTGATTCTCTGAATACTTCCTGCTGAATAAAACCTGTAGCTGAAAACCCAGTAATTGACTTGATAGTATCATTCAGATAACTGGCGCTAATATTCATTATTTCAGCATATTCGGAAGGTTTCTTCAATTGAACGAACTGCTCTCGCACCAAATACCGGAAAGTCTTAACAATCTCAATGCTCCTGGAAGAAAATTCAAGCACACGATCCTTCTCCTGTGAGCGAAAAAGTGCTGCTGTTTTGGAGAAAAAACCATTAATCAAATGCCCTGTCACCGGGTTATTAATACCCGGACCACCTTGTTCCATATCACGTTGTATCAATTCGAAGAGAGCGGAAAACCAGGTCTTTTGCTCCTCTGTAAACTCAACCAGGATGACATCTGAAAAAGATTCTTCAATGGATGCGGAAGTATTTTCATGGATAAACTTAGGATCAAATGCGAGTATCCAGCCTTCCAAATCAGTGGAATCCAAAACATTTAAATGGTGGTGCATTTGTCCCGGATAAGAAACCAGTATTGCCGGCCCTGTTATTTCCACCGGCTGAAAGTCGATCCCCAGAAAGAGGTTTCCTTTTTCGATAAAGAAGCAGGTATAGTGATCGTGCCTGTGAGGCAGCAGGGCAATTGTTTCCCTTTCTACAAATGAAATGAATTCTTCCGTTATTTTGAAAATCTCAATTCCGCGTGTTTTTCCGGATAATTGAACTAATTGAATCTCTTCTCTGCTCATTCCTCTTCTTTTTAAGACCAAAATCCCTGTGCCAGGATGCGCGCCCTGACTTCCGGAATTGCTTTCAGTTTCTTCCTTAATTGTGTTACCATGGGTGTATTCCCGGCAATGCAAATGGATTCATAGTTCGCCAATTTTTTCGACATTAGCCATTCTTCCAGCAGCGGAACAGCCTGCCCATTTTCGCTGTAGAGGTATTCAAATTCCGGATTTTCACTCAACAGCAATTCAGGTATTTTATAAGCTTCATGCAGAAAAACGGCCACTTCCAAAGGAAATTTCGTTTGATCTGTTAATTGTTTCAGACTTAGGGCGTGTCCCAGTGCGCTTAGATCTACCAAACAGAGAATACGACCTTCTTTTGCAGGGATTTGAGCAGCATGAACCGCTCCCAACAAAATTTCGTCTCCTTCTTTTATCTGCTGCGCCCATCTGCTTCCGGGACCATTGTGTCCGGCTTCTACATACAACTTAAAAGTTCCTTTTTCCGCATTCCAGCAGGAAGGTGTGTAATCACGGTATTCCAAATCTCCCACACGGCATTTAACCCGGTGTATTGTTTTCCATTTCTCCATGTTCAGGGTCGGAATTTGGATTTCGATCTCCACCAGTGTGTTTGGTTCCCATCGGTTTACTTGCAGTACTTTAGCAGAACTGAGCATTTTATCAAAAAGCCCGGACATTGCTTTCTTAAGAATAGTTGCCATCGTTTTTTCCTCAAAAGTAGAAACGATGCACCTGGCTTTTGTCCAACACACCGCTTGCAGAGGTGGACGAATCACGTTTTTTTTACTGATCCACCAATTTCTTAATAATAACAATTTGCCCCAAATGGTAATGGGTGTGTTCTACTATTCCTGCAATGTTCCGGTAATTTGTTCCGTATTTCGGGTCCACGAAATTTTCCGTAAGTATTGCATCCGGTAATTGCTCAATCATCAGCGCCGCTTTTTCTGCCTTCTCCCAGATAGTTTGCAGGAAGGTTTCCCACTCCTCGTTTGTTTTGGGAGGTTCCGAAATCCAGCTCAATTCATCTTTTCCGTTCAAAATGTTTTCTTCCAGGACTGTGATGAGCACATCCAGGTAATAAGCCGTATGAAAAGTGATGGCAAAGATCGAATTCAATGAATGAACCTGCATTTTTGCTGTCTCGACTGTTACATCTGAAAGCACACTCTTTAAATCTACCGTGCTCCAATTCCCTCCGAAATGAACGTCTCTTAAATGCTTTGCCAGTTGTTTTGCTATAGTCATCATTCCCTTCAATTTTCATTCTAAGATATCGAAATTTGTCATCAAACCGAGTATCTCGAAAGGATAATGATTCGCATTGGCACCGGTAATTCGTTAAAACTTTTTCAAATAGATAGCTAACAGACCGGGGCCATTTCAAATTACGATTTCACATAATGGTTCAATGCTTTCCCTAAAAGCAATTGGATTTGCTCAACAGGCAAATCAGCATCCGGATCGATTAAAAAGATCTTCATGCGTGAACGTTTTTCCTGAAGCATGAACGGTTCTTCAAAGCGTTTTCCTTCCACAAAACCAATATAGGGCTGTTTGTGCTTTTTATGCGTCCAAAGGTAACAGAACATCTTTCCGCTGTAACAGAAAAAAGGCATCCCATATTTCAGTTCATGCGTAATTCCGGGATTTTGGGCCAGGACAATATCACGTAAAGCAAGAAAGGTGCTTTTAACCGGTTCTTCTTGTTTTAAATAAAAGTCTGTCAGATTCTGCATTACTTTTTAACCGGTTTTTTCTCTCTGGAAAACGAATACGGGAGATCACTGTCCCCTATTTTTCGATCCAAAGCGGGTGTTGACGTCATTTGGAAATTCAGAACAGCGCCATTTATCAATTCGGAATGTTTCAAAAACAATTTGGAATAGTCTTTTGAATTCAGTTTTAGAGACAGAACGTATTTGTTGTCAGCTGAATTTTGCGGTGCATTCAAAACGATCTGTTTTCCATCCGCCAAATGAATAATTGCCTTTTTAAACAATGGTGCTCCCAAAACGTATTCATCTGTTGCCGGACAAACCGGGTAAAATCCAAGAGCTGAAAAAACGTACCATGCGGAAGTCTGCCCATTGTCTTCGTCGCCGCAATAGCCATCCGGTGTTGGTTTGTATAAGCGATTGAGCACTTCCCGCACCCAGTATTGGGATTTTGCCGGTGCACCTGAATAATTGTACAGATAAATCATGTGCTGGATCGGCTGGTTCCCATGTGCATATTGTCCCATATTGGCAATCTGCATTTCCTTGATCTCGTGGATCATTCCTCCGTAATAGCTGTCGTCATAAACCGGCGGAAGACTGAAAACAGAATCCAGTTTTGCCGTAAAGCGTTCCTTTCCTCCCATCAGATCGATCAGTCCCTGTACATCGTGAAAGACAGACCACGTATAATGCCAGCTGTTCCCTTCTGTGAATGCATCGCCCCATTTGAATGGATTGAAAGGAGTCTGAAATTGACCATCCGCATTTTTACCCCGCATCATTCCGGTGGAAGGATCGAATAAATTCCGGTAATTCTGACAGCGGGAAGCGTACAAATCGATTTCCTCCTGTGGTCGTTTCAATGCCTTTGCCAGTTGGTAGATTGCAAAATCATCGTAGGCATATTCAAGCGTCCTGGCAGCATTTTCATTGATCTTCACGTCGTATGGAACGTAGCCCAATTGGTTGTAATAAGCCACTCCGTATCTTCCTACAGCACTCATCGGCCCTTCGTTATTTGCTCCGTGCAGCAGGGCCTCGTATAGTTTTTCGATGTCGTAACCACGCAATCCTTTGATGTATGCATCCGAAACAATGGAAGCAGAATTATTGCCGATCATAATATCTGCAAATCCGGGACTGGACCATTCCGGAAGAAAGCCTCCTTCCTGGTAAGTATTCACCAATCCTTCCTGCATTTCCCGGTTGATTTCAGGGTAAACCAAATTCAGCAAGGGATACAATGCGCGAAAAGTATCCCAAAAACCCGTTCCTCCAAACATCTTTCCCGGAAGTATTTTTCCGTTATATGGGCTCCAATGTATTTCCTTTCCGGCAGCATCAATCTCGTACAATTTATTGGGGAAGAACAAGGTTCGGTACAAACAGGAATAGAAGGTTTTCATTTGTTCCTCCGTTCCTCCGGAAACCTCGATTTTACCTAAAGCCTGGTTCCAGCGCAATTCCGCACTATTCCGTACGGCTTCGAAATCAGTATTCCCAACCTCACGCTGCAGATTCAGTTCTGCCTGTTCGGGTGAAATAAACGATGAAGCTACTTTTAACTGGACCTGTTCGCCTTTCTTCGTTTTGAAACCGATCACCAATCCGGAATGATTGGAAGTGGATTCCCTTTTCTTCCCAGCCAATTTCCCATTTTCTGCTATGGAATAAAATTCAATGTCTTTATTGACATAAATCACAAACCAGTTTTTGAAATTAGTCAGTTTTCCTCTGGCGTATTTTTGTGTATACCCAATAATTTTTCGCTCTTCAGGAATAACTTTCACGTAAGATCCGCGGTCCAATGCATCAATGACAATGAACGAACTATCGCTTTTAGGGAATGTAAAACGGAAAATAGCCGCACGTTCTGTCGGGGTGATTTCTGTTGTAACATCGCAATCCGCTAAATAAACGCTGTAATAATGCGGTTTGGAAACTTCCGATTTGTGGGAGAACCAGCTTGCGCGTTCATTCTGATCGAAAACTACTTTTCCACTACCGGGCATGATTGCAAACTGGCCATAATCGTTCATCCACGGAGAAGGCTGATGTGTCTGCTTGAATCCCCGCATTTGATCTGCACTGTATTGATATGCCCAGCCGTCGCCCATGACATTTGTTTGAGGTGTCCACAGGTTCATTCCCCAGGGCAAACCGATAGCGGGATAAGTGTTCCCATTGGAAAGTTCCATTTTGGAATCGGTTCCCATCAGCGGATTCACATAATCGACCGGTTTTAGTTGGGCAGCTGCGGCAAAAGGAAGGAGTAAAAAGAGAAAGCGTTTCATGGGTACTTCAAAATCTTTGACAATATAGTTAATCTTCATTACGATTCAGTGATGTAGTATTAAATCCAACCACTCTTTCCACATCGTATTCCTCTTACTTTTTGCCAAGGCCCAAAAAGTAAGCAAAAATGCCTTTTACCCAATTAATACTTTCAGCCAACCAACCGATGCGGATCTATCCACGGAAAGACGGGATCAGGATCCAAAATGCAAACCACAGACGTTTTACAAACGCTGTGATTTAGCACTTTCCGGGATTGATAAACGCATCGGTTGGTTATCGCTTTTTTACACAACATCCGGAAGGTCGTCTAATGATACAAGATTTTATGACATTTTCCCTATCGGTTAATTGGGTAGTCTCCTGATTGGAATCTATTCTTCAAAACAGGATCAATCCTGTACCAAAAACACCTTCTATTTTTGACCGAAAGCATTCCTCTCAGAAAGAATAAACAACCGACAAATCTGAATCGAGGATGTTCTTTACCAAACGGATTAAGAAAAACAGTGTTACTACTGAACCGGTAATCAGAACAGCAGTTGGTCCGGCGGACTGCAATACCTCGGTCATCAAACGGGCTATTGATTTCCTGCCGTCCGAAAATCCTCCATTGGAGCCATAATAGCATCCCCAGGTCAGTAAGCCGCAAATAACCACCGGAATTGAATTGACCCCCAACCGGGAATACGGGTTATTCGTTTCTGTTCTTGTTTTCAAATTACATACTTCGGCCAATGATTCAGAAAAGGTGGTTCGGATCTCATTGTTCTTAATGCACAAGTAATACTTCTTTAGCCTGCCCTTTTTCTCATAACGAAAAAAGAGATCTGGTGCTTTTTCATGAAAATGAACTTCTTCGATCGTCTTTATTTCAATCATTGCATATCCGTTCTTTCCGGAATTCCCGTTCTCCAGCGTAAAACTTTTCAGTTCTTCAAAAGAGGTATGCTCATAGAGCGATGAAATATACAGGTACTCGTCATCGAATCCGGCGCAGGACGGTTTCTGAGAAGTGATTATGACAAGGGTGTTTTTCATGATGCGATGAAAATACTTATTTCATCCTTAACTTCTTATTTTCTTGCCTCTCAACACTTCCAAATAATGTACATTCGTCATAATCCCCAAAATATTCCCGAACGGATCAGCGACGGAAGCAGCAACGAATTCTCCTTTTCCCTGACTGTAATCTGTTATTGGCTGAAACTCGGTTGCCCCCATAGAAATCAAATGCTTCAATGTCCCTTCCAAATCGTCTACATGCCAGTGTGCAACTGCTCCTGACGGATTCGAAGAATAACCTTCCGGTGCATAAGCAGCATCAATAATCCCCAGTTCCTGCTGGTAATCCCCGATACGGAACTCAAAATATCCAGGCATATTGAAATACGGTTCGATCCCTAAAAATTCGGTGTACCATTTTTTGGCTGCTTCGTGATCCACTGCGTAAAAACTCACGGTTGCCAATCCTCTTAAAAATTTTGAACTGCTCATAATCTTTGTGTTTATATTGTTTACAAACCAAAGGTATGCCCAGGCTGTGACAACCCTGTGTCAGGGGTTAAAGGTTATCCAAAAAAATGGGATAAGAAAGTTCTTATTCCAATTTATCCAGGAAGCTTTTTAACGAAAGGGAAACACTCATTGCGTTCATTCGGTCCATGTTCTCACAATCCAATTTTGCATGAAACAGATAGGAGGAATAAAAGGGTGTCACCGGTGTGATACTTTCAATTTCAAGAAGCGTTTGGTAAATATTGCTCCTGAATTCTTCGAAATTTTTTGTCTCGTGGTAAGATTTTTCGTAACTTACTATTTGTGTGGCGATTAAATCTTTGGTTTTCACGTCTTTAGTCTAAATAGTTGGCTTTCAAGCAAGCTTATTTGCCTAATACAAATTATAAAAAGCACATCGGTGGTTGAGACACTCCATTTTTACAGTGTCTGTGGTCTGTTTATGTCTCGATCTTTTGGACATATATTGAGTGAATATCGGATTCATGAATGCAATTCTGGTCAAATACTAAACTGGTTTCGTTATCACAAATCTAGTAATTAAACACAATTGTGTTACACCCAAGATGTTAAATTTTTCGATTTTTCCACTAGATATGAATACCAAGTCATTCAACCATATATTGGGTAGGGAAATTAAGAGGGCGCGTGAAGAGAAAGGAATAACCCAGGAAGAATTGGCTTCACGTATGAATGTAAATGCTCAGAATATTTCCAGTTACGAAAGAGGCGAAAGATGCCCTTCTTTGTATTGGATGAATCGTTTGTATTCTGCCCTGGAAATTGATGCAGCAAAATTCACAGATGAGTTGTACCAAAAGCTGAACGATAACTCCGCAGATTCTACTCCCATTAATAACACCAACGTTACTGTTATTAAACCGGTATCGGACGACTAGTTTCCCTGCTGTTTGTCGAAATATTCTTTTAAGGTCATGTTGTGCGGCTCAAAGCACGCGTTTTGTATCTGTAAATTTTGGATCCGGTCCAAACGGAAGTAACGAAATTCCTTTCGGAAGCGGCAAAACGCCAGTAACAGCCAATTCTCATTGACGGCCAACAAGGCAAAAGGCTCTATGATCCGTTCGCTGGTCTCATTGGTATCTGCTTTTTGATACTGCATTTTTACCAGGTTAAAATTGGTCACTGCCATCTGGAGGGATGACAAATAATTACTCGTACGATTTTCGGAACTGTTCTGAGCAATGGCAATACGGTCTGACAGGAGATTTGCCCCTTCTTTTGTACTGTCTCGCAAAACCGATTTGATCTTTGTAATCGCATCCGTATAATCCTTGATGAAGGAAGCGTCTTTGTTTTTGAGAACGAATTGTTCGGCGGTGATGAGTGCATTTGCTTCACGCTCGCTGAATGTAACCGGCGGAATGCGGTAACCTTCCATGAGAGAATAGCCCTTCCCTTCTTCGGTGACAACTGGTACACCGGATTGCTCCAATGCACGGATATCGCGGTAAATGGTACGCACACTTACCTCAAATTTGGACGCAAGCATGGTGGCAGTTACCATCCGATTGGATTGCAGCTGCAGCAAAATTGCCGTTAAGCGGGAAAGCCGGGATGTTTCGTTGTCGTTCATAGAGAGTTCAAAGGTTCAAAGGTTGACTTCGACTCCACTGCGCCTACGCTACAGCGGAAGCATTCAGTCACCTTTAGTTAGAATTAGGATTTATTGCGCCGCCTTTACCATCGGGGAAACTTTGGTCCCGATCAATTCAATGGCTTTCATCAGTTTTTGATGCGGCATACCCACATCCATCTGGAACGTAAAGCGGGAAATTCCACCAAGTGCTTCACTGTGACGCAGAATTTTTTCCGCAACTTCCTTCGGATCGGCAACCAGTAATGCTCCATACGTTCCGTTTTGCATATTGAAACGCTCCGGAGTAACTGCACCAAAACCACGTTCTTTTCCAATGTTGGTAAACATCTCCGCATACCCCGGATAATAATCTGCAATGGCTTGTTCTTTTGTAGCAGCAACATAACCTAATGAATGCAAGCCTACTTTTTGATCTTTCGGATCATGTCCGGCTTTATTCCATGCTTCCCGGTACAAATCAATCAGCGGACGAAAACGATGCGTCTCTCCGCCGATCACGGCAACCATCAATGGCAAGCACAATTGTCCTGCGCGTACAAAAGAAGCCGGGGTTCCTCCTACTCCAAGCCAAACAGGAAGTTTTTCCTGCAGAGGACGCGGGTAAATAGCCTGATCTCTCAGTGCCGGACGGAATTTTCCGGACCAGTTCACGGTTTCATTTTCCTGAATTTGAAGTAACAAATCCAATTTTTCCGCGAAAAGTGCATCGTAATCGTCTAAATCAAGACCAAATAACGGATAGGCCTCAATGAAGGATCCTCTTCCTACCACCATTTCTGCTCTTCCGTTTGAAATCAGGTCGAGGGTTGCGAAATTCTGAAAAACGCGTACCGGATCGGCTGCGCTTAAAACAGTTACGGCACTAGTCAATCGAATTTGTTTCGTTTTGGCAGCGGCAGCCGCCAAAATCATGGTTGGAGCGGAATCCAAAAATTCTTTCCGGTGATGTTCGCCGATTCCAAAGATGTCCAGTCCAACCTGGTCGGCCAATGTGATACGCTCCAGTAATTCTCTAATCGCCTGGGCGTTGCTGATATTTTTATCTGCCGGAACTGCGGCAAAACTGTCTATTCCTATTTCCATAACACATTAAAATTAAGCATTATTTAATGGCTTCCAACTAGGTGGATTGAATCTAAAATCCCTAATTTTGGGAGATGCACCGATTACTCCCGTTTTGTTTCCTTTTTAACTGTATTTTTTCTTTCGGGCAAAATTCCCTGCTAAATACTGCTGTTTCGTGGTTTAGCAAGACCGATAAAACGACCATTGATTCGTATCTGAAAAGCAACAGCTATCAATTCATCAGTGAAGCAGATTCTATCAAGTTTCATGTAGTAAACTATTCGCAGCTAAAGACCGAAAATGGAACACAACCTAATATAACTGTTTTACTGAGTGATACTTCTTTGGAATACATTTCTTTGGACACTTACGGACATCGAACGGATATTTCAGTATTGAAAACAGGTCGGTTTAAATCGATTGGAACAGACATTAATGGCAATTTCATCACCACTACTTACGACAACGGCACTTTTTTGATCCGGGAAGATTACGAAGCAGTTGGAAACCCGCTGGGAAAAGGAGAAATTGCTTATTTCCGCTACCGAATCTTTCGAAAATACGGGCCCTTTGATGAACTGAACGGTGAAAAGGTTTCATTTTCAGCAGACGGCACAAAAATCTCAGAGAACTATAGAAACGGGCTTTTAGATGGAGAACGGACGTTCTATTTTCCGAATGGAACGGTGAAACGAACAGAAAACTACCGCGCGGGCAGATTAAATGGTTTGGTTAGTGATTACAATCAGCAGGGAAAATTGGTCCACAGTTCGACTCACAGTTACCATTGGAAATATGGACTAGAGAAATGGTACAACAACGAAGAAAAAGTGGTGAAAACCCTGCAATGGCAGCGCGATATTCCCGTTGGTACTGAAAAACAGACTTTCAACGGAACAACGATCGGAAGTATTCCATATGTAAAAGGAGTGAAACAAGGTTTGGCAAAAGTTCCGGTTTATTACGATAATTACATACAAGCGAAATATCCGCGCGACACACTGAATGACAAGCCATTTGGAATTGAGAGCATCAATTTTGACAAGGGTCTTAAAAGCGGGAAAGCGGTTTGCAGGTCTTTCAACGATACCGATACAATGTACATTGCCTATTACAAAGCCGGACAGCTCGACAGCACTTTTACCCGTTACGGACAAAAGAGAATTCTTTACACTACCACTTATCTGAAAGGATTAGAAAACGGAACGCGCATTTACCGCATTCCTTCCGGCCCGTTGAAAGACTCTATTCATCGTATAGAAAATTATAAAAACGGGAAGCTGGACGGGATTTTAACCCAGTATTACCGAAAAGAAGCTGATCAAACTATTGAAGATCCGGATCCCCACATTCGTTTGCCTGGAGACGTTTCCATTTATCCAATTTTCAACCCCGGCCCCTGGATTCTCCACTATTATTCTTTCACTTACCGGGACGGTTTAAAGAACGGACCTTATTCACATCAGATGGATTCCATGAATTACGGTCGTGGAACGTATTTAAACGATCGGCTGGAAGGTTATTATGAATCACAAGTGTTTTCAGACGGTCAACCGGGCAAATTGATCGACAACTTGCCAGTGATTCCTGAGAAAAAGTGGATTAAAACTTCCGGAAACTATCAAAACGGGCTTAAAACCGGTACATGGACAACGAATAACGTCTTAGACCGTATTGTGGTAACAGAACAGTTTGAGCAAAACCGGAAACATGGAGTTGC
>CAMLDR010000131.1 GCA_946478775.1 uncultured Flavobacteriales bacterium
TCGAATTTTGTGCTATGAAAAACGACAAAACACAAGCAAGTTACATTTTTAACAACATTTACAAACTCATCATTTTGCTTTTTGCAGCTCATTCATCTGTGGCTCAGGATGTTTCTGTTGAAATCCAATGGCAGCAGCCAAAAGAATTGACAATTAATGGTGTTAAAACAACGGTTCCTGTAATCACAGGAGGGGATTATGAGAATCAACGACCTATCCACTCCTTTCAACAGAAATCCAAATCAGGTAATTTCCAGGTAGTTGTTTTGGATATTCAGACGCAGGGAGTGGAAACTTATGAAACCAATTATCTGAATTCCATTAAAGATCAAATCCCGGCTGTTGCAGAAGTGCAGGCAAAAGTGTCTAAATCGAGAAATGAGTCTTACCTCGTCTCAAAGTGCATGCCTTACGTCAAAATCGGAGCGGGGTATCAGAAAATTGTTTCTTATAAATTAAGATTGATCCCTTCCGGAGCCACCTCCGGTTCAAACTATCTGCTAAAGAGTTATGCAGCGAATTCAGTACTGAATAGTGGGGAATGGTATAAGATTTCGGTTCCGAATGATGGAGTATTCCAATTGAACAGAGCATTTTTTAAGGATGTTATGGGATTGGACGTGGACAATCTTGACCCGAAAACAATCAACTTGTATGGAAATGCGGACGGAATCCTTTCTGAATTGAACAGTGATCCGTTTCGGGACGATTTGAAAAAGAATGCGATCCAGTTTGTGGGGAATGCAGATACCGCTTTTACGGAAGAGGAATATTTCTTGTTTTTTGGCGCGGGACCGAATCGCTGGAACCGGGTTTCAGGGGCGAATTACAATAGAAGTATGCACATTTACAGTGCTGTAAACACCTATTTTATTCATATTGATGCAGCGGACCTGCCGCTTCGAATCCAAAGCTTGCCGGAATCTCCATTGCCATCCACTCAAACAGTCAATTCTTATACTTTTTATGACATCCATGAAAACGAATCTGTGAACCTGGTTCAGGGTGGACAGCGTTGGTACGGCGAGTCGTTTGATGCGACTTTGACCCAGTCCTTTAAATTTAATATCCCGAATATTGATCCGGGAACCCCTCTCCAGGTGGAATATGCGGTGGCAAACAATGCCAGTGTGACGGGAAATAATTTTAAGGTGAACTACAACGGAAGCGAAGTCCATTCGTTTGATTTAAGTACGGTGGGGGCAGACTATATTCGAAATACTTCGGGCTTCAGTGTAAATGCAAGTTCATCGCCTGTGGAATTGGTATATACCTTCAATCGGGCAAATGCGTCGATAAGAGCTTACCTGGATTACATCGAAGTGGTGGGAAGAAGAAACCTGGTGTTTTATGGAAATTCCATGTTATTCCGCGACGTGAATTCTGTTGGTGCCGGAAATGTGAGCTTGTTTACGATATCAGGAATGAGTGCTGCAAATAGTGTATGGGACGTGACTTCAAAAACAAATCCGCAACTGATCCAGGGTACGCTTACCGGGAATATTTTTTCGTTCAGGCAAAGTACGGATACCCTGAGAGAGTTTTTGGTTTTTAACGGAACATTTGCTCAGCCCACATTTATTAAACAAATTGAGAACCAGGATTTACATGCCCTGGGCCAATTCGATTACATTATTGTAAGCCCGAAACAGTTCATGAACCAGGCAGTTCGTTTGGGAAATCTGCACCAGGGGAACGGATTGTCAACATTGGTGGTGGATGTGGAGCAGATTTACAACGAATTCTCTTCCGGTAACCAGGATGCAACGGCTATCAGAAGATTTGTGAAGATGTTCTACGAACGTGCAGCGGGTAATCCGGCTTTGCAGCCAAAATACCTTTGTTTATTCGGCGATGCTACATACGACCCCAAAAACCGGGTAGCAGGAAACAACTACATGGTCCCAACCTATGAATTTATGGATTCTGAAAACCACATTTTTGCATTGGTAACAGATGATTATTTCGGATTCATGGATAACAATGAGTCTATAGGAGGTAACGATCTGATGGATGTTGGAGTGGGGCGTTTGCTGGTTTCGAATGCTACACATGCGCAGACACAGGTAGACAAGATCGAACATTACATGAAAAACGGGATCAATTCACCTATCATTTCCAATGATCCTAACAGCTGCTGTATCGGAGAAGCTGCGAATATGTTTGGCGACTGGCGACAGGTGTATACCAACATTACGGATGATCAGAATGGAGGGGATTTTGTTGCTGATGATGCCGAGCCGGCTTTCGAGCAGGTTCAGGCTGATGCCAATGAAATGAATTGCGAGAAGATTTATTCCGACGCATACACGCAGGTTTCCACTACCGGTGGACACCGTTATCCGGATGCATTGAACGCGATTACAGATCGTGTCGAAAGAGGAAGTTTAATAACCAATTACATCGGGCACGGTGGTGAAGTGGGAGCAGCCGAAGAGCGGATTATTACCATTCCACAGGCGAATGCGTGGACAAACCTGAACCGATTGGGACTGTTTGTTACGTCAACCTGTGAGTTTACCAAGTTCGATGATCCTTCCAGAGAATCTATCGGAGAATTGATTTCCCTGAATCCGAAAGGAGGATCTATCGCATTGATGACCACCACACGCTCTGTTTATATTTCGATCAATACCATTGTGGTGGCAAGTTTCTTTTCACACGTGATAGAACGCGATGCGAATTTTGATGCACTGACATTCGGTGAAATTATGCGCCGGACTAAAAACTCTTCCGGTAATTCAAATAACAGAAGATGTTTCAACCTGATTGGTGATCCGGCCCTGAAAATAAGCCTGCCAAAATGGAGAGTGGTGACCGATTCGATCAATCACATAGCTGTTTCAAATGGTGCGGATACTGTCCGTGCATTGACCAAAATGCATGTGGTAGGACATTTGGAAGATTACAGCGGAAATAAATTAACGACTTTCAACGGGGTTTTATCTCCTACCATTTTTGATAAGCCAAAAACAGTTTCGACTTTGGGGAATGATTCTCAAGCGACGAATCCTACGGACTATTCCCCTGTCATTGATTTTACGACGCAAAAAAATGCCTTGTACAAAGGGCGTGCTACCATCACGAATGGTGATTTTAAGTTTGAGTTCATTGTTCCCAAAGACATTGATTTTAACTTCGGAAGAGGAAAGATCAGTTATTATGCAGATAATAAGGTCGTAGATGCCGACGGCTGGGATACTACCTTTGTTGTTGGAGGGATCAACCCGAATCCTCCGGTAGACAATGTTGGTCCGGAGTTGAAAATCTATTTGAATGACGATTCATTTGTAAACGGAAGTATTTCCAGTGCAAATCCACTGCTGGTGGTGGAAGCCTATGATGAATACGGCATCAATACGGTTGGGAATGGGATCGGGCATGATATCACAGCTGTTTTGGATGGAAATACCGGAAGTCCGATCGTGCTGAATGAATACTACAAGTCCAACCTGGATAGTTACCAAAACGGGAAGTTGCAATATACGCTCAGGAATCTGGCGGTGGGACAACACACACTGGATGTGAAGCTTTGGGATGTGAACAACAATTCAAGTACGATCCGTCTGGAGTTCACGGTAACCGAGGACCAGGACGTAGAGTTGGACCATGTATTGAACTATCCGAATCCTTTCACAACAAATACCACGTTTATGTATGAGCACAATCAGTCCTGTGCTTCCCTGGAAACTCAAATCAATATTTATACGGTTTCAGGTCGATTGGTTAAGACAATCAATCAGTTAGTACCAACCAACGGATTCCGGGTAGAGGGAATTTCATGGGATGGGAAAGATGATTTTGGAGACCAACTGGCTAAAGGAGTTTATGTTTACCAATTAAAAGTTACGATGCCTGACGGTAAAAAGGCTCAAAAGATGGAAAAATTAGTTCTTTTAAGATAGTTGCACAATAAAAGTCCTAGTTTTGCGTATTTTTGTCACAATTAAAACTGAAATAGATTCATGTTGTCTCATAAATTACTGATTTTTACTCTTTTTGTTAGTTCTTTTTCATTTTCCCAGGCGAATGGACAGGGCGTTACGCAAAACGATATTCAATTAAATACGATCACCACGGCACTTCCTTTTTTGGGCATTAATCCCGATTCAAGATCAGGAGCAATGGGTGATGCGGGGACAGCTTTAAGTCCGAACTCCTCTTCCACGATGTGGAATACTGCCATGCTTAATTTTTCCGAGTCAAAATCTGAAATTGGGGTAAGTTATACTCCCTGGTTGAGACAATTGACAAACGATATGCACCTTTCTTACCTCTCAGGTTATGCAAGAGTAGGTGAAAGACATGTGGTTGGAGGGGCTTTGCGTTATTTCTCTTTGGGAGAAATTACTTTTACGGATGCTGCCGGAGGTTACATCCGTGAGTTTAAACCGAATGAATTTGAATTGACCTTGTCTTATGCATTTAAACTGGCAGAAAGACACAGTATCGGAATCAACGGAAAGTTTGCTTTGTCTAATTTGACAGGTGGTCTGGTAACTGCAGGAACTGAAACAAAGTCAGCCATTGCAGGTATTGCAGATATCTCCTATGCTCACAGAAATGACGACATTAATTGGTTTGGTGTAAACGGAGTATATTCCTTAGGAGTAGTGATTGCGAATGTGGGTAACAAGGTGGCATATTCTGCAAATGCACGAAGAGATTTCCTGCCTACATCCTTAAGAATCGGGAATGCTTATACAGCGAAAATCGATAAGTACAATAGTTTAACGGTCAGTGTAGATATTTCTAAACTATTGGTTCCGACTCCGCCTATTTATGCCATGATTGACGGAGAACAAACACTGATCTCCGGAAAAAATAACGATGTAGGTGTTATTGCAGGAATGATGCAGTCATTCTATGATGCTCCGGGAAGAGTTGAGACAGATGATAACGGTGACCCGATCGAAACAGGTGAAGGAACTTACCAGGTGAAGAAAGGATCTAAGTTTGGTGAAGAAATGCGTGAGATCATGATCGGTTCCGGATTGGAATACTGGTACAACGATATCTTTGCTGTTCGCGGAGGTTATTTTTACGAGAACGTTTCCAAAGGAGGTCGCCAGTTCTTCACAATGGGTGTTGGTTTTAAATACAACATCTTTTCTTTTGACTTTTCTTACTTAGCAGCAATGAAACGAAATAATCCATTGGCGAACACGATGCGTTTTACACTTCGTTTTACTTTGGGTGATAGAGTAAACGATACGGAGGCTAAACCGGAATAATGGACATTCGAATTGGTTTCGGAGTAGATGTTCATCGTTTGGAAGAAGGCCGCGAATTTTGGTTGGGAGGGTTAAAGCTCCCTTCTTCGTTTGGTGCCCTTGGTCATTCCGATGCAGACGTCCTGATCCATGCCATTTGTGATGCCTTGCTAGGCGCTTTGAACCTGCGCGATATCGGGTTTCATTTCTCAGATACCGATCCGCAGTACAAAGGAATCGATTCCAAGATCCTCCTGAGAAACGTGATGACTTTGATCAAAGAGAAACAATTTTCGGTAGTCAATATCGACGCAACAGTCATTTTGGAAAACCCGAAAGTCAATCCGCATATTCCCGAAATGCAAACCATTCTTGCCGGATTACTGGAAGTGGAAGCTGACCGTGTTTCCATCAAAGCCACCACCCACGAAAAAGTAGATTCTTTCGGGGCAGGTGAAGCAGTGAAAGCTTATGCTGTTTGTTTGGTTTCAAAAAGATATTAGGATATTAAGACATCAGGATATTAGGACTTTATTTCCGCTTAGCAATGAAATTTGGAGTCCTAGCATCTTAACATCCTAAAGTCTTAACATCTTCTAAAATCATATCATACCGGTGCATTCCTTCTCCGTATGAATTTTCAGTGATTTTTACCGTTTTGAATCCGTATTTCTCAAAGAAAGTGTACGAAAATTGAGTCGTATCCAGGATGACGGATTTTCCGGGAAAATGAATTGGTATTTCATTCAACCGGAACCGCAGAAGCTGTTCGCCAAATCCTTTTTTGTGGTAAGCCTTGTCGACCATTCCCCAAACGAAGGTAATGGAAGGGGTTCCGTCAATTCCGTCCTTTTCACCAAATCCACCGCAGCCAATGAGCCTGTTTTCCAGTTCAAGGACATAATAGACCGGATTATCCAACACTTCCGGATCATCCAGCTTCGTTAAAAAGCGCTCAAATTCATTCACTTCTTCCATTGTGAAATAGGTTGGAACGTTCGTTTGGAAGATTTCCATACAGGAATCTTTATCTGAATCCTGATACTTTCTGATGTTTGCTGTTTCTTGATGCATCAATGAATATATGAAGTGATAAAGATAATTCTTTCCTGTTCATAATTTCAAAACACAAGTAAGCGCCACCTTCGGCAGACTTCGTATATTTGTTCCTCATAAGAATTCAGATATGAAAGTAAACCCAGCATATAACACAAAAGAAAGCTTACTGGAATTGTACAACAAACCTTTGTTGGAATTGGTTTTCGAAGCAGCTACCATACACCGTCAGTTTCACAACCCGAGAGAAGTTCAGATGTCTTCTTTGTTGAGTATCAAAACAGGCGGATGTCCGGAAGATTGCGGATATTGTCCGCAGGCCGCGCGTTACCATACCGATGTGGAAGCACATAAATTAATGACGGTTGAATCCGTGATTGAGCAGGCAAAAAACGCACAGGCAAACGGTTCGTCCCGCTTGTGTATGGGAGCAGCCTGGAGAGAAGTGCGCGATAACAAGGATTTTGACAATGTGATCGAAATGGTTGCAGCAGTAAACGATCTTGGAATGGAAGTTTGTGCGACGCTTGGAATGATGAATGAAAATCAGGCACACCGTTTGAAAAATGCAGGTTTGTTTGCTTACAATCACAACCTGGATTCATCCAAAGAGTTTTACAGTGATGTGATTTCTACACGTGAGTACGAAGACCGCCTGAATACCATTGGGAATGCAAAAAAGGCAGGTTTGACGGTTTGTTCCGGTGGAATTATCGGAATGGGTGAAGCCATTGAGGACCGCGTTGGCTTACTAATGAGCTACATGGAAATGGACACACCTCCGAATTCCATTCCGATCAATGCATTGGTAGCGGTTGAGGGAACTCCTTTGGAAGACCAGAAACCAATTGAACAATGGGAAATGATCCGCATGGTTGCGACTACACGCATTGCGTTCCCTGAATCAGTGGTTCGCTTGTCGGCAGGAAGAACAAAAATGACGATGGAAGGTCAGGCTTTGTGTTTCATGGCAGGAGCAGGATCCATTTTCGCAGGAGATAAATTGTTGACGACTCCAAATCCGGAGTTTAACGAGGATAAAGAAATGTTCGCTATTTTGGGATTGATCCCGAAAGAAGCATTTGCAGATGGGGAGCAGCCGGTTTCCAAGCCGGATCCGATCATCGAAGCAAGAAAAGAAAAAGAAGCGCAAAGAGCAAAAGAACTGGCTGAAGCTAAAATTGCATCTGCAGGATTTGTTCCGCGAAAAGTGACTGTTTCTTAAAGGGTGAGTTTGAAGTTTCAGCGCAAGTTACAAGATAGAATAGAGAAGGGGAGTTTACGCTCCCTTTTGTCATTTGATAATCCCATCGATTTTTGGTCGAACGACTATTTGGGCCTGGCCCGGGATCCGCAATCCATAGAAGTTTCAGGAAGTACCGGTTCCCGTTTAATTTCAGGGAATTCGAAGCTGGTAGAAGCTATTGAGAAGCAAGTCGCCGATCACTTTCAAGCCGAAGCTGCTTTGATCTTCAATTCAGGTTACGATGCAAATTTGGGTTTGTTCTCTTCCCTTCCGCAAAAAGGAGATACGATCATTTACGATGAGTTGGTGCACGCGTCCGTCCGGGATGGTATCCGTTTGAGTTTTGCCAATGCTTTCTCCTTTAAACACAACGATGTTTCTGACCTGAAGAAAAAACTGCAAAAAGCAGCAGGAACCATTTTCGTTGCAGTAGAGTCGCTTTACAGCATGGACGGAGATTTGGCGCCTTTGGTTGAAATTAGCCAGGTATGTAAAGAGAATGAAGCTTTACTGATCGTCGATGAGGCGCATGCGGGAGGTGTTTTTGGAAAAGAAGGAAGAGGATTGTGCGATCAGCTGGGGATTTCCGGGGAAATCTTTATTCGCCTTTTTACCTTCGGGAAAGGGTACGGAGCACATGGGGCAGCTGTTTGCTGTTCCGGTGAAGTCAGGCAATTCCTCATCAATTTTGCACGTTCGTTTATCTATACGACAGCACTTCCGGAAGGAATGTACACCCACATACTGAATCAGGTGGAGCGCAGTAAAGAAGAAAGTTTACGAGAACAATTGCAGGTCAATATTGCACATTTCACGAAAGCTGTTCAATCCACTTTAAGTTCACCGGATTCTCCTATCCAGGTCATTGAATTCTCCGAATTGGATGCGTGTAAGTTGAAAGCAGCATACTTGCAGCAGGCAGGTGTTGCAGTGAAAGCTATTTTGCCGCCAACCGTTCCGGCAGGTTCGCAGCGTTTGCGTATTTGTATCCATGCATTCAACACAAAAGAACAAATAGACCGGCTGATTTCTTTGTTGCAGTAAGTGCTTGTTTTCGGGCTTATTCATCACAATAGCCGCTTAGAAAAAATAAAATTAGGAACAACGGTTATTTAGTTGTACCTTTAACCCGTTCAATAGAAGATTGTTATCTCAATCAGACTGTAAAGTCAAATTTACACTCCAATTAATTTCACACATTTTCCGTAAAAACTCCGTGCGAAGTGCGTACGGATAAGAATATTATACCAGGTCCAAAAAACGGACCGCAATTTTAAGAATATGAATAAAGGAACAGTAAAATTCTTCAACGACGCAAAAGGCTTCGGATTTATTAAAGGAGAAAACGAACAAGACATTTTTGTACATGCTACTGGCTTGAACGAAGATATCCGTGAAAATGACAATGTAACTTACGATACAGAAAACGGAAGAAACGGTTTGAATGCGGTGAATGTATCCGTAGCAAACTAGGATTAACCAAAATTCTTGAAAAGAGGCTGTCTAATTTAGGCAGCCTCTTTTTTTGTGCTTGAAATCGGATTATGTGCAGTGAATGAATGACTTGGAATACAAGATCATTCCAAAACCAGCGTTTTCAGGAAAAATCAATCATTAAAAAGATAACTGGCTTTACAATCCTAAGTCTGACGGTTTAACTACCTAGGGCATAGTAAACATCGATTAGTAAAAAACTAGGTGACCTCTTTTTCCATGTGGTTTCCTATTTTCTTTCAATTTTTTTTAAAATAAATTTGTTTACTTAACAGTGTTAAGTATATTTGTGCCAATCAATATAAAAAATGGGAATTAACGAACGTAAGGAACGCGAAAAGGAAATTTTGCAGAAAAGTATTCTCACAGCTGCTCGTGAGGTCTTTTTGGAAAAGGGCTTTGACCAGACTTCTATTCGTTCCATTGCCCAGCGTATTGAATACAGTCCCACAACAATCTATTTGTATTACAAGGATAAAGATGCGATTCTTTTTGCGCTTCATTCCGAAGGTTTTCAGTTACTGGGGAGCAAAATGGAGGTGCTCAGCCTGGTAGAGAATCCTTTAGAGCGGATCAAAGCCATGGGGCGTGTGTACATTCAGTTCGCTATGGAACATCCCGATTACTATGATTTGATGTTCGTGCAGAAATCGCCGATGAATAAGCTGGACGAAGATCACGAAGTATGGCAGGAAGGAATGAGCACGTTCGAAGGATTGAAATATTCCGTTCAGCAATGCATGGACCAGGGATACCTTCCTTTTACTGATGTGGAAGCCGGATCCTATATGCTGTGGGCAACATTGCATGGAATGTGTAATTTATACGACCGTGGCCGCTGCAAAGTTTTGGACGAAGAGAAAAGCGAACAAATCGTGGATTTGGGCTTTGCCGAGTTCTTAAGATTGCTCGACGCGTTCGGGCGCTAATTTTTTTATTAGTTACTTAACACTGTTTATTAAAATAACAATGATTACTATGAAACGAAAAATGATTCTTTTACTTGCCCTTTCAGCAAGTATATTCGTTCCATCGCTTTCCTGGTCGCAAGGAGCGTTGGATGCTTACATCCGGCAGGGACTGGATTCCAATTTGGTGCTCAAACAACGCTCCATCCAATTGGAAAAGGCATTGCTGACTTTAAGCACAGCCAAAAGCAACTTTTTGCCATCTGTAAATTTCAATGCATCTTACACCACAGCTCAGGGAGGAAGGTATTCGGAGCTGCCGGTGGGAGATATGCTGAACCCGGTTTATTCAACTCTGAACCAAATGACCGGGACCAATGCATTTCCTCAAATTGAAAACCAGCAGATTAACTTCCTGCCAACTAATTTTTACGATACCTACATCCGCACTTCTGTTCCTTTATTGAACATGGATATAGTGGCAAACAAACGCATCCAGCAACAAAAAGTGGAGTTGAGCAGTCTCGATATGCAGATCTATGCGCGTGAATTGGTCAAGAATATCAAAGTGGCCTATTACAACGTGATCCTGGCATCGAAAGCTGTTTCAGTTTATGAAAGCAATCAAAAAGTATTGGAACAAAATGTGGCTTTGAATGAAGCTTTGATGAAACAAGGGAAAGGCTTAAAAGTAACCCTGGTGAAAGCCCAAACCGAATTGATGAAGGTAAACACTTCCATTTCCACTGCTAAAAACCAACTGAAGAATGCACAGGCCTATTTCAATTTTCTGATCAACAAACCATTGGATTCGGAAATTGTTTTAGAGGAAACCTTAGCGGTGAATGCTTCCCTGGAAGTAAAAGAAGAGCGGGAGGAACTTCAGCTGATCAATCAATCGATCGAAGTGCAGGAATCGGTTTTGAAAATGAATAAGAACTTTTGGGTGCCAAAGGTCAACGCGTTTCTGGATTTGGGTTCTCAGGGAGAAAACTGGGAAGTGAGCCGGAAATCCGCTTATTATCTATTCGGTGTTTCGGCTTCTATTCCGATTTACAACGGTTCGCGCAATCAGCAGCAGATCAAACAAACGAAATACGAAATTGAAAGCGCAAAACTGCAATTGGACCAGGCAGCTCAGCAATTGGAACTGCAGCGCACCCAAGCCTTGCGTAATGTCATCAATGCAGAGGAAAACTGGGAAACCGCGAAAATCCAGTTCGAAGCTTCCAAAGAATACTTTGCGCTGGTTTCCGGTGCAAACAGAGAAGGATTAACCAATCAGCTTGAATTCATTGATGCCTCCAATCAAGTGATCAATGCTGAATTATTTGTTCTCATTCAATACCAAAATTACTTGAGTTCACTGGCTGAACTTGAGCGGGCAGCAGCAACATATCCATTGAAATTCAATTAATAAACTATTCAATTATGAAAAATTTAGTAATCCCGGCACTGCTTCTTTCGTTCCTGGTAGCTTCGTGCGGTTCGAAAGAAAAACCGACCAATGAAATCCCGAAAGCAGAAATCATTCCCGTAAAACTGGAGTCCATCCAGGCCATGAACTCAAACGAAGAAATTCACGTTTCCGGTCAGTTCACAACAGACGATGAAACCTATTTGTCCTTCCTTTCCGGGGGAATTATCCAAAAACTATACGTCAAAGAAGGAGATAAAGTCCGCAAAGGCCAATTGCTGGCAACCCTCGACCTGACTTTGGTCAAAGCAAGCGTAAGTCAGGCAAAACTAGGTCTGGAAAAATCCAAACGCGACCTGGAACGTGCAAAGAACTTACAGAAAGAAGGTTTCGCTACTTTGGAACAAATGCAGAATGCCCAAACAGCTTTCGATGTGGCCCAGGAGCAATTACAATCGGCGCTATTTAACCTGAAGTATGCGGAAATAAGAGCCGTCTCAAACGGATTTATCCTGAAGAAAATGGCAAACCAGGGACAATTGGTCAGCAGCGGAACTCCTGTTTTCCAAACCAATGGTGCCGGATCCAGTTCTTTTAAGTTAAAAGTGGGAGTAAGTGACCGCCAATGGAGCCAGATCCGGATCGGGGACCCCGCGGAAATCGAGGCAGATGTTTTTAAGAACAGGACTATTCAGGCAAAGGTTTCCCGTAAATCGGAGAGCATTGATCCGTTTAGCGGAACATTTACAGTAGAATTGGAGATCCAGGGGAAATTACCGGAAGGATTGGCGAGTGGTGTTTTCGGGAAAGCAAAAAT
>CAMLDR010000132.1 GCA_946478775.1 uncultured Flavobacteriales bacterium
CTGCAGCACTGATTTCAGGGGGAACAACTCCCTACACCATTCTATGGTCAAACGGAGGTTCAACCGCAAACCTTTCCAATTTATGTCCTGCAACTTACACGGTTCAGGTAACAGACCAAAACGGCTGCACGGGAAATGCACAGGCCATAGTTGCTCCCGGAAATAATCTAAACGTAGCAGTTACTTCCGCCAACGAAACGTGTGCAGGAGCGTGCGACGGTGGATTGACAGGAAGTGTTTCGGGTGGAACAGGACCTTACTCCTATTTGTGGTCTGACAACAGTACTTTTGCCAATCTCTCCAATCAATGTCCGGGAACGTATTCTGTTACAGTAACCGATCAAAGCGGCTGCACAGGAAGTGCTTCGGGAACCATTGCGGCAGGTACAGCAATTCCCGATGCAACGATCCAAACAAGCGGACCGTTTTCAACAACTGATTCTCCTATCCAGTTTACAGCGAATTCTCCGGGAGGAACCTGGTCTTCCGATTGTGGAACCTGTATATCGGCTTCGGGCATATTCAATCCGCAAACGGCAGGTGCAGGAACATACCAGATTTGCTACACAACCGGTGCAGGCGCTTGTTCTGACCAGGATTGTCAAACCATTGTTGTAACAGGTTGTACTCCGCAAACAACCAATGAAGCGCACAGTATTTGCCCGGGCGATTCCTACACTTTCAATGGCCAGGATTTCTCTGATGCCGGATCTTATCCGTTTGTTTTTACAGGTCAAAATGGCTGTGACAGCACACATACTTTAAGCCTTTCCCTTTTCCAGGTAAATCCAACTTCGCAAACACTGACTCCATGTGAAGGTGATTCGGTTTTGGTTGAGGGAGACTGGTATTTTGAATCGGATAATATCGTTATCTCCATTGTTGATGGGAACGGATGCCCGACTACGAATACTACCCAAATTGTATTTGAAGACTGCAGCGTGGAAGATTATGCGGTTTTTATCCCGAATGTTTTCACGCCCAATAACGACCAGGTGAACGATTTCTTTTCGATCAGCATCATGGGCGGGTTCCTTGCAGAAGGTTTTATCGTAAACCGCTGGGGAAATATCATCAAGGAATTCCATGTGGATGACCTGAAATGGGATGGACGAACAAACCAAGGCTCGATTGTACCTGACGGAGTTTATACCTATATTTTTACCGTAACGAATAATGAAGGATTGAATACGAAATACAATGGGTTTGTAACGGTTCTCAGATAGTTAGCGATTTATTCCTTCTTCACCCGAATTCCAATCACATTGGGCAGGGGCCAAAAAGTTTCATTGGTATCTCGGGCATACGTTCCGGAAACATAACTTCCTACTTTTTGCAAACAGAAATCCCCGATGTGCACATACAAACTGGTTTCGGGCCCACCCTCCATGTAAATGGCATTGTGCAAAGGTGTCGGGAACTGTTTCATAAAAGCGATCATCTGGTTTTGAGGAAAGGGGGAACGATTGAATAGGATGATTAAATTCCCCTGGTCGTCCTGTGCACAAACTAACATACTGCACGATTGATTCTTCTTCCAGTTCATCGGATTCCCGGAACAATCCAGCATACGTATTCCCTGGGCAAAACTTGAATATTTCGTTCGAATGGATTCGTAAGGTGTGCATTGCAGATCATAGACAAGCGCATCTTCAGAGCTCAACGAATCTGTTGGATTCATAGCGAACATCACATTCCATCCTTCTTTAAATGTGAATTGATTGTGGTGATCTCCGCTTTTCAATAATCCCCTGCTGGTCAAAGGTTTTGCCAAATCGTACATCCCGGCATTGAACACAATATTCAGGTTCATGGTATCGGCCCACGCATTGACCGGTTTGGAAGTACTATCCATTCCTGTTGCCGTAAACAAATCAAATTCCACTTGTTTCGGATCAATTTTCAGCATCGTTAGTTTGGAATCTCCAATACTGGATTTCAAAGGAGCATCTGTTTCACAAAAGTGAACGCCTTTTCCGATCTGTTTCCAGGACACCACCAAATCCATGGTATCCTTCGGACGTTTATAAAGGGTATCTGTTCTATCCTGCGCTAAAACTCCTGTTGAGAAAAAGCATGAAACAAGGAGACAGATTCCGGCACTAAACTTTCTTATTCCAGTCAAACTTCTTTTTTTCAAAAGGGAACAGATCAAAAAGTTCTCCCGAATAATAGAACTGGTAAGCAATTGCTCCAAAAGAATATGGTTTTTCATAAATTTTGATCGTTGAACCGCCAACTCTTGGATTTGGCTTTGGTTTTGATTGCGGGTATCCCACATTAAACAAGGTAGCTAAAATTTCCGGACGTTTGTCAATCGGATAGCCTTCTTTTTCCCATTGTACCTTTACTTGTTTCAAAAACAGGGCCGCATACATATAAGAATAATAGTGATTGTGAAAATCCGTCAAACGATCGATTCGTTCTTTGTTGATTGCAGCAGTGTCTTGTCCTGCGAAATCCAATAACCCTTCGTATTGAGGTCCCAAATAATAAATACTGGACGGATCTTTCAAATGGTGCTCGATGTCCATCGCCGTATGCTCTTTGATCCCGGTTACACCAAATGAGAATTGGGACTCAACGGATAAAACTTTTAAAGGTCCGATCCATTTTTTGTAAGCTTCACGGGAAGAATTAAACAAACGGATCTGTTCACCAACCAGGCATGAAACAATTAATCGTCCTTCAACACCGGTTTGTTTTGCCACGGAATCGATCAGCTTTTTGTCTTTCGCAACCGCCTCTTTGAATGTTTTCCATTCGGCAATATTCATCCATTCAAAAGCACTCAGATTGGAAACTTCTTTGGTTCGTTTTGCATTGAATTTGATCTTTGAAAGCGCTTTTCTGTATGCTTTATTGTCTTTCAACTGCAGATCAACCGCATCCAGCATACGAAGCACTTCGTATTCATCTGTTCCTTTTTGAAGCACAGAAAGGATGTAGTGTGCATTTTGAGGATAGTATTCGTTCAGTACAATGATGCGTTCCATTGCTTCATACCGCTTTTGGACCATGGTAGCACTATCCACCTTGAAATCCTGGTTGTATTTGTCCTGCATTTCCTGGAAATACCGGTTGTTCGAATCAACAATCCCCCCTTCCTTCGTCCATCCGAATTGAATGGCCATGTAAGAAACCGTTAAAAAGAAGCCGATTGCGGCAAATAGAAAAGTGAGTGTATAGAATGGGATTTTAAACCATTTGCTTTTTAAGAATCGTTTCACGTGAAGACAAAATTTGGTGCAACGCTTGGGCAGACCTCGCTTCACCGAAGCGGTTATGCGAAGGCAAGAGCTTCAGCGCAGGCACAAAAGTACTACGGATTCAACTAACTTCATCGAAATGAGTCAATAAAAATCAATTGGTTAGCCCGTTTACTCTTTCAGGCGCACAAAACGGGAATAATCCGGCATATGAAAGGGTTGAACCCCATAACCTTCCGTACTCGGATAAGAAGAATGCAGCCACAGTACTTTGTTTGCCACATCGATCCGGGATACGATTCCGCAATGCCCCCAAGAATTGGGATACCAGAACTGCACAAAGTCTCCGGGCAATACGGCATTCCGGTCCAGGATCTCCCTTCCTTTTCCTTTCGAAACAAGCGCATGAACAACACCTGCAGGGTAAGGCGATCCGTTTTCTATTTGTTTGTATACTTCTTTCAAATTTTCTCTTGGCTGATCAATTCGAATATTGACCGTGTCTTCCAAGGTCAACTCCATGAAATGCCCCAATACTCCGATTACGAATTCCGTGCAAACAGAACTTTCATAGCTTGGAGAGATGATTCTTCCATAAGTGATGGCGGTATCCAATACTTGTTGATTCAACAACGGAAGCCGGATAAGCGAATCGTTGGGCGATTGCTGAGCCATACTTACCAACGAGATTAGACAGGTGATTATTAAGCCGGTTCTTTTCATTCTGATTGAATTCACTTTTAAAAATAGCGTAATTTTACTTTCGAAAATCGTTGAAATATGCTTCCACCAGTAATCGTAACCGGAAAAAAAATTGAACTAAGTAATTTCAGGCTAAATAAAACAGGCTATCGGATCACTTTATCCCTTATGTACTTTACCATTCTCATCCCGATAATTGCAAGTGCTTTTATTCTTTCCACTGGAGGAAAGCCCAGCTTCGGCCTTTTAATTTCATGCACTGTTTTTGGTTTCATCGCCTATTTCTTTTACCGGCTTGCGGCCTGGAATAAATATGGCAAGGAACATTTTATCCTGGAAAACGATACATTCATTTATAAACCCGAAGCCAAAAAAATTTCTTACAAGAGCTTTGAGTTTAAAATCGAAGAGCTGGTGGTTTCTATTGTCAAATCGAGTGATCAGGTTGACTATGAAGGAGTCAGTCAAAACATTGTATGGATCAAATTCAGTGATGGAGAGCAAACTATTCAAACGAACATTAAAACACCTCAATCAGTTATACTTGAAATCATCCGGATCTTTGAAACCTGGGGAATTAAAAACGATCTTTTAATAGAAGAAATCAAAGACTAAGTGTACACTGCTCATTTTGCATTCATTTGTTTTATTCTACCTTTGCTGTATGGATAACAATTACATCTTTTACAAGCTTCGCAAAATTTATCAATGGGACGAGGAGAAAATCGGAAACCTGTTCAAATCTGTTGAATTTATTGTTTCTCCATTGGATATTTTTGCCTGGATGAAACAGGAGCAGTATGAGGGCTTCAAAGAAATGCCAGATCAACCATTGGCGGCACTTTTAAACGGATTTATTGTTGAAAGAAGAGGCTTACAAGATGGAAAAATTCCTATAGCGGAAGAAAAACTGACGAATAATATCATTTTTCGTAAATTGCGTATTGCATTGAATTTCAAAGACGATGATATCATCGAAACACTTAAGAAAGCAGATATTCGCATAGGAAAACCTGAATTGAATGCATTTTTCAGAGATCCGAAACATGCACATTACCGGGTTTGCGGTGACCAATTTTTGCGTAACTTCCTGCGTGGATTACAATTAGACAGTTATAAAAACCAATCCTGAAGATCTCGCAGCTGCGAACAGGATTCTAAAAGTTAGATACATGCTTATTTCACCTACTACTTTTCTGATCATCAGGTGTCTTGCAGGAATTATCCTGTTTGCCCTTTGTTTCTACCTGATAAAAGAGCGTTTGGAATCCCAAAAGAAAGCGGTCATTGGTATTGTTGTCGGAGTAGTTGGTTTTGTTGCGGTACAGTTCGCTTTTTCCAAAATCTACCTCATTGATAAAGATCTTATTTATGAGGAGTGCTACCTGATGGGAAGCACCAAACAGCAAATGGGGAATGGAAAAACGATTTCTATCTCTCCAAGCCGCTTCGATAAGGTAACTGTGATCAACAAGTCAGAATTCAAATTGATCCTGGAAGAGATTATTTATGCCGATAATGCATACAACGCCAATTCAAACGGCGACTACGAAATTCAACCTTTTTCTGCAATGGAAGTGTTTCTGCCAACCGGCGAGATTACCTATTTCTTCGAGCAAAACATTCCGGATGCGGTAGAAGTCCGTGGCGAAAGTTCCAAAACGCAGTATTGGTTAAGACTCGAAAGCCAGGCTGATAATGATGACAGCGTGGATGAGTATGAGTAGGTGGATTCCTTATTTCGATCGGCAGCCACCCTCCTTGATCCTCCCTCGAGGGAGGAAGTGCTTTCAACCTTCAAGGAGGGAAACTTAATACCTCAACTTCGTCATTTCAAGGCTTAGTAAATCAAACACATGAAAAGTATTCCGGTTGATTTCCATTTCGAGAATAACTTTTAGCGCTTCATTTGCCATCAAGGTGCCAATAATTCCGGGAACAACTCCCAAAACACCGTTATCGGAACAATTCGGGACATCTTCTGCGTTTGGCGGTTCTGGAAATAAATCCCGCAGGTTCTTGCTTCCCTGGTAGTTAAAAACCGCAATTTGGCCCTGAAAACCAAGAATACTTCCGTAAATCAAGGGCTTTTCGAGTTCCACACACGCATCATTTACGGTATATCGCGTGAGGAAATTATCACAGCCATCGATTACCAGATCAAACTGAGAAAGAATAAATTCTGCATTTTCATCATTCAGAGCGCAATCAAACAATTCAATCACCGTATCCGGATTCTGAGCTAATACTCGTTCTTTTGCTACCTCTGCCTTTTTCTTTCCAACATCTTCAGGCCCGTACAAAACCTGCCGGTGTAAATTCGAGTGTTCAATCACATCAAAGTCTACAATTCCGATAGTACCAACTCCACAACCGGATAAATATTGAATGATCGGACAACCCAAACCACCGGCTCCGATGACTGCTACACGTGCATTTTTGAGTTTCGTCTGACCCAATAATCCCACCTCATCCAGGATGGTTTGCTTCGCATAACGTTTGGATTCGTTGGGACTAAACATGGGGCGTATTTACTTTTTTAGAATCCGCTTCTTGCATCGAATCACCAGTCACCCTCCTTAATCCTCCCTCAAGGGAGGAAACAAAAAAACTGCGGTCCCAGTCTTTCCAGACAGCTTCGTAGCCTTTATCCCGGATCAACTGAGCAATTTCTACTACCGGGCGTTCATCTGAAATTTCGAACTGTTCTAACGACTCGGGTTCTACCACATATCCACCAGGATTTGTTTTGGAACCGGCACTCATCGTTGTCACTCCCAAAGGAATGACGTGATCTCTGAAATGCTCCGATTCGCGTGTAGACACGGATAATTCGATATCTTCATTAAACAAGCGGTAAGCGCAGATTAACTGCACCAATTCACGATCCCCTACAATGACATTGGGTTCAATAATTCCTTCAGCAGGGCGCATACGCGGGAACGAGATCGAATATTTGGTTTGCCAATAGCGTTTTTGCAAATAATCCAAATGCATGGCACAAAAGAACGAATCTGTCCGCCAGTCTTCCAAGCCCAATAACACCCCCAGGCCAATTTTATGAATCCCGGCTTCCCCACAGCGATCCGGTGTATCGATCCGGTATTCGAAATTCGATTTCTTTCCTTTCGGATGGTATGCTTTATACACCTCCTGGTGATAGGTTTCCTGGTAAACGAGCACCGAATAAACTCCGGCCTCATGCAACTCCTTATATTCGTCCGTTTCCAAAGGCTGAACCTCCATGGAAATATTCGCAAAATCGGTTCGCATCAGTTCCAAAGCATGCTTGAAATAGGACATATGAACCGACTGATTTGCTTCTCCGGTCACCAGCAAAATGTGATTGAACCCTTTTTCTTTCAGGAAATCAACCTCTTTTCGAATCTCATCATCCGTCAGGGTTTTACGCCTGATCTTATTATCGAAACTGAAACCGCAGTAAGTGCAGATATTGTTGCATTCATTACTCAGATACATGGGCGTATAGAGCTGAATGGTTTTTCCAAAACGTTTTTTCGTCAGCGCATGACTTTCCTGGGCCATTTGTTCCAGGTAAGGTTCTGCCGCAGGAGAAATCAATGCTTTAAAATCTTCCAGATCACGTTTTTTGGAAGCCAAAGCACGCTCCACATCTGCAGCGGTTTTGCTGTAGATCGAAGACTTCATTTCGTCCCAGTTTGTCGTATTGAAAATTTCTTTAAAATTCATTTTCATTGTTTTTGTTTTGAATATAGAGATATGAGGACACGAAGCATCGCGTCCTTGTCACATATTCAAAAATCCGGTCAATGGACTGGAAGCATTTGCTGCTTTTGAAATCGCTCCCAAACCTGCTTCATAGGCCATTCTTCCTGATTCCACGGCCATTTTAAAAGCCAAAGCCATTTCCTTGGGATTCGTAGCAACTGCAATGGCAGTATTTACCAAAACGGCATCGGCACCTAATTCCATAGCATAAGCTGCATGAGACGGGGCTCCAATACCGGCATCCACAATCACAGGCACACGGCTCTGTTCGATAATTATTTCCAGAAAATCCACCGTTTTCAGTCCTTTATTTGTCCCGATTGGTGCTCCCAAGGGCATTACAGCCGCAGTTCCAACATCTTCCAAACGTTTGCACAAAACCGGATCAGCGTGAATGTAGGGCAGAATGATAAATCCTAATTTTGCCAATTCTTCTGTCGCTTTCAGGGTTTCTATCGGGTCCGGAAGTAAATACCTGGGATCCGGATGGATTTCCAGTTTCAGCCAATTCGTTTCCATTGCTTCACGTGCCAGTTGTGCTGCAAAAACTGCTTCTTTCGCATTCCGGGCCCCGGAAGTATTGGGTAATAAGTTAATGTGCCCGTGTTTCAAATGTGACAATAAATCGTCAGTTTCGGTCTCCAGGTCTACGCGCTTCAATGCCACAGTTACCAACTCGGAACTCGAAGCTAAAACAGCTTCTTCCATTTGTTTGGACGAACCGAATTTTCCTGTTCCCAAAAACAAACGCGACTTAAATTCTTTATTTGCTATTCTAAGCATAATTCAATGTTTGATCAATTTCACTTACTAATGTTCTTCTGTCTGCGGCATTTGAAATCATTCCGGAAACAGCAATTCCATAAACGCCTGTTCTTCTCAGCAGCTGAACATCGCTTTGGACAATTCCTCCGATTGCATAAATCGGAATAGACAATCCAAGCAGTTCCAGTTCTTTGGTGATTCGCTGGTATCCTTCAAATCCTAAAAGCGGACTCAGTTTTTCCTTGGTGGAAGTAAAACGCAATGGGCCCAATCCCACATAATCACATTTTTCCTGAATACGCCGGATTACATCTTCCAAAGTATTCGTCGTTCCTCCGATTATTTTTGAAGTTCCTAAAGCTTTACGGGCTTCTTCAATGGAAGAGTCCGTTAAACCCAGGTGAACTCCATCAGCATCTGCTTCTTTCGCGATTTCAATCGAATCATTGATGATCAGCACTGCAGAGCCGTAAGTGCACCAAATCCTGGCTTGCTTTGCTACGGCCAGCATTTCTTCTTTTGAACCGTTCTTAAAACGGACCTGGATCATTTTACAACCTGCTTCCAAAGCATTTAAAATGTTTTCCTTCTGCTCTTCAACAGTATCTCCATGAGAGATGTATTGGATCTTACTCAGCATGATACGCTAATAAATATTCGTTACTTGAAAGTCTTTTTTCTATATACATTTTCGCGTCCTGGCATGCTTCGAGCAATGGTTTACCCAATGCAAGGTTAGAGGCAATTGCTGAAGACAGGATACAGCCTGAGCCATGTTTTGCCGCAAGCCCGGAAGAATCTGATTTGGAAGGGATTTCCCTGGGGATCCCGCCTTCAAATAACAGATCAACACCCAAGCGCGAAGAACTGTGTCCGCCTTTTAAAAGCACATTAGCCAATGGAGCCAATTGGAACGCCGCTTCAATTTCGTCATCTGTTTTTGAAATCCTTCTTACTTCATGCACATTCGGTGTAATCAGGTCAATCATTCCCAGTACCTGATCCACTATTTCTTTATTCCAGCTTTCATGCAGTACAAATCCGGAAGATGCAGCTAAAACCGGGTCCCAAACGATCGGGACAGACGGTTTTGATCTTTTTACAAGCGATACCAGTTCCAATAAGGTGTCCAGGTTCTCTACAATTCCAATTTTTACCGCTGAAATTTCGCAGGTATCCAAAACAGGTTGCAATTGAGCAATAATTGCCTGTTTATCAAACCAATCTACTGAAAGAAAATCCGTTTCCGTCTGATTGGTGTTTGCTGTTAAAACGGCCATGCCTACGCAATGATGCTGCTCAAAGGTTTTCACATCTGCAAGCACGCCGGCTCCACCCGTTGGGTCGAAACCTGCAATGCTGAGAACTATGGGTCGTTTGTATTTCATTGATTGTTTTAAAATGTCAATTTGTTGGAGATATGATTGTTGGGGGTATGATTGTTGAGGGTATGATTGTTGGGGACGCGATGCATCGCGTCCCTACAGTGATTATATGCATTTATTGGATCTGAATGATTCCAAATGGCTCCCAATAACGCTGCTCCGTCAAAACCCATTTGAATTACCTGTGCCACATTATCTGCCGCGATTCCACCCAAACCGATCAATTTTGTTTGTGTATTCTGACGGTTTTCCAAATCAAATTTCACCGCTTTATAATCTGTTTTCGAAATACTGTCAAAAACAGGGCTTAAAAAAGCATAGGCAAAATGAGCAGGTAATTCGTTGAATTCTTCCAAAATGTGGACTGAGGTGGAATAAACCTCCTTCCTGCTTTTACCCGACCAATTTTGCGTTTTCCAGGCTTCGCGATCTCTTTCTGAATAATGAAAACGGTTCAACCCAATACTCCTTCCCCATACATGATCGTGATGCAAAACCAGCCTGGAATGATATTCCGGGTCGATTCCTTCAATCCACTTCACCAACGATTTTTCGTCTGTCCCATACTTTCGAATATGGAACAGATCTAGCCCGGAAAGGAACAATTGATTCACAATCTGTGCTTCACCGGTTCTGAAATCGCTATCTGAAATGACAATCAGCATTAAGAGTAAATTTGACTTCCTTTTGTTTTGAATTCTTCTGATTTCTCAAACATTCCGGATTCTGCTGCATCACGAATATCCTGTGTGATCTTCATGGAACAGAACTTCGGTCCGCACATCGAGCAGAAATGAGCCACTTTCGCTCCTTCGGCAGGAAGTGTTTCATCGTGGAATTCGCGTGCCGTATCCGGATCCAAAGACAGGTTGAACTGGTCTTCCCAGCGGAATTCGAAACGCGCTTTACTCAAAGCATTGTCGCGGTATTGAGCACCCGGATGTCCTTTTGCCAAATCCGCAGCGTGTGCTGCCAATTTATACGTAATGACTCCGTCTTTCACATCTTTGCGGTTCGGTAATCCCAAATGTTCTTTCGGAGTTACGTAACACAACATGGCAGTTCCGAACCAACCGATCATTGCTGCTCCGATAGCGGAAGTAATGTGGTCGTATCCCGGAGCAATATCCGTTGTCAATGGCCCCAATGTATAGAAAGGTGCCTCGTGGCATTCTTTCAACTGCTTGTCCATATTTTCTTTGATCATGTGCATCGGAACGTGTCCGGGTCCTTCGATCATTACCTGCACATCGTGTTTCCACGCAACTTTCGTCAGTTCACCCAGGGTTTCCAATTCACCGAACTGTGCTGCATCGTTTGCATCTGCTAATGATCCGGGACGAAGTCCGTCTCCTAAAGAGAAGGCCACATCGTATGCTTTCATGATCTCACAAATATCTTCAAAATGGGTATAGAGGAAATTCTCTTTGTGATGCGACAAACACCATTTCGCCATGATGGAACCACCTCGGGAAACGATACCGGTAACACGTTTAGCTGTTAACGGAATGTAGCGCAATAAAACTCCTGCGTGGATCGTAAAGTAGGAAACTCCCTGCTCCGCTTGTTCGATCAAGGTATCGCGGAAAATTTCCCACGTCAGGTCTTCTGCCACTCCGTTCACTTTTTCCAAAGCCTGGTAGATTGGAACTGTTCCGATCGGAACCGGAGAATTCCGAATAATCCATTCGCGTGTTTCGTGAATATTTTTACCGGTAGAAAGGTCCATGATGGTATCAGCTCCCCAACGGCAGGCCCAAACAGCTTTTTCCACTTCTTCTTCGATGGAAGATGTAACTGCTGAGTTACCGATATTTGCATTGATCTTTACCAGGAAATTACGGCCAATGATCATTGGTTCCGATTCCGGGTGATTGATATTGTTTGGAATAATGGCACGACCTGCAGCGATTTCATCCCGAACAAACTCCGGAGTAATAAACCCTTTTGGAGTATTTGCACCGAAACTTTCGCCTTCGTGTTGTGCGGTCATTGCCTCGTAATTCCCGTTCAGCTGGTGCTTCAATTCATCGAAGCGCTGATTCTCACGGATGGCGATGTATTCCATTTCCGGTGTAATGATCCCTTGTTTTGCATAATACAATTGGGAAACATTCATTCCCGGTTTTGCACGTAGGGGTTTACTAATGTGCTCAAAACGCAATTCGTCTAACTTTTCGTCATTTTTACGTTCTTTTCCGTAATCGGAACTCACATCTGTTAATTCTTCCACATCACCACGATCCAGGATCCATTGCTGACGAATGCGGGGCAATCCTTTTTTAACATCGATCACCATATTATTATCCGTGT
>CAMLDR010000133.1 GCA_946478775.1 uncultured Flavobacteriales bacterium
GTAGAGGAGGCGTAAGCCATGAATTCCTTAGGTAAAAATCACATTGGTTATCAGGTAAGCGCTCTTGGTAACCTTGTTTTTTTTGGATTAGATCCAAGAAACAACCAGCGATTTGAAACACCTTTTCACCAGGCTTCTGTTGAAGAAGTGGATGTGGCACTGGCTAAATCCAAGGAAGCTTTTGAAATCTATCGCTTAATTCCGGTTGAGAAACGCGTCCGGTTTTTAAAAGCCATTTCAGAGAAGTTAAAAGCTAATAAAGAGCTACTCATTCATTGGTTTTGTGCTGAAAGCGGCTTGCCAAAAGATCGGGCGGAGGTAGAGTTCGCTCGTTCCTGTTTCCAGTTTGAATATTATGCAAAAGCCGTTGAAACCGGTTACGCTTTGGAAATCAAGATAGATTCCGCTGATCCGGACAGAACCCCAAATCCAAAACCTGCTCTTGTCAAAATGAATATCCCGGTTGGGCCCGTGGTTGTTTTCGGGGCAAGTAATTTTCCTTTTGCCTATTCTACTTTGGGTGGTGATGTTGCTTCGGCACTTGCAGCCGGTTGTTCTGTCATTGTGAAAGCACATGCCATGCATCCGCATACGAGTTCTATTTCCGCATACTTTATACTGGAAGCTGCAAAAGAACACGAAATGCCCGATGGAATTTTGTGCCATTTATTGGCAGAAGATTTTACCGTTGGACAACAATTGGTTCAGGATCCAAGGGTAAAAGCGGTTGGATTTACAGGAAGCATCGGCGGTGGGATGGCACTTCAAAAATTGATCAATGAACGAAAAGAACCCATTTCCCTCTATGCAGAGATGGGAAGTTCGAATCCGATTGCGGTTACGAAAAGTGCTTTGGAAAAGCGTGCTTCGGAAATAGCAAAACAACTTAGTGCATCAGTTTTACTAAATGCAGGCCAATTTTGTACTTCCCCGGGTTTATTATTTATAGAAGAAACCGCAGATTTCAATGCGTTTAAAGAAGCGCTTGTCCGGGCTTTTTCAGAAAGTGAACTGCAGTGTATGTTGCATCCCGGGATTTCAAAACGCTATTTCGAACGGGGAAAAGAACACGCAGCTTTAGTAGATATAGTATATGAAGGTAAGCACGAAGGGAATTTCATTCAGCCAACTTTAGCTGAAACAACCGCGGCGCATTTTGCGGCCTTTCCGCAGATCCAGGAAGAGATTTTCGGGTCTTATTTGACCATTATAAAATGCTCCGATGAAAAGGAATTGATGAAATGCCTGGAATTATTGGAAGGACAGCTCACAACCGGTTTGTATGCATCAGAAGAGGAGATTGATCGTTATCTGCCTGTTTTAACGGCTAAATCCGGACGGATTATCTTTAACGGTGTTCCGACCGGAGTGGAGGTGAGTTTTGCGCAGCAGCATGGCGGCCCTTTCCCCAGCAGCCTGAATTCTTACTTTACTTCTGTGGGCTGGGATGCGATCAAACGATTTGAGCGTCCTGTTACATTTCAAAACTTCTCGGATGATTTTAATTCTAAAAGGGTGAATTCCAATGAAAACAACCCTTTTTTACATTTTCTTAACGGAAAATACCTTTAAACGTATTGGTGAGTAGAATTAAAAACGCTTTATTTGTCCCAATGAATTCCCTATCGTTCATTAGTTCTATTGTTATATTTGTATTTAAATTTTAGATTATGTCAGAAGAATCAGGCTCAAAGAAAAACATGACACCGGCACTAACAGCGATTATTGTATTGTTGGTTGTTTTATTAGGAACGATGACTTATTTATGGAGTTCAAAAAATGGTGCTTTGAAGGAAGCAACCAAGAAAAATGAAGAGCTTCAAGCAGACATCGAGGAAATGAACAAAATGATGGCTCCGTTCTTAGGGAGTGAAACCACCAACGACTTAATGTCGGATTTCACTAATATGATGGATACATATGATGCGTTAATGAAGAAAGACGCGTCTAAATCTGATAGCTTGAACGCTCAGAAAGACAAGATCCAGGGATTGATGACTGAGTTGGAAACAGCAAAAAAGAATGGTCGTGTAACAGCATCTTTGATTGCTAAACTGAAGCGTGAGAATGAAACACTGCGCCAGATTATGATCAGTTATGTGAAACAGATTGACCAGTTGAATACCATGAACCTGAAGCTGACTTCAGAATTGGATGAGACTACCACGCAGCTTGCTGAAACGACCTCTGATCGTGATAAGTTCAAAGGTGAGGCAGAAGCGAATGCCGAACAGGTTCGAAAAGGGTCGAAATTGGCCGCTTATGGATTTACATCGACCGGTTTACGTATGAAATTGAATGACACCACAGAGCCAACAACAAAGGCTAAGAATACGGTTCAGGCAAAATCAACGTTTACAATTGGTGAGAATACCATTGCAACTGCAGGAGATCGTTCGGTTTATATGCAGATTACAGATCCGGATGGAAAAACATTACAAGGCCGTTCAGGAGGTACAGCAACTGCTGTTGACGGAGGAAACTTTGTTTATTCGGCAAAACGGGATATTCAGTACGGAAACAAAGCGGTTGACGTAACCATATTCTACGATTTCAATGGTGAAGAGCCGGTGAAAGGAAATTACAAGGTTAAAATTTACTGTGATGGTCAGGTTATCGGTACCGATAGCTTCACATTGAAGTAAGAAAAATAGAAAAAGATAGCTCCGGGATTATTCGTAGTTCCGGAGCTAATTGTTAAAAGGAATAAACGTTGAAGCGTTTTAGGTAAATTAGTGGGACTAAGTCCAATTTTAAAGTTAGGTCAATGACAAATATTTTTATCGCAAATCTCGATTGGGAGATTACATCGGAAGATTTGCAAGCAACGTTTTCAGCGTTTGGAGCTGTTCATTTAGCACATGTAGTGTTTGATGCTAAGACAAAACAATCCAAAGGTTTTGGATATGTCGAAATGGAAAGTGCGGAAGAAGCAATCAATGCTATTCAGGCACTCAATGGTTTCGAAGTGAACGGCCGTAAATTGGACGTTAAAATTGCTTCTCCAAAAGCAAATCGTCCGAAACCGGAAGATAAACCTAAGAAACCGGCATTCGGTAACAAACCAGGTGGATTCGGTGGACAAAAGAAGTTTAACAACAACGGACCACGACAAGGTGGTTTCAGTGGTGGTGGAGGCGGTGGATCTTACAGATCTAACGACAGAAGCCCGAACGACCGCAGTTCAAGTGACCGAAATTCTTCAGGTTCAGGTTCAAGTTTCAACAAAAGAGAAGGCGGAAGTTCCGGTTCATCAGATTCCAATTCCAATTCAGGTTCAGGGGAACGTACCATGCGTCCGCGTAGAAAATTTGATAACTAGTTAATTAATCCATGTCAGAAGCTGTCAATCAGGGTCACGTAGAAATGCGTGTAGATGAATTCGGTATTGCTACTATCGAGTTCGGACATCCGTTAAGTAATTCATTACCGGGTAAAATCCTTCGTCAATTAGCGGACACAATTACAGAAGCAGGAACAAATGCTGCTGTAAAAGTGATTGTCTTGAGATCTACCGGAGATAAAGCATTTTGTGCCGGAGCAAGTTTTGATGAATTGATTTCCATCAAAGACCTGGAAACAGGAAAGGTATTCTTTTCCGGATTTGCACAAGTAATCAATGCCTGCAGGAAATGCCCGAAGTTAATCATCGGTCGTATTCAGGGTAAAGCAGTTGGAGGAGGAGTGGGAATCGCTTCTGCTGTCGACTATTGCTATGCAACGCGTTTTGCAGAAATAAAGCTTTCCGAATTAGCTGTAGGGATCGGACCGTTTGTGGTTGGCCCGGCGGTTGAACGAAAAATGGGACTTTCTGCTATGTCTCAGCTGGCCATCAATGCTACGGAATGGCGAACAGCTGAATGGGCAATGCAAAACGGTTTGTACGCAGATATCTTTGACGGTGAACTTGAAATGGATGAGGAAATTATGCGTTTAGCTACAGTTTTAGCCAAATCAAGCCAGGAAGCAATGACCGAATTGAAGAAAGTCTTTTGGAAAGGAACCGAAGATTGGGATCAGTTATTGTCAGATCGTGCAGCGATCAGCGGAACGTTGGTTCTTTCCGATTTCACGGTAAATGCGATAAATTCATTTAAGAAGAAGAGTTAGTCGCGGCTAGCTAAGACCGAGCAGAATAATCACAAATTGTTTAGTGCGAGGGAAATCGATTTCATAAAACAAACTTAAGCTGTTCTATCTTTAGAACGGCTTTTTTTTGCTACACTTGCTTACTTCAGTACAAAATAGCACAACCGCTCGCCAGTAAACATTCTCCCTGCAATTTTAATTTATTAGTTCAACTAATGATGTATCAATAATCTTTTTGTTAAGAAATGTTAATGGCTTTTTTTCTTAGCGTGTAAAAAATAAATTTGGTGCAATTATTCACTGTCTATCTTGCAAGAAGACCTAAATTCACTAAAATGAAAAAAATCATTATCACTTTTGCCCTTATTTTGGGGTATCAATTAACGTCCTTAGGACTCCCTATTTATTCTGTTGAACGAACAAATAAAGGTTTGTTTGGTTATCGAAATGTTAGTTTCCATCAAGAAAGTTTGAATGGGCATATGGGTTGGGTTGGATCATGTAGTCAACCAGGTTTGGATAGATGCAGACCAGGAAGTGCTCTAGCCGATGCAAATGACCAAACTATTGGGTTGGAATTACTGGAATTTGCCGATTCAAAAATTGATTTGGGAAATTTTACAGGCTCCAAAGACGTTCTTATTCATGTGGACGGAGAGACAACTGATCGCAAATATACTGTAACCTGGTCTACGGATAATCAAGGTAATGGTACAATTACTGTTGATCGAACTAATGTTTAATAGAACGTTGCATTTATTAAAAGTACCTTGTCAGATCATTCTGGCAGGGTGCTTTTTTATTTGTTCTTTCGCAAGCTTGGCTCAGGAAAAAGAGATGAAACTCTTACCTCCGCAAATAATTAAAGTAGCAAATGAATTTATTTCTGCAGGTCAATACGAAAAATTTAATATCACTATTGATACTGTAAATCATTTATTGTACAGTCACATTGGAACGAATAGTGAGACGAATGAACTTTACTTTCTGCGATATAATACCATCAATCAGCAAAATCAGGTTTTAAGAGTTTTGCTAAAAGATAAGATTGATTACAGGTATGGTTTGTTTCGGATAGGAATAAATTATCCGAAAAACAAACTCTTTGTGGTAATTGGAAAGAGTATGCTTGAAATTGATCCCAATACACTAAAAACGAAAACTTCTAAGATTGAGGAAACTCAATATGCTTTCTGTGATGGGGAAATATCATATTTAGGAAAATATGAAAGATACAATGGTCGTTTTGAAGCAGCAAAACTTCAAAAATATCAAGGAGGTAAGTTGAAGCAAACGCTTGATTTTTCTATGGAAGATGTTGCTATGACAGCTTTCTCTAATAATAAACTAATTCTTGATACAAAAAACTTTATTTTTTGGTGCCATGTAAGCCGTCCGGTTATTTACAGATATGACCACGATTTAAAGTTGGTGGATAGTTTGGTGTTTGATACTAACTGGACCTTACCCGCAGAACTTAAAACACTCCCTGAAAATAAATTATTGTATAAACACGACATCTATTCATTCTACATGAAAGGGATTGAAAAATCGTTTCATGTCAATGCTGCGATTCATTTGTTGAATGACTCAACTGTTTTTATAAGCACGATAAACCAAATGGATTCGGTCAATTATTATTTTGTTCACTTTAATGACAAGGGGAATATGGTTAGGGATCAAATGACCATTAGATCGTCATATGAAAAGTGCGACGAAATGAATGATTGTCATTTTTTGGGACAGGAATCATACGGCACAATTTGTAATAATGAACTTTTCTATTTGAAGCGAGGAAAAGCTATGTTTCCATGGGATTCGGATGATGGAAACCCTGATTATTCTAAGTTTACTTATTTCCATTTATATACTTTTAAAATCGAATGAGGTCACTGGCATTTTTTCTTTTTTTAGTTGCATTCAACTCCTTTTCCCAGAATAGTATTTTACTGAAGACCACTAATGATAGTCTCCATTCTATTGATGAAGGTTTGATCATTGTTGTGGAAGAAGGTTCCTGCGGATTGTGTTTTGAGAAAATTAACTCAATTAAAGAACGTGTTCTGGATAAGCACAATGTACCTGTTTATGTTGTTTTCAGTTCTTTAAACTTACCGCTTGAAATGCGTTATTCCTGTATAAACGACAATAAAAAATTGGTGAAAGGAAAAAACATCCAATACCTTTTTATGGATCAATCTTCCAAACAAACATTTCGTGATTTTGTTGGTCTTGAAAAGGAGCCAGGATCTCCTTTTTTTATTTGTTTGAGAAAATCTTCTGATGTAAACCTGGTGATCTATTATACTGAATTGTTTTCAACGAAGAATAATGAAAAGGAGCTTGTTCGAAAAATCACTACTTTTTTTAAGTAGCCAAATCTTGGGATGTTTTTGGAAAATGACTACTTACTCAACAAAGCCAACAAAGCAAAACTTGCCAGCCAGTGCTCTCCCATATAATCTCCGTCTACAATATTGGAAAATGAAGTCTGAATGTGTTGATCTGCAATTTTGTTTAAGTGAGACAGTTCAGGAAGTGTTTTGGTAATTCCATACAAACACCACGCCCTGCTGAAATTCAATCCGTCTAAGTGCACCAAATGGCCGTCTGAGCGATCAGATACTTTGCCGGGTTCAAGCGTAAACTTCTTGCTGAATAGTTGTGGTGCAAATTTTTTCAGCCAGCCTTTGAATTCTTCTTTGCTTAAAATCCGGCGCATGATATCGATTTCCTCAAAACCGCCTGAAAGAAAATCATAACCGCTTGGTTCCAAATGCAGCGGATAGTTCTTGTCGTTAAAATAAAAATCCCGCGCCCGTTTTTCGATGATTGTTTTCAATGAATCGTTGGAATGAGCAAGTGCATAGTCATAAGCAAAGGTCAATCCGAAAGCGGTGTTTATATGGTCGCCTGAACGAATGGCATAATTCAGTTTCGGAAGGAACTCAATGTATTTCCGGCAGAACAGATCAGATAATGGTTTCAGGTTTGCGCTCAATTCTTTGCCGGCAGGATGGTTCCAGCTTTCCAATTCCAGCTGCAGTTTCAAGAGCCAGTTCCAGCCGTATGTCCGCTCAAAAGATCCGTTATTCTTTGTGCCGAAATAGGCAATTTCTTTGTCAATATTTGCTTTGCTAAGATTGGTTTGAAGAACCATTAAAACAGAATCCGTTATCAATTCCGGGTATTTGTTGAGCAACTTTACCATCAGCCAATGTCCATGAACGGAAGAATGCCAGTCAAAACAACCGTAAAATGAAGGGTGAAGTTCTGCAGGAGATTTTAAGTCGCCTTGCTCGTTCAAAACCTGTCCCAGTTTGTTGGGATATTCTTTCTGAACGCACTTCATAGGTAAGCTGAGGAGTCTCTTTGCTTCTGTCAGTGAAATTTCCTGTGCCAGGCTAATGGATGTGCTGAAAATAAATACCAAAGTGAGGAACTTCATCTTGTGCGATTTTTTTCAAATGTAGGATTATTTTTGTTCCGCATCGTGATGCATTACTTCGTATACTTGCAGGTAGTACAGAATCATGGAGAATCAGGCAGAAGAAAGAAAGATCATTCACATCGATATGGATGCGTTTTATGCTTCTGTAGAACAAATGGATAACCCGGATTTGAAGGGAAAGCCCATTGCTGTTGGAGGCAGTAGATTACGAGGTGTTGTAGCAGCAGCCAGTTATGAGGCACGGAAGTTTGGGGTAAAATCTGCAATGCCGAGCTCAACAGCGGCCCGTTTATGCCCTGAACTTATTTTTGTACATCCACGTTTTGACCGCTACCAGGAAATTTCGTTACAAATCAGGGCAATTTTTTACGATTATACGGATTTGGTGGAACCGCTTTCACTCGATGAAGCATTCCTGGATGTTACCGCCAATAAGAAAGGGATTCCTTCGGCAACTTTATTGGCGCAGGAAATTCGTGAACGGATAAGAAAGGAGGTTGGATTAACAGCAAGTGCCGGCATTTCAATCAATAAGTTTACTGCTAAGATTGCTTCTGATGTCAACAAACCAAACGGACAATTGACCGTTCCACCGGATGAAGTGGAAACTTTTTTGGAAAAACTGCCCATTGAACGCTTCTTTGGAATTGGAAAAGTTACAGCTGCCAAAATGAAAGAATTGGGTGTGCGAAACGGGAAAGACCTAAAGAAGAAAAGTATGACTTTCCTGACCCAGCATTTTGGAAAGCAGGGAACTCATTTTTACAACATTGTTCGCGGAGTTCAGAATAGCGCTGTCAGACCAAATCGCGAGCGTAAATCACTGGCAGTTGAACATACTTACGGAAGTGATCTGCATTCCAAGCGGAGCGTTTTGGAGAAGCTGGAGCGAATCGCCGCGGAATTGGAAAGACGTCTGGAGAAACGCGATCTGGGAGGAAAAACGCTGACCCTGAAAATTAAGTTTTCAGATTTTTCGCAAATGACACGTTCACATACCCAGGAATCCGGCATGAGGACTGCTGCTGATATGCTTCCCGTGGTAGAAGTTTTGGTGGCTGAAAATGACTGGGAAAAACCGATCCGCTTATTGGGTTTGTCTTTGTCGAAGTTTTCTACCGACGAGCCGAAAGCAGAAGTGCAGCTAACGATTCAGTTTTAAACAAATGTTATAATTGGATTCGCAACCCGATTCCACCTCCAAAAGCCGGGTTACGGCGCGGTTCAAAATCCCATTTCAATTGTTGTGAAAGAGTCTGGTTGAACGTTCCGAAACCAAATAGTTCGGTTCTTCCGAAGGAATAATAAAATTCCGGACGCACCCAAACAGAGCAGCCGAATGGGCGAAGTGTTGGAGCGCTTAATGCTGTATTTAAAGCTTTCCTTGAAAACTGACCGTAAGTAAACTCGGCACCTCCGGCAAGTCGTATCCGCATTTTCTGTGTAAGGGGAAACGAATAAGCAAAACCAAGCGGAAGAACTACTGAATTTACCCGAAAGGATTGAACTTCTCTCGAATTTATCGTATCTGGTGCATTGGTAATTGGTAACGGATTAACGGAACCCACACCTTCTGTAGGAAGTTTAATGCTATCCACATAACCGTATTGGATTATGTTAGAAGAACGGAAACTGATTCCGGTAAGTGCTTCCCAACGTGGGGTAAATTTTCGGTTGACTTCTATTTTTCCATAAAAAGTGGACGAATGAATCACTGCGGTTTCTCTTTTATTGTTTATAAAAGGTTCGCTTTGGAGATCTGCTGCCCGTTTTTTTTCACCTTCCCAATAAGTTAAAAGAGATAGAGACCAGTTGTCTGCTCTCCTTTTACTTGCAATACACTTAAAGGATTCTGCAGGTAAGGCAGTCAGAGAGTCGGAAATTTTTGTTTTGGGAAGGACGTTACTGTCTGGTTCTGTTTCAGTAAGGTTTGTTGTGTCCTGTTCTTGCAAAATATTGTTTTCCGGTTTTTCCGGAATTTTGTTTGCACTTTTCAATTCCGTTTTTCCTGGTTCAGGAGTGGCTTTTATAGATAAATCGGATTTCCCAGTCGGAAGATCAGGAAGTTGAGAATTTGTTTTTTGATTCGGACGTAATATTGCGTTTTTACGTCCAGCTTTCAGACTTCTTTTTTTAGCGGATTTGTTGTAAGTACCTGAAGTAATCTCTTCAGACTTCCCTTCAGTAACGGGACGTAATATTGCGTTTTTACGAATGAGTTTTTTCCGGGGATTATTACCAGAATTGGAAACCGTTTTTGCAAGCTGACCTACGGAATTTGAATGGATCCTGTTTATCTCACTGTGTTTATTCTTTCTGTTCAGATTTCCTTCAGAAAAAGGATTGAAATACAGTGTTGCAGCGAAGCCAACAGCACCGAAGAGAAGGGGGAAAAGGATAAACAAGAATCTCCTGCGCTTCTTTTTAGAAGCGATTGCCAGATCAATGTTTTCCTTTACAGTTGGATCCGGAGTTAATCTTAACCCGTCAAATGCAGATTGAAACAACGAATCTATTTCGTTAGGCTCTTTCATCAGTTCTTTTTTTTTCGAGGTTATTTTTAATCCAATCCCTTGCCCGTGTCAGTTGAGACTTGGAGGTCCCTTCCGAGATATCCAGGTATTCTGCAATTTCTTTATGGGTCAGGTTGTCCAAAGCAAATAAATTGAAGATTGTTCGGTAGCCTGCCGGCATTTCGTTCAATAGCTTCATTAGTTCTATTTGCTTTTCATTCATGTTATTTTCCTGTTCAAAAGTTTCAGCCGTGGAGGATTCAAAGAAATTCTCATTGTCTTTGAGTACTAATTTTCGCTGGCGTTTCAAAATATTAATAGCCGTGCGGATAGTAATGGTTTTGATCCAGGGACCAAGCGGAAGTTCGGGATTTACTTTCGCCCTGTTTTCGTAAACTTTGATAAAGGATTCCTGGAGGATTTCCTGGGCATCGTCTCTGCAATTGGTATAACGCCTGCAGATAACAAGCATAGAAGGGGCGTATTTTTCATACACCCGGTCAAAAGCTTTTTTATTGCCCTTGATGAATTCTTCTATGTGTTCCTCCATTCTATAAATTACCGGATTTTTTGTTTTTTAGCGCTGCAATGTCAGGTAAAAACCGCAGGCACCTTCTCCGGTTGATTTCTTGTTTTCGTCAATAAGTAATTGATTTCCTGAGAATACCATTTGTCCCAGTTCATTTGCGTCAATTACCAAATAGCTTTCAGTTGGTCCGGAAATTTCCTGAAAGGAATATGTCCCCGAAGGTAAGTAATAATAAGTGGAATTGGCAACTGTGTTATCAACTGTCAAAGTAGCATTTTGAGTATTGAACGTCCATTCGATCTCACCAGTGGAATGGGTTTCATTGGCACCCGTTATTCCGCCGTGAATGCGCACCAGGTTCCATTTTCCATCAATCAGGGCGCTTTTTGGTGTGCTGTTTTTGGTTGAATGATCGATCTCTTTTTTGCATGCTGTGAATGAACCCAGTGTCAAAAGCAAAAGAAGTGAATTGAATAGGAATTTTTTCATCTTTTCGTGTTTTTAGTGAATCGTCCGACGGACTACTTTACGGGTTTTAATTGTTAGAACTTTTAATGATCCGTTGTGTAAACTTATTTCCGCCGTTATCAATCAGGGTAATGAGATAAATACCTGGTTCCAGGTTGGAAACGTCAATCGGCAGCGTATTAGAAACGGATTCTTTCAGCAAGACTTTTTGTCCTGAAATGGTATGGATTTTCAAACTTTCAACCGCAAAATTTGTTTTGAAATGCAATTCATTTTCAAACGGATTGGGATAAGTGATAAAGTTGTTCGATCCGAATTCCGGAATTCCCAAAAAGGGATCCACAGTAAAGTTCAGGGAGTCGATATCCTCGATTATATCCTGCTCATTCATAGCAATGGTCGTTATCAGCTGAAAACTCCCGGCTCCCGGGTTATCAATAAGAATGGTGTCCACACTGTTGCAAATGTAAGAGGCGGCTCCTACCGTATAATCCAGCATAAGGAGGATGTTGTTTCCCTGCTGTTCCGAATGGATGTGGTTCACACTGCAGCTTCCGGATGGGAATGTGGTATAGCAAACTACTTTTAGCACGTCGTTGCTTGTAGGGTTGGCAGGAATCAGTTTTAGACTGTCAATGGCAGGTAATTGAGCAAAAGCCTGAGTCGAGCAGAGTGCCAAACCTGCGATCAAAAAGCGTAATAAGGTTCTGTTTTTCATATTTTCTTGTATTTAAGTTTTCTTTAGTTGATTGCAATTCGGGGATAATACAAAACTGAAAAATGAAAGGTTGCATCCGGGTGGAAGTTTTTTCCGAATTTTGCATCTCTGTTCGGATATGGTCCAATTATTTTTTTTGGGAAATACCGAAGTATTTGATTAAATGTGTATTCGAATTGCCGGAAAACGCAATTACTTCAGTATTTATTTACAATTCCCTTGTTAATAAAAAATAGAGTTTCTATCTTTGCACCCCT
>CAMLDR010000134.1 GCA_946478775.1 uncultured Flavobacteriales bacterium
TTTTTGCACTTTAAATTGCTGCCCTGCTATTTCTACTATTGCGTACATAACAGATATTTTAAAATTTAATTTGGAGGGCAAAGATAGTAAAGTTTTTCAACAATTTACTTATCACAACTATTTTTTCTTGCTCTTTTCATTTTGTTTTGTCCAGAAAATGTTTTAATTCAGACCACTCCCTGCTTTTAAACAAACAATTCCGCTGATTGTCCAATACCCAATAGTTAGGCATCCCATTCAGCTGAAATGCTTCTTCGGCAAATTGACTGCTAAGATACGAACTAAATGTCCATCCTCCTTTGGTCAATTCATTCTCCAGATTATCCCTGGTATAAAAAGTCAGTACCTGAAATTGATTTTGAAGTTTTTCCAACGAGTCCAATTCTATGATGCAATTCGGACAATACTCATTCCAAAACGTTACAATGGTATATTGTTTCTCCGATTTTTTCAAAAATGAATTCAAATCATTCAAGCTATCCAGTTTAAAATTCCCGATCGTTTTCGAAAAAAGTAAGGCCGGTGAATAAACAGAATCTTTGATCCGCTGAAGTTCGAATTGGCTTTTTTTGTCAACCAATCGGAATGTTGCACTCCACCAATCGGTTACAATCGTGTCCACCTCTTTTACATAATTCACCCTGGAATTAATGGCTGTTGGAAAATAAGTGTTTTCTGAAAGGGAAACATAATCCATCGAATCTATTTTGCCGTTAAAATTCCGATCAAGAAATCCTAAATACAACGGTGGATTCTCCTGAATTTGTGCATAATGAATACTTCGGTTTCTTAGTTTTACATAGCCAAATCTTTCGTCCAGTTGTTGTTTTTCTTTCAATGACGGACCTGACCCTCCGCTTGGGCTTTTCATCAATTGCCAGTCAAATTCTATACGATCATCCCCACTTTCAATAAAAAACACCGAATCATCAGTCAATCCGACATCCATGTACATGCAATTAAGGCACATGATTTTCAAGCCGTTTTGTTCCTGATCCAAACCTATCTTAATCGTATCATACCGATAATTCATGTGAAAGTATTCAGATGGGAACAATTCAAAATAAGATACTTCTGCATTTTTAATAACAGGATATATCCGGGCGTTAGAAACCAATTGAGTGTGTTCCGGTTTTCCGATTTGATCTGCGTTGAACAAGGATTCTTGTGACAAGCCCAACCTACCAACAAGCAAGAAATACAGGATAAAAAAATAGTTCATAGGAACACCAAAATTAGAAACTGAATATGTGCTGAAAAACCATCTTTTTCCTTTTCAGGGATAAGTGGAAGATTATCCTCCTTCTACCCGGGTAATTAAATATTAGTTCACGATTAATGGTAAAGAATAACTCCTGTTCGCTAACTTAGCTTTGACAAAATAATAACCGGAATCCAATCCGTCCAAAGGCATCTCCAGGAAATTGCCAGTTCCAACAACACTCTTTTCATAGACAATTCTTCCTTGCGAATCCATCAATTGAATCACCTCCGGGGATAATTGTTCATCCCACTTCAAAACCGCAAATCCTTCCTTATCTGCCGGGTTCGGATAAACCTCAAACTCGTTTTCAGAACCTACTTCATGCAAGCCCAATTCGTTCAATTTTCCGATACGAATGTTGTCCAAAAAGAAGTTGTTTCCGCCTCTTGATTCAAAACGGAATTTCACCTGCGTGTGATCGGTGAAGTTCGAAGCTCCGCTGATCAGTGCCGTGTCGCTCGCCCATTCAGTTAAAGAAGCCGGAGTAAAAGAATTGGTCACTAACTGGCTAACTGATTTCAACGAACTGGTCCCTACATAGGTTTTCTTAGCAATCCAGGTTTCTCCGCAATCATTAGAAATAAAAACGCGGAACAAATCGGCATTACTTGCCAACCGTTGCGCATAAGCCCAATCAAATGCAACTGCCAAACTCGTAAATCCGGATAAATCCAAAGGGGCTGAAAAGAATTCGTAAACCTGGTTTGAGCCTGCATCAAAATTATTGATCTTAGCAGACTGGTTACTTTGAAAGCCCGTAGCGGTAATTTCCCAGTTGTAGCTCTGTCCAACGTCTCTTACCTGCCATTTGTCCTTAAAATCCGTTAAATCGCTCTCAAACCCTTCTGTGATTCCATGATCCGTGCCTTGAGACGGCATGACGGTGATATAATCTGCCAGGACCAGTTCCAGTGTGTCGATCCCATTGCTGACTTTCAGCGTTACATCGAATTTTCCGGCTTGGTTATAGGTAACGATTAAGGTGTCGTTAGTGGAAGAACCCTGAATGATTCCCGATTCAACGATCCACAGCCTGCTTGTTATTCCATGAGCCGAAACATCCTGGAATAAAACAGAATCTCCGACGCAAACCACTTGTTTACTTGATTCGAGTTTTGCTATGCAGAGTTGATTCACCAAATCATCTGTTCCGGTTGCAGCAAGGTTGGCCGGCGTCCATAGGTTATTTCGCTGTGCTACAGAAGAATTCAATGCCGCATGCATACGAACCTTTTGTCCTTCGGTAAACATCAGCGCGCAATAGGCGTAATCCATGTAATTCTGAACATTGTCCAAGCTGCTGCAAGAATTAGCATTTAAATTGCAGGAAGACCAGCCAATGGTATTTGGTGTGTCTGTCACCTCATCATCGTACGCGCAATTTCCGGCATTTCCAACAGGCAGATAATAGAAATCCGGAACATTGTTTCCTCCCCAAATATGATAGAGGTTCAAATAATGACCTATTTCGTGCGAAAGAACTGTTCGTTTGAAATAATCCGAAGTCCCGATTGTTCCAACATAGTCGTGGCGCATCACAATTCCATCCCATTCGGGAATCGTATCTGCAGCTGCAGGCATTACTGCGTGACCTGCTAATCCGGCTGCGTCAAAACAGACGTAAATATTCAGGTATTTTTCCGGCGGCCAGTGGATCAGGCTTTTGACCTGGTGATCTCCCGGATAGGTCAATGATGAAACTGTTCGAGTAATTCCCGACGTACAATTCCCGTTCGGATCAATCTGCGCCAGGCGAATTTCAATTTCTGCATCAGCCGCAATGGATTGAAATGCAGGAACGATTTGGTTGGTATCCGGATTCTGTTTTCTATACTGTAGATTGACCTGTTCTATCGCGTCATGAATCTGTGAATCACTGATGTTTTCCGGACCGTTGTTGTGAATAATGTGAAATACGACCGGAATCACATAAGTTGCTCCGGATTTCAAGGGATTTTCCTGAAATTGTTTGGTAAATGCCTCCAATTTCTTCTTGGACCGCAAAAAAGCCTGTCGGTATTCGGGATGTTCCCGGAAGAGTTTGTGTTCCATTTCATCACTTCCGCAATGAAGCATTTCCTGGGAAAATGCGGTTGAGCAGACAAATGCAGCAACGAGTAAACCGATTCCTTTCATGTTTTTTAACTAGTAGTAAGTCTGCTAAAGATAAGAAGAAAAAGCAACCGGCGTAAACAGGATGCACGTGATAATCCTACACTTACTGTTTACAAACAAAAAAACCGACCCACATAAACGGACCGGTTTTCAACGCAAAAGTTATTATTCAGGATTTTAATTACATCTTCTTAGGCAACACTACCGCATCAATGACATGTGTTACACCATTAGACGAAATGACATCTGCAATGGTAACCTGAGCTCCATTGATAAACCATTTTCCGTCTTTTTCCGTTACCATTAGGTTTTCACCCTGAACGGTTTTCAATGTTTGACCTGCTTTCAAGTCACTCGCTTTTAAAGCTCCGGCAACAACATGGTAAGTCAATACCGAAGTTAATTTTCCTTTGTTTTCCGGTTTTAAGAGATTTTCAACCGTTCCCTTCGGCAACTTGTTGAAGGCCTCATTCGTAGGAGCAAAAACCGTAAACGGACCATCTCCCTTTAACGTTTCTACCAACCCTGCTGCTTTTACTGCCGCTACCAAAGTGGTATGATCCTTAGATCCTACTGCATTATCTACAATGTCCTTAGAAGGAACCATCTTCGCTCCGCCTACCATCACAAAAGCCTCTTCTTCTTCCATTTCGGGCTCAGCCATCTCCATCGATTCTTCCGTTTTGGTCTCCTCGTTTGATTTTTCTTCGCTTCCTCCACAACTTGATACTCCAAATGCTGTCATTGAAGCAGCAATTGTGAATGTTAAAAATGACTTTTTCATACTTGTTCTTTTAAGGTTATGTTTTACATACGCTCCAAACAGGTATTCGGATTTTCGGACATAAAAAACCCTGACGTTCGCAAGCGAAATCAGGGTTCCAAAAATATTACTTTGCAAATTACTTTGCCTCTGAATCTTCGTCTTTTTCAAACACACGTTTTGGGCGCATTTGCTGATTGATTCCCAAGGAAATCCAAAAAGGAAGAACAAATCCCATTAAGAATAACAACATCCAAAATGCCATACCTCCAATCAAAAGAAACAATACGATACCAAAAACGCTCATGATGTACTAATTTGTGTTTTGTGGGGTAAAAGTAGTAAAAAAATCAAAAGTGAATCTCTTTGAAACAACTTTTCTGTCAAAAAATGCTTTAAGCAGGTAATTGACCAAACAAGTTTTCCGCATTTGCTAAAATGGCTCTTGTTTCTAAGTGCTCAGCACCAAATCCGTAACGATACTGATCACACATTTCAATGATCTCACGCAAACCTTTAGCGATTTCGGGATTGGTTTCTACTAATCTGTCAAAAGCCTTCTCACGCGATTGGAAATTACATTTTTCACACTGTTCGATCCGCTGAATGATTGCTTTAGGCATCAAAATGGCAAATGCACCCGGATCATCTACATGCTGTTCGGCATCTTCCCAGTAATTAATTTTCGCTGCAGGACTTTCCGCCTTTACTTCGTTTAAGAAAACTGGGGTTTTAGGAAACGCATCCAAAGCTGCCACTTCTGTTTTATCCGTTCCTTTTTTCTTGCGCTTCATCAGTAATAAAAAGACAAATAGAAGTCCAAGCAAACTTGTCGGCGCAACGATACCTACCCACAAGCGGGAACCGGAATTTGATTCTGTTTTTGCCTGGGATTTCGTTGTTTTCTTAGTCTGCATATCCACCATATCGGTATGTGTACCGGAAGACGGATCAGTCAGAACAACAGGATTAAAACTTTTATCGGGAATCACACGGATGTTAAATGCATTTCCACGAATTGAGATGTATCTTTCCTTTTCCGGATCAAAATAACTGATTGACGGAGCACTGAATTCCAAATTGTGACCTTCCAATACCTGGATATTGAAGCGATAAGTAATCATTCCTTCTGCACCGCTTTCTGTAAATTCAATGTCTTCTATGCGTTCCGGATCTCCATAAATGGAACAGCCTTTGGGTAATTTTAACTTGGGTGTATTGGAATTATGCAGGTTTCCGACGCCTGAAACAATCAGTTCCAATGTAAACACGTCCCCTTCTTTAATTCCTTTGGCAGGATTTTTTTGAGAAAGCCTATACTCACCCACTGCTCCTATAAAATCTTTGGGAGCATTTGCGGGCAAAGGCTTGATATTAATCGTTAACCCCGAAGAACGGAAACGCATTGTTTTGGAGAATAAAGAACCATGACAGCGCAAAGCCATTTCAAAGGGCCTTACATTGCATTTCCCTGTTCCCACAGGAATAAGCAGCTGTTTTCCATACTCGAATGCCAAAGCATCTTTTCCATTCACGCGGGTTTGTTCTACTTCTACGCGGCCATTGGGGAAGGCATGTTCTTCCATGGAAATATCTGCTTTAAAGTCAGAATAACCTTCCAAATACTCAATGTTGATGTAAGAAAACACTTTTGCTTTCAGCAAGATCGGTTCTCCTTCATATACACTTGTTTTTTTACACTGGATGAATCCAAAAACAGGATCATTGGAATTTAATTTGTGATCGTCTTCAGAAGCTGCATTGACTTTGATCGTAATCTTGTTGGATCTGTAGGTTTTATTTCGGTAGGTGGTGTAAGCATAAAATGAATAAGTTCCTTCTTTTTTGAAGGTTCCCGTCTGCTGCATGTAATAGTAAGTTTTGATCTTACCGCTCGGATCCATTTTTTGTTCCATCCCGTGCATGACGTTCAAATCTACTTCGAACTCTACCGGGAAATCAATTTTCATCGATCCTTCTACATTGGAAGTAACCGTAAAGCCAAGGTGTTCATTCGCTCCAAGTTCTTTCTTATCGGAGGTCAGGGCAACCATGGGTTTTTGCGCAATAGAAATCTGGCTCACCAAAGTGAACAAAAGCAATAAAAATTGCCATTGATTACCAGTCTTTTCTTGCTGTTTTACCACCTGTAGTGCCTTTTGAACCATCCAATCTTTTCTTTGTATTCAGTTCCTGTTTGCTAAACTCATCGAGTTTCCGCTCGGTTTCTTTATCCTGTAGTTTCTTTTCTTCGTTCTTTTGTCCCTGGGACTTTTGATTCTGCTGGTTTTGGTTTTGTTGTTTATCCTTTGAATCCTTCTGTTGATTCTGTTGATTCTGTTGATTCTGTTGATTCTGACTATTATTTTGCTTGTCTTTGTTTTGTTCTTTATTCTCTTTGTCTTGCTTGTCCTGCTGCTGTTTTTTCTGCTGTTCTAATAATCTTTTTGCCTCCACCAGGCGTTGCCTTGCTTTCTCATTATCGGGATCCATTCTCAGAATCTGCTTGTAAGTATCCACTGCACTTTGAAAATCCTGCTGTTTCATACGGGATTCTCCCAAACTTGTTCGGGCGCGAACTTCCTTTTCTTTCGTTTCAGCATTATTTGCCTGACGTTCAAAGTTTTCCGCTGCAGTACCAAAATCATTCGCACGGTAAGCAGTCTGACCGATCTCCTGAGACAAATCTACGTCATTTGGAGCTAATCTTTCGGCTCTTTTATAATACTTTAACGCTTCTTTGTAGTTTCCTTTTTTGTATAATCTTCTGGCTTCATTGAGTGGTTCTTTCCAATCCTGCCCAAAAGAGTTGAAAGCCAAAACACACGAGATGATCATCAAAGCTGTTTTCATGACTTCTTGGGATTAATAATGATGGGTAAAAAGAAGTAGCAAATCATACACAAGAGCGCAACCATTGCAGGAATATAAAAATAGTTTTTATCTACATTAAATTCCACCTTCAGGACCTGCTTATTTTTCGTGTTTTTATAGTTTGTTGCGATATCATAGATATTTGGGAACGGACTATCGGAAGTTACTAAAATACTTCCGGATTCACCAGCCATTCGGGTCAGGCCTTTTTTATCAATTTTGGACACAACTGCCTGGCCGCCTTCCCGCTTGTATCCTTCCGACTCATCATAGGGGTTGTTCGGTATCAAACCTCCTTTTGCGGAACCCAGTCCCAAATAGGCCAATTCCACGTTTTTCTTTTTCAATACACCCAGCTGCTTCTTCCAAAGGGCTTCGTGATCTTCTCCATCTGTAATTACCAGAATCGCTTTTCCTGATTCGGTATCTTTAAATTGCTCCTGCGCCACTTCCAAAGCTCTCCCAATATTCGTTCCCTGGTTCGTAATCATCGAAGTCTCAATATCCGGAACGAACAATTTTGCAGCTCCGTAATCCATGGTAAGCGGCAGCTGTGTATAGGCATCGTTGGCAAAAACCACCACAGCAATCCGTTCGCCCTTCAATTGATTCAGTAATTCGCCTATGGCATGCTTGGCGGCTGTTAAACGGCTTGACTGATTTCCTCCCATGTCTTTGGTGTTCATGGAATTCGAAATGTCCAGGCAAATCACCAGGTCAAGAACGCGTTTCGAGCCGTTTACTTTTCGTGAGCCGGCAACAGGTTGTGCCATTGCCAGTACAATGAAAAAATAGGTGCTCCGCAGCAAAAAATAATGAAGGAAGGCTTTCACAGGTTCAAATTTCACCCACAGCATCCGTGTAGTTCCATAACCGGAATATTGTTCGTAAATCCGTGCTTTCCAATTCCATTGAAGCCAGGACAAAACAGCGAAAACGGGGATAATCATCCACAAACCGAGCATTTCAGGATGCAGCAGGTTCACGCCCCATTTTGCAAAAGGAATGCTTGCGTAAAGAATGAGTACAAACGACCACCAAATTGCTTCTGAAACGAGTAACAATTTCACCAAACGCTGATATGTATTTTGCTCTTTAATCATCCAGTTTGAATTTCAACCGTTGAACTCCCCATGCCGTGAGGGAAAATAGCATACTCCATATGAAAAAAGGGAACAATGTCAGGGGTGGTTCCACTGCCAGGTGCTGATCTTCCATTTTTCGCTTTTCCAATTGATCAATTTCGACATAGATTTTTTCCAGTGATTTTTCATCCTGAGCGCGGAAATATTTTCCATTGGTCAGTTTTGCAATATCCTTCAGGATGGCTTCATCAATTTCTACCGGAACATTCTGATAAATGATCCCAAATGGGGTTTGGACCGGAGTTGGTGCCATTCCATTAGCTCCCACACCAATGGTGTAAACTTTACATTTCTTTGCCTTTGCCAATTCTGCTGCTTCCATGGGATCGGGCCCGGTATTGCTGCTTCCGTCGGTTAATAAAATGATTACTTTTGAAGGCAGGCTATCGCTTCTCAATCGCGTAACTGCCACTCCCAATCCACTTCCGATTGCGGTTCCCGGTTCCAGGAATCCTGGTTCTATGGAGGTGATCTGTTCTTTCAATAATTTATAGTCCAACGTGGCCGGACAAGCCGTATAAGCTTCACCTTCATAAACCACTAAGCCCACACGGTCTCCTTTTCGTGAATCCACAAACTTCTTCGCTACGCGTTTGGCCACTTCCAGACGGTTCGGATCAAAATCCTGCGCTAGCATGGAACCCGAAGCATCGATAGCTAAAATGATGTCGATCCCATTCTTGTAATCAATTTTCGGAGGATCGATGGATGTGTTATAAGGTTCAGCAAGTGTTAAAACCAAACAAGCCATCGAAAGTGCATAGCAGGCATTTATTCCCCATCGAATGTAGCGCACCCAGCCCATTGAATAAGCCAGTTGTTCTTCTTCCGAATTCGCATATTTCAACTGACCAACGCGGCTTTTCTGAAGGTATTCCCACAAAAACAAGAGCACCGGAATGGCAAACAAGAGCCACAACATCTGTGGATTGTAGAAATCATATTCCCAAAAGCATATGTTGAAATAGCGACTCATTCCGGGATCTCCAATGGACTTAATTCTGTAACAATTTCTTCTAAACGCAATAAACTGGAGCGAATGTGCAGGTCATTCAGTTCGGTTTTGGCAAATTTCACCATGTCAGCTTCCCTCAAAAGCAGTTCAATCCTCCGGATCATGCTCCCATCAAGGCCTTTCAATTTCAATAAAGAGATTGTTTCAAACGTGGTCCGCTCCATCAGATTCAATTCATAGCGCGAACTCAAATACATTTTCAACACAGCAGAAAAATTGACGTAATGGTTTTTTGTTTTATCGTGCAGCCAATCTTCTCTTTTCTTCAACTGTTTTATTGCCAGCAAAGTCCGCTCCCTTAAGCTCAGTTCTTCCGACTTCTTTATTTTTCTTCGTTTGTTCCAAAGAATTCCTGCGGTAATACCGGCTGCTGCAATCAACAACACCCACCAGTACTTCTTGAACAGGATCCAATATTCATCTTCCGGTTCCACAGGGATTTCTTCGATTCCGTCTTTTACTTTTTTCTTAATGAAACCCACATACAGGTTCGGTGCACGAAATGAAAATGTGGAATCTTTCCAGGTAATCCACAATTCCGGCAAACGGTATTTAGCAGAATCCCAGGCAATTAATGTGTATACACCTTTCCAATATTGAATACCTTTCTGTGTGTATGTGGTGTCTTTAAATGATTCTATTTCCAACTCGCCGCCTGGTTTCCAGAGTGTTTCGCCTTTGTGATTGACATCACAAATGAAAACCTCGGAAATGGGATTGTAATCAAACTGCTTCGGTTTGTTTTTAACCAGGATGGTTAACTGCGCCTTATCACCGATACGAACGGAATCTTCTGTCCAATAAACGCGTTTTGTTTGTGCAAATCCTGCTCCCAAACACCAACATGCTACTATGGATAAAATACATCTCATTTGCGGCGCTTGAATAACTGAAGTAAAGGTAAATAAACGTGGTCTCCCACTTCAAAAAAGGCTGCATCAATTCCCAGCTGCAGGAAAAAAGCTTCGTTTTTCTCTTTCCGGAGCGCGAAATTTTTCTCGTACTCTTTTCTCACTTTCGGGGCAGAACTATCAATCCAGTTCGTTGCATTTGTTTCCGCATTTAACCAGCGTACAAACCCCACGTCCGGAAGATTTCCTTCTCCGGGATCACTCACGCCCAAAGCTACCAGATCGTGCTTTCTTGCGGTATTTGCAAATCCCTCTTTACTCCCTTCCAACTGGGAAAAATCGCTGATCACAAAGCAAATACTCCGCTGTTTGAAAATATTGCGGGCATATTTTAAGCCGGTATCCAAATTAGTCCCACCGGATTTCGGCTGGAGATTGATCAGCTTACGCAGCAAAAAATGAATATGCCCGAAACCCTTTTTGGGCGGAACGTAATATTCTACTTCATCTGAAATAAAAAGAGCGCCTACTTTATCGTTTTTCTTGGCTGCAGAGAATGCCAACGTTGCCGCCAGTTCAACCGCCAGGGAAATTTTAGAGTCTTTTCCCTGTCCAAAATACATCGACCCGGAAACGTCCACGATCAAAAGCACCGTTAATTCTCTTTCCTCTTCAAAAATCTTTACGAAGGGTTCTCTGAAACGCGCTGTGACATTCCAGTCGATGGTCCTTACGTCGTCCCCAAACTGGTAAGATCTCACCTCACTAAAAGACATACCGCGCCCTTTAAACGCAGATTGGTACTGTCCTGCGAATACTTGCTCCGTCATACCGCGAGTTTGTAGCTCGATGGTACGAATACGCTTCAGTAAGGCTTCCTTATCCATGGTAATTTATGGAACTTCTACTCGCTGTAATAAACGTTCAATGATCTGTTCCGGCTTCACTCCATCTGCTTCTGCTTCATAGTTCAAGCCAACCCGGTGACGAAGTACGTCCATCGCAACGGTCCGAACGTCATCCGGAATAACAAAACCGCGCTGCTCCAAAAACGCATTGGCTTTTGCTGCCAATGCCAAGTTAATGGATGCTCGCGGGGATGCTCCGTACTGCAGGTATTTTGAAATTTCAGAAACCCCGGCTGTTGCAGGATTACGTGTTGCATCCACAATATCTACAATATAACGCTCTACTTTTTCGTCCAGGTAAATGGAACGTGTTAAATATTTTCCTTTGATCAGATCGTCCGGGTTCATAACATGCGAGATTTTCTCCAATCCCTCGGGCCTTACGTTTGAACGCAGGATCAATTGTTCTTCCTGCTTGGATGGATAGCCCATAAATACTTTCAGCATGAAGCGATCCACCTGTGCTTCCGGCAAGGGATATGTTCCTTCCTGTTCAATCGGGTTTTGAGTTGCTAAAACCAAAAACGGTTTCGGCAGTTCGAAGGTAGAATCACCAATAGTAACCTGGCGTTCCTGCATGGCTTCCAATAAAGCCGCCTGAACTTTTGCCGGCGCCCGGTTAATCTCATCCGCCAAAACAAAATTAGCGAAAACGGGCCCTTTTTTAACGGCAAACTGCTCTGATTTTTGCTGATAGATTAACGTTCCCGTTACATCCGCCGGAAGTAAATCCGGGGTGAACTGGATTCGGGAAAACTGACCGGATACAGCACTTGAAAGTGTGCGAATTGCCAATGTTTTTGCCAATCCCGGAACACCTTCCAATAGTACGTGACCGTCTGCGAGCAGGGCAATTAATAAACTTCGAACCATGTTCTCCTGTCCAACAATTACTTTTCCGATTTCGCGACGCAATAAATCGTATTTCAATCCTTCCGTTTTAATCTCAGTTGCAATCACCTGCAGCTGCTCGGAAGGAGATAAATTAGGTATGTCCATCATAGTTTTAGCCTAAGGTCGCAAATATGT
>CAMLDR010000135.1 GCA_946478775.1 uncultured Flavobacteriales bacterium
CCCCTGCTTCCCTGTAAAAAGCCACTAAGCAGAAACACGCGGGAATGCAAGCAGCAATTTCTCTATAAAATCAAATCCTGGCTTATTTCTGCCGCTTAACACATGACTCACATTGGATCTCTGAACACCAATCCTGTCCGCAAAGGATCCGGCATTCAATTTATGCGCATCCATAATCATCCGTAAACGATCTTTTATCTCCATGATACAAATGTATCATTTAATTGACACATTATTAAATAATTCAATATTCACATTTGTAACAATTTAAACCAAAAAAAAGTCCCTCGAAAACTCGAAGGACCTATTCAATCTATAATTTGAATACGTTTAATTAACACTATAACCAAAGAAAAGCATACTATTTTTAGCTTCAGGCATATTTGATCCAAATGTAACCAAATCCATTAATTGAGCAACCTCGATAATACTCAGGTTACTGTTTCTTCCCATTGCTTTGTGGCGCTCCAATTTTGTTTTTGCCAAGCTTACTGCGTTATTGATCATTGTGCTTTCCATATATAATAAAACTTAAATACGAGTTTGTTTTGACCCATTTACGCCACAGTTTCCGATTAGGTTACAAATCCAATCAAAAAAAATGAAAAAAATTAGAAATTGGTTTGATCAATGGGTTAAACAAATCCTGTTAAGTCATTCATAAATAAGGAAATAAATACAAAAGCACATTTGTGACAAAATATTGAATTAATTGGAAATTAGTTCTTCGTATGCATCCTGCACCTCCAAAAAACGCTGAGCAGCTTCCGCCCTTTCAGCTTCATTTAAATCCAAATTACGATCCGGATGGTACTTCTTCACCAACCTGCGGTAGCTCTTCTTAATATCGTCCTCCGTAGCAGCAGAACCTAAATCCAGTATCGCCAAAGCCATTTTTCTGCGAGTTCCTGAATTGGCAATTGAATGTAGCCGCTCCTTTCCATCAAACGAACCAAAGATCCGCTTGCGGTGCTCAATCACTCTCCTTTCAATATACATAGCCTGAACACCGATCAGCTCTCCCAATCGTATCAGCGCCGTAAACTCCCGATCGATCATCTCATCTCCCACAAATACAAGATCAATCAGGAAATCAATTAAATCGGCACGTTCCTGCGCCTGATGCATTTTTTGGACCACCCAATTTGCAACACTGCGCACATGAATGGAAGTCTCACCGACCAACTCCAGTTCATTCGCAATAATCAGCGATTCTACATTAAACTTTTTATTGATGTAAATAACAATAAACGAGTGTTTTTCAAATGATTTAATCGCATTCTTACGCATGATCCATGCAGCCAAAAGAATGTAGATTTGAAAAATCATTTCCTCTGATTTCCTTCCGGAAGGAGGCTGAAAACTTTGTTTCAGAACAAGCTCTGTACTCACCTTTCTTTCCCTGGAATCCTTTACCTGTCTTTTAGTCAGAATAACTACCAAAAGAACCAGCAGGCATAAAAATACAATCCCAAGAATCAACATATCACGAATTTACAATGGATTCATAAGCTTCCTGGATCGCACGGAACTTCTCGCTCATTTGTTTTTGGACCTCAGGCGATTCATTCATAAAACGATCCGGATGTGTTAATTTAACCAATCTGCGGTAAGTACTTTTCACTTCTTCAACAGAAGCTGTTTTATCCAGTCCAAGTACTTTATAAAAGAAATCTGATTTGGAATAATTTGAGCTTGCTTCATGTTGATAATTTCGTTCATTGTGGTGCGTCAATTTCTCCTTATAAATTGGCTCAAAATCTGTTATTTGCAACCCCATTTTGGACATTAATACCAAGAGATGCTGTCGTTCATCTGAATTTATTCCCCCATCATAAACAGCAACCCCGGCCAGGAAATTGATCAGCTTAATCTTCCATTCCTTCGATAAATGCTTATTGGACCAGGAAGCCAGGGAATCTATTTTCACTACATAATTCAACGAATATTGATAAGAATCAACAGCCTTGTAATAAACATCATCAAAATGTTTTTTGAGATACTCATCTATATACGGAAATTTCATGTAATGATTCTCCAGATCCCTGCGAACAATAGCAGCAGAAGATGCAACGAATAATTCGAAAAGATTTGCTCTTGTTGGTTTAAAACTTTTCGGAATTATTCCCTTATCCCAATCGCCCCCACCCCTTTTAGTAAGTTTACGATAAATCAGAACTGCAAAAGTCCCTCCAAAGATAACCCCAAAGATAACCTTACTCCAAAAACGCTCTTGTTCAGACATGGTATCAACACCTCCAAAACGAGGTAAAAGCTCAATTATTTGCAGCATGAATACGTGTTATTTAGGCATTAAAGGATAAATGAGGTGTTCGAGACCATTCAATTTAATCTCATAGATCAATTCCAGCTGCTGCCCCAGTTTACCTGCAGGAAAACCATTCTGCTTGAACCAAACAAGGTAATTTTCAGGCAAATGGATCAGGTACCGGTCTTTGTACTTACCGAAAGGCATTTTAGCCTTGGCCAATGATACTAACTGATGCTCATCCATTCCGTAAATTTAGCAAATCAGCCCATTAAAATGCAAGTAATGAAAACCCAATCACGGCACCAATTTGAGTAATTCCTCATAATACACCTGGAGCTCCTGGAATTTGATCTCTAATTCATTCCGTTCTTCGGCAGTTGCATCCGGGTGACGGTCCGGATGGTATTTCTTTACCAATTTGCGGTATTTATTCCGCAGCAAATCCTCATCCATGGTATCCCGCTGCATCTCGAAATAATCCAATGCCTTGCTGACAACACTCGTACGATAACTCCCCGCTTGACTCCCCTGAGTTCCATTCCGGCGATTTTGTCGGTTTGTGAATCCCTCATTAATTTGTTCCATCAGCTCAATCCATTCCTGGTGAGCCAAAGCAGCAGCATCAATGATCCGGATCAATTCTGCTTTTTCGCGGGAACCTATCACTCCATCCTGAGCCGCCATATGGATCAAAAAACGAACAACATCTTTTCGTTGGTCCTCTGTCTGAAAACGATTCAACCAGCGAACAATTGACTCGGAACGGTACACATCCGTGTACGCCATCTTAAGCGATTCATGGAATGAAGCATTCTTTTCAGGATACAGGTAAAAAATGTATTCTTTCAGGTAAATACATTTTTCCTTAAAACAATCGGGATTTGTTCGCAGTACATTCATACTCAGTAAAACCAAAGCATCGATGTGATTGTAAGGATTGAATTTCGTTTTAAAACGGAACTCCTTCTTAATTTTAAAAAAGACATAGCGGATGAGCCAATAAGTTGGAGCTGCCATTACAATTGCAGTGATAGACAAACCAACGATCGTCTCGATCATTTTTTGCCTGTAATATTCTTCTTCTGCAATCTTTTGCAATTGAGCAGATGAGAGATTTAGCAAGATTGACCAGGTCATGTTAAAAGGATTCTATAATTAGGTTTTAAAAATCAACTCAAATTCGCCAGGTTGAACACATATTTCGTCCCCGAATCACTTGTCTCCAGGGTAAAACTCCCCTCCAGTTGTTCAGACATCGCCTGGATAATTTCCGTTCCGAATGAAGCAACCGAACCTTCTGCCCAGGAACCATTATCGCTGTAAACGAGCAGGAACCTTTTTGATCTGTGAGCCTCATCTTCCATCAGTTCAATGGTAATCCGCGGTTTATCCTGGTCCTGAAATGCATGTTTCAGAGAATTCAGCAGCAATTCATTGATCAAAAGCGCCAAAGGAACAATGCTTTTCGACTTCATATCTTCCACATCTACCTCGATCATCAATTCCGGTTTTTTAGAGATCGTATAATTCAAAAGCAAACTATCCACCAGTGAATTCAGGTACTTTTCCAGGTCGAACTTGGATAAAGAACCGGATTGGTACATTTTCTCGTGAATGATTGCCATTGCCGTTACCCGGTCGATCGCTTCCTGGTAAGAGCCACCATCTTCTTCACTCATATTATTAGCTTGCAAACGCAGCAAACTGGTAATGATCTGCAGATTATTCTTCACCCGGTGATGGATTTCCCGCAGCATCACTTCCATTTCTGAATTCTGCTTGGAGATCACTTTGTTTTGATCGGAAAGGATTTGATTGTTCTCAATCAATTCAATCCGGGAATAATTGGTAGTCAAAACGTAAAGGTTCAAAATGTAAGCGATTGCAAACCCGGCGATGGAGTATTCCAGAATAAAAGTCGTGACGTCATTTCCCGAAAAAGATTCCACCGAGACGATGTTCCCCTCATGCAGGTATGTCAAATAATAGAACAAAACCAAAAAATGAGCAATCAGAATCGGAATCCCCCATTTCTTTCCCAAAACGAAGAACGTAAACATGATATTGACGATCATCCAGATCGGAGTAAGGTAATGCGTGGCTTTAAGTAATAAAAACGCTCCTGAAACAATGCCGAATGTCAGAATGGAACAAATAGCTCCTACCAAACGGTAATTCTTCGTAATGTGTATTACAACCAGCCCAACAACACACATTCCTACAGCAAAGAAATTGGGTGTTGCACTAAAATGTTCGTTGGATAAATTGACAACCGTCACAATGGACATGAGACCGGCAAAAAAATACAATAAATGCAATACCAGCCGGAATTTCATTTTCTCATGAAATTCTAACCAGTTTGTGTTCAGTTTGTCCATTATTTAGATTTCAATGGCAAATTAAGCATCTTTTTCATGAAAATGATTGAATTCAACAGATAGGTCAAAAAAAATGGCACCTTTTCGGCACCACTTGAATTATTTCACAGGAATCTCCTTTAAAACCTCCAGCAAATACTCCCAGAATTTCTGCACGGAAGAAATCTGCACGCATTCATCGGGGGAATGCGCTCCGCGAATGTTCGGTCCGAAAGAGATCATATCCATTCCGGGGAAGTGTTTCCCTAAAATTCCGCACTCCAAACCTGCATGACATGCCTTTATATTCGGTTCATCCTGGAATTTTTTCCGGTACAAATCTGCCATTACTTTTAAGATTGCAGAATCCGCATTCGGTTCCCAACCCGGATATTCTCCGCCCTGAACAACCTCCACTCCTACGCTTTCAAATGCTGCACGAATGGTATTGGCCACATCTGCTTTAGATGATTCAACCGAACTGCGCTGCAAGGATTGGGTCGTAAACACACCATCTCCAACCGTCACTTTTGCCAGGCTGGAAGATGCCTCTACCAAACTTGCAATGGCCGGACTCATGCGGTAAACTCCGTTGTGAACTGAATAAATAGAATTTATAATTCGTTCAAAATCAGAGTCTTTTACTACCCTATTTAAATCTCCACTTTCAGAAACGGTCCAAGTGATATCTTTTTCAATCGTTTGGTATTCCGCTTCAATTTGAGCAATGATCTCATTAACCGCTTCGTGGAATTTGGTCTTCTCGTCTTTAGAAACTGCTACCACAGCCGTACTTTCGCGCGGAATGGCATTTCTTAAACTTCCACCATCCAAAGTACACAACTTCAAATCAACAACTGATTTCACGTGTTTGAACAACCGGTTCATCCATTTATTGGCATTTCCTCTTCCTGTATGGATATCCATTCCGGAATGTCCGCCAAGTAATCCGCGCAACTTGATTTCAAAACAAACGTAATTACCCGGAAGATCTTCATAGATTACGGCAGTTTTGGTATTCGTATCAATTCCTCCGGCACATCCGATCGACAATTCATCATCGTCTTCCGTATCCAGGTTCAAAAGAATGGTTCCTGAAATATTGGCAGCATCTACCTGCAGAGCTCCGGTCATTCCGGTTTCCTCGTCAATGGTAAAAAGCGCTTCAATGGCAGGATGAGCAATATCTGTCGATTTCAAAACAGCCATGATCGTTGCCACACCAATTCCGTTATCCGCTCCGAGTGTGGTTCCGTTAGCTCTTACCCAATCACCGTCTACCAGCATTTCAATTCCCTGTGAATCGAAATCAAAGATCGTATCGGAGTTTTTCTGATGAACCATATCTAAATGCGACTGCATCACAATGGTTTGTCTTTCCTCCATTCCGGAAGTTGCCGGTTTCTTGATGATCACATTACCGATCCGGTCCTGAATGGTCTCAAAACCAAGTGATTTTCCAAAATTCATCATGAATTCGATCACCCGCTCTTCTTTCTTTGAGGGACGAGGTACTGCATTCAGGTCAGCAAAATGATTCCACAATGCTTTCGGTTCTAAATCTCTTACCATACTTTATAATTGAGAAGTGAAAATGTAAAATTGAAAAGTTTGATTTGAAATATTCAATATAAGAGAGTATTCCTCCTTTTCAATTCTCCATCATCCATTTTAAATTTCTATTCGCTATTGCGAATATTTACAATTCGATTAATATACAAGTCCTCCACTTTAGCTCTGGCCCAGGGTGTTTTGCGCAAAAATTTCAGACTGGATTTCACACTTGGTTCATGAATGAAGCAATTGATGGGAATTAATTTCCCTAACCGTTCGAAACCAAACTCTTCCACGAGTTCAGTGATTATTTTTTCCAATGTTACTCCGTGCAGTGGATCCATTTTTCAAATTATGAATTCAAAATGAAAAATTCAAAAGGTTTTGCATTCAACATTTTGAATTTTGCATTAAACTAGTTTACGGTATTTAATTCGCTTCGGCGCAGCATCTCCCAGACGTTTACGCTTGTTTTCTTCGTATTCTGAGTACGATCCTTCAAACCAAACCACCTGGGAATCTCCTTCAAACGCCAGGATATGCGTACAAATGCGATCCAGGAACCAACGGTCGTGGGAAATCACTACGGCACAACCCGCAAAACTTTCAATTCCCTCTTCCAGGGCGCGCAGTGTATTTATATCGATATCATTCGTAGGCTCATCGAGCAATAAAACATTCGCTTCCGTCATCAAAGTCATCGCCAGATGCAAACGGTTTCGCTCTCCACCGGAAAGCACTCCAACCTTCTTACTCTGATCAGAACCTGCAAAATTGAATTTCGACAGGTAAGCACGCGCATTGAATTTTTGATTCCCGATCTCAATGAATTCATTTCCGCCTCCAATCACATCGAATACGGTTTTTTCGGGGGAAATATCTTTGTGAGTCTGATCTACGTAACCGATTTTCACTGTTTCACCAATGGCGAACGTTCCTTTATCCGGCTGCAGTTCATCCATGATCATCTTGAAAATAGTGGTTTTACCCGCACCATTCGGCCCGATAATCCCAACAATTCCTGCAGGCGGCAGTTTGAAGTTCAAATCGTCATACAACAATTTATCTCCAAATGCTTTCATCACATGCTCCGCATCAATGACGTTAGTTCCCAAACGAGGACCATTCGGAATCGGGATCTCCAATTTCACTTCTTTGTCCTTCATTTCCTCAGACATCATTTTATCGTAGTTCTGAATACGAGCTTTATTTTTCGCATGACGTCCTTTCGGGTTCATTCTCACCCATTCCAATTCGCGGGCAAGCATTTTCTGACGTTTTGATTCTGTTTTCTCCTCTTCTTTCAGGCGGTTTCCTTTTTGCTCCAGCCAGGAAGAATAATTTCCTTTCCATGGAATTCCTTCACCGCGGTCCAGTTCCAGGATCCAACCTGCTACATTATCCAGGAAGTAACGGTCGTGGGTTACTGCAATAACAGTTCCCTGGTACTGCTGCAAATGCTGCTCTAACCAGTCAATGGATTCTGCATCCAGGTGGTTGGTAGGCTCATCCAGCAATAAAATATCCGGATTTTGAAGCAACAAGCGGCATAATGCCACCCGGCGTTTCTCCCCACCGGAAAGTGTCTCGATCAGCTGATCATCCGGCGGACAGCGCAAAGCATCCATTGCACGATCCAATTTATTGTCCAGTTCCCATGCATCAACCGCATCGATCTTATCCTGTACAACACCCTGGCGCGCAATCAGTTTATCCATTTTATCCGCATCATTCAGAATCTCTTCATCCATGAAAGCCGCGTTGATCTCTTCGTATTCTTTTAGAATATCTACAATATCCTGCACCCCTTCCATTACGACTTCTTTCACCGTCTTTTTCAGGTCCAAATCCGGTTCCTGTGGCAAATACCCAACAGAATACCCGGCCGAGAACACCACATCGCCCTGGTAAGCCTTGTCCAGTCCTGCAATGATCTTCATAACAGTGGATTTTCCGGAACCGTTCAAACCGATGATCCCGATTTTAGCCCCGTAGAAAAAGGAGAGGTAAATATTTTTAATGATGGGCTTTCCTTGTGGAGTTACTTTCGAAACCCCAACCATGGAAAATATGATTTTCTTATCGTCAGACATATTGAATTTTTAGGAAAACAAAGATAACATTCTGGGTGAAAAACTGCTTTAAATTCAGCATTTATAAGCAAAAAAAGAGCCCCGGACCGGGACTCTTGCTTTAAAGAATCAGTTCGCTGATTAAAATATACGGTCTACACCTACGCGTGCCAGCACGAAAATATAGATGACATAAAGTACAATAAACACAATGGTATAGATCCCTGTAAACTTAAACAGGGATTTCAGATTTTGAACACCGTAATCAAATTCCCCCTGTTTGTTTGAATTCAGGCCTTTTTCAATAGACCCGGCAAAACGGATCAGGTACAAAGCCGGAAAAATCATGGTAATGGTAAGTCCCACGTAAATAAAAGCTACCAGGATTAACGGAGCGATGCCAGTGGTAATGGAAGTCACCAATAAAAACAAACTGACCAAAGCCATTAAACCCGTAAAGATAAATCCCACAATAGCCAAAAACCTGGCCCATTTTGCAGAAGTAATTAAATTCTCTTTAATCGAATTGTTGATTTTTAACTTATCTGAGTCTAACTCAATTTGTTGATCTAATGTATCCATATCTTATCAATTATTAATCCAATAAATCCGCTTTGTCTGATATTCTAATCCCTCCATCAACCTTAGGCATAGCACGCAATTGATTTTTCATTCGGGCAGCTTTCACCCAATAGACGATCATAATAATCACGACGGCAATTGAAACCGCACCTCTGAGAAACGGAACAGGAATCACCGTTAAAGTACCGGTTATGGCCATTGCAAGGCCTAGTCCCTTCAAGTAATCTCCCGATTGAACAGCTCCCCTGGATTCATATTCCTTTCTGAGAGTCTCTGAAATTTTGGGATACATAATAAAGCGGTAAACAATATTAAATAAAGGTATAAACATCAGCCAAACATTGCTTGGAGGCATTTGCCTGTTCACCGGATCACACTCACGAAGTAAATCCTGCAGGTTCTTCAAATAGAAGACCACAAAAATCACAAATCCTGTCACGTATATTAAAGCGAAAACGATCAGAATCATTTCCGTACCACCCAATCTCATCATTTGATCTCTTTTGAAGTTGTTTTATTAATCCAATAAGTCCGGATTACTTGAAATGTGCACACTGCCTTCCCCTTTTGGAATGGAGCGAAGTTTATTCTTCATCTCAGCAGCTTTCACCCAATAAATAATTAAGAGTACCAAACCAGCTAAACCGGCAATTCCTTTAAGAACATCGATCGGGACAACGCCTACCGCACTAGTGATCGCCATGGCAAGTCCCAATGTTTTCAGGTAATCACCAGATTGTGGGCTATTTCTTGATTCAAACTCACGTTTAATGGATTCACTGATCTTAGGATACATAATAAATCCGTAAACGATACTGAAAAGGGGAATGAACATCAGCCAAACATTTACCGGAGGCATCTGCAAATTCGACTTGTCACATTCTTTCAAAAGATCCTGAAGATTCTTCAGGTACAGCACCATGATTAAAATTCCTATTGCCAATCCAATAAAAATAAATACACCCATGGTCATTAACATTTCTCTGTACATATAATTGCTTTTAATTAATCCAATAAATCTGTATCACTTGAAATACGAACTCCCTGACCTGCTTTTGGAAGTGATCTCAACATGCTTTTGTACTGAGCCATTTTAACCCAGAAGATAATACCAACTACAAGTAATCCGATAATAGCCAAAATATTCAGAACCGGAATGATAAAGCAGCAAGTCAGGATTGGAAGAACGATTCCCAGTGACTTCCCGTAATCTCCCTCCTGCGGACTATTGCGGTCGTCAAATTCACGTCTTAGGCTTTCTGCAATTTTCGGGTACAAGCTAAATGGAAAAATAAACGCTCCGTAAAAAGGAATGAACAGCATCCAAACAAATCCGGGGTGTACCTGACGATTTTTAGGACTGACCTCTTTTAATAAATCCATCAGATTTTTGACGTAAAAAACACTTGCTGTAATACCTCCTCCGATTAATAGAAGCCATAACAAGAAGATAAGAGCGAACAAACCTGCCATAAGTAAAATAGTATTAAATAATTAAGTGGGCTAAAATAGAAATTAAAAATCAGTTGAAATTGGTTTTCGGGACAATTTATTCATCTCCGATGCGTACACTACAATAAAAGCTATTGATATGCCATTCCACAAGAAGCCCCAAAATAATCCGGAACTCAAATCCCCGGTCAGACCAAGAACGGTATAGATCGAAAGAAGAATGGATGGAATTTTACCCAAACAATAAATCCAGAATCCCCAGCGCTTTAAACGAAACATAAAAATGGCCCCGACCGTACACAAAACCGGAAAAATGAGCCAATTCAGGAAAAACCAAATACCCGTATATTCATTCGATCCGGTAATTGCGTTTTTAACAGACTGAATCACCAACCCATAAGTGCTGACAGTGAACGAAATTCCACAGGACACCCAGGTTAGAATACAAACCACTGTTAGTAGAACTGTTCTCCTGTTTTCCAAGCGTACCTCCAAACTGTCTACTGCTTCTTCTGTTTGCCAACTTTCCATAGCACCTGTTTTTTATCTAAAATAAAAAATCCCCGTCAGGACTAAGCCGAGACGGGGATTCAAACATATCGTTTAGAACGAATTACATGTTACGCAATTCTCTTTGGAATTCACTTACTCCTTTGTTACGAGCGTCGATTGCTTCACCGATGCTAACAACAGCCATTGCAGACCAAACTGTAGCAACAAGACCGATAACCAAACCAGCGATAGCCAATCCACGTTTTCCTCCTGTTTTTTTCAATTTACCCATAGCCATAGCACAAAGTACTACTGACATGATGCAAAGTACAAGACCGATGTAAGACATTACAGCTGATCCCATAAGTACTGCGATTACATTGAAAGGAACGATAATTCCAACCAATGATAAAATGAATCCACCTACTGCAGCACCTTTACCTTCCGGCTTCATTGTTGTTGCGTCTAAATTTTCTGACATAATTATAAATTTTGAGTTACTCGGCGAAAATAATATCTTTATTTGTAGAATCAGCACTATTGTTAAAAAAAGTGAATATTTTTTTATTCAACGTTTTTAGTTAATAACCTCGGAAAACGCTTTATTCATCAGTGTTTCAAGGTATAAATAAGACTAAAAAAGTAATTACAGAACAAATGAATAAAAAGGTTGTTAACAATCTGTTTTAGCAAAATGCTGGCTTTCTCCAGCTAATTTATGTAGTTCTTGTTAAAATGTAATGTATGAAAAATTTGGTTTTGCTCTTTGGAGTGCTGCTTATGGTTCTTAATTTCTCCTGTAAAAAGAAAAATTTAAAATATACGATCAAAGGAACCATTACTGATTCATCATTCAATGCGCCGCTTTCAGGAGCGAAGGTTACCATCTATATTACCACGACTTCTAATAATACACCCGTACAAAAAGTAGCTTTAACAACGGATGCCTCCGGCAATTATTCCTACGAGCTCGATCGGGAAAAAATTCAAAGTGTTATTATATCTGTGGATAAAGACAATTATTTCAGCGATGGAACTACAACTACTCTCGACAATTTGTCTCTGGAAGATGACAATACCTTCAATTACGGTATTTATGCCAGGTCCTGGGTCCGGCTTCACTTTGTGAGCGATGGAACCAAAACGATCAAGTATTACAAG
>CAMLDR010000136.1 GCA_946478775.1 uncultured Flavobacteriales bacterium
ATTGGATTCCTTATATTTCGGGGGAATGTTTGACGGCGATTTGGGAAATTTCAACGATGATTATATGGGAACAGATGTAGGCCTTGGAATGATCTACAATTACAATGCGGATGCAATGGACGAATCATATTCTGGCCTTGCAGGTTTCAACGATACACTTCCGGCTCATGGTGTGATGGTATTGAAAGGATTCAAACGAGCAAATGACGGTTTGGATAATGAAATAGGAATTATGCCGGGCGAATCCGTAAATGGTTATGGTTTTGAGGATGGAGTTACAGATAACGAATACTTCGGTTTGTATGGATCAGCAATATTCACAGGTACAAATTCTCCTGCCGGACAATCAGATCCAAGTAATTCCCAACAGTTACTTAATTACTTAAATGGTTTTTGGCAGTTTGGTGATCAGGTTTACTACGGCGGAACAGGATATCCGGGTGCACCGTGTGTTACAACAATTGAATCAAATTACATGTATCCCGGAGATTCAGATCCACTACATTTTGGAACAGTTGGTGTTGATCCGGGTTTTGGCTGGTCAGAATTAGAGCCGTGCGGAAACGGGTCAACTTCAAATCCGCCGGGTGATCGTCGTGGCATTTATTCCTTTGGGAAGACAGCATTGGCTAACGGCGGAATGTTTGAATTGGATTACGCTTATTTGATCATCCGCCAATCAACTCCGGCAGCAACTATTTTAGACCCTGTAAACGATTTGGTTGCAAAAGCATTGAATGTTCGAAGCTCGTTTATTAGCAATGACGGACCTTGCGGAATCAACTTTGACCCGATTGAAGAAAATTTGGCTGTGGAAGAAAACATGATGGAAGAAAATCCATTTACAGTGTATCCGAATCCAACAACGGGTTCTGTCCGAATCAACGGGATTTCTGAAACAGGAGGAACAATCCGTGTATTTGATGTGAACGGAAAAATCCTTCAAACAGTATCTGATTACCAGGCAATGCAGGTTTTGGACTTGAGCGAATTACAAGGAAACTTGTTCATCCTTCAGATCACCAGCGGATCCGGTACGGCTCAAAAAAGAGTGGTAAAGTATTAATTTGACATTGTCAGCTATAAAGCCATTCATCACCAGGTGAATGGCTTTTTTATTTCTCCAGCTCATACATTTTCATGGAAATTTTGACGCGCAGTTCTTTCGAAACCTGGTTGACCAATGCGTTTGTACGACGAACAATCGGAAAGATTTTAGGGGTGTTGCATTTGTCCCGCTTGGCTCGGACAGATTCCGTTGAATTCGCTTCCCGGGTCCATGAATCGAGTTTAATACCGTTTTTGTAGAGCGTGGCTGTTACCTTGAATTTGAGAGCAGAATAACGGACATATTTCTCCGAATAATCCCAGGAACAGCTGTCAGTATAGCTAGTGTATTTATACGATTCAGTTAGATTCATAGATTCGATATAAAGAACATAGTCGGTGCTATCAGTTTGCAAATAGATATTGTTTTTTTCGAGGTGACGAGTCAGGTCATCGTTGAAGTTACTTGCAATTTCCTGGCTGTCAGCCGCATTTACATAACTCGGGGAAATGAGTATTTCGGTTGGTTCGCCAAGGTCTGAAAGTAGAAAATAATCTTTCGGGTAAACTTCTGATTTAGTAAGTGTAATCAGTTGAACACGAACTTCATGAGGAAGTTTTTTGCCTTTTCTGCACGAAAACAGGCATATTGATAAGGCTAAAAAGTAAAGAAAAGGTTTCATAAATCAGTTTAATTGCTGACTCAAAACAAATGGTGTGCCAATCGTTAAAAAGTTGTTAAAACGAAGACTTTGATTGAATTTGAAAGTGTTTACTTTTTTGGAAAGTGAACATCTCGGTATATGAGAAAATTAAATTTGATTCTTCTTGTTTCCTTCCTGTCTTTTACGTGTAAATCACAGGAAATATTCAGTTTTTCTGATTCGGTCTTTGACGTGGGGAAAATACATCCATTCACAAGCTTTCGTTACGCGATGTGCGGATCTCATTCCATGTTGGTGGATAGTCTGAACATAGCGCAAATTGACAGTCTCATTGCATTCATGGAAGAACATAAGCATATTTCGATTGAAATCGGAGTTCATACAGAATCCAGAGGGTCAGATTCAATGAACTTGAAACTTACTGAATGGCGTGCGCAGGAAGCAAGGCAGTATTTTATTAGACGGGGAGTTCCGGAATTCCGGATACAAGCCAAAGGTTATGGAGAAACTCAGTTAATTATTTCCGAAGAAGAAATCAATAAGTACAAAAAGACAGACAAAAGAATGTACGAAACATTACATCAACGGAACCGGCGAACAGAAATAAAAATAATTGCAATCTGATCTTAAGCCCGAACTGCTTCTGTAGAACAAGGTTTTCCCAATTGGTGCAGGAATGCAAAATGTGATTTGACCGCTCCCATAAAAGTTTGGCTTTCCAGGTAAGGCACCCCGAATTCTTCCGCTGTTTCCTTCACGATATTTGCAATTTCAGGATAATGAACATGCGAAATATACGGGAACAAATGGTGTTCAACCTGGAAATTCAATCCGCCTACATACCAGGAGATCCACTTGGATTTACGGGCAAAATTGGCAGTTGTCTCAAGCTGATGAATTGCCCAGTCGTTTTCAATAATTCCTTCTTCATTGGGAAGCGGGTGGCTTGTCCCTTCAACCGTATGGGCCAGTTGAAAAACCAATGCCAAAATAAACCCGGCAATTGCCTGCATGATTAAGAATCCGGCAATAGTTGCCCCGATCGGTAAGCCAATGATTGCTATGGGCAGGTATAAAACAGTAAAGAAGTAAACAGCTTTCATTAAAATGATCTGAATGAATTTACGGATACTGCTTTTCTTCTCTTCACAAAATGTTCGGTGCTTGCGGTATTGAATGAATTGGACAAAATCCTTTAGCGTTACCCAATATAAAGTCAGAATCGAATAGAAGAACACCACGTAAATGAATTGGTAGCGATGATATGCTTTGCGCTCAGAATGCGGACAAAAACGCATCAACAATTTGTCGTCGATGTCTTCATCCATACTGGCTACATTCGTATAAGTGTGATGCAATACGTTGTGCTGCATTTTCCAGTTGCAGACAGAACCTCCCAATAAGTTGAGCGTGTGCCCCATGAAATAATTCAGTGTTTTATTCTTGGAGAAAGCCCCGTGATTTGCATCATGCATAACGCTCATCCCAATTCCGGCCAAAGCGAATCCCATAAGCGCCCACAATAAAAGCTGTGCAAATACAGGTGGCTGCAGGGTGAGGATTAATACAAAAGGTGAGATGTAGACTGTCAAAAGAACAAATGCTTTGATATACAGCTTCCTGTTTCCTTGTTTTTTTATCTTGTTTCCGCTGAAGTATCCGTCGACGCGTTTTTTGAGTGTTGGAAAGAAGTGTTCAAGGTCTTTCTTCTTCCATTTCACCGAACCTATTTCGTTCATTCAATTATGTTAGTAGGTGCACAAGATAGTTATAAAAACCCGTCTTTTGTCACTTATTTAATGTTGAAAATCCGATTATTTCATTTTTACTTAAAAGAAAAGGGTACCATTCACCGAATTTTCATTGAAAATACCGGAATAAATCGTAAGAGTCCATGCGGCTAAATAATAGCAACTCTATTGCTGTTGCAATTCATCTGTCAATTCGTCAGGGATTCTGAATTGGCATAGCGCTTGACAATCCCTTACGCAAGAAGTTTTTTCTTAAATGATTACTTTAATCATAAGAACAATGACATTTTGACGTTAATATACACATACATGAAAGATTCATTCGATAATACAATCATAGTCTCATCTGAAGAGGACGCGGAATTTTTGCCTTTGATGTCGCAAGACGATGAAGACAATATGAACAAAGAAATTTTTCCGGAAGACCTGCCTATTTTGCCTTTGCGAAACAACGTGCTTTTTCCCGGAGTGATGATCCCTATCACGATTGGTCGTGACAAGTCCCTGAAATTATTGCAGGATGCAAACAGCGGAAAGCGGATAATCGGGGTGGTTTCACAAATTGACCAGGAAGAGGAAAGCCCTGAATTTATTGACCTGCACCGCGTTGGAACAGTTGCTCAGATCGTACGTTTGTTAAAAATGCCCGACGGAACTTCCACGGTAATTATCCAGGGGAAAAGACGTTTTGAGATAGCGGAACCTTATCAAACGGAGCCGTATATGCGGGCAAAGGTGAATTTCCTCAAGGAGATCTTACCTGAAAAGGACGATAAGGAAATGGATCTCTTATTCCGGAATGTAAAAGAACTGGCACTTCAGATTATCAAAGACAGCCCGAATATTCCTTCGGAAGCCGCATTTGCCATCGGCAATATCGAATCCCCGACCTTCATGGTGAATTTCATTTCATCGAATATGAATGCCGATGTGAAGAAAAAGCAGGAACTCCTGGAGGAGCTGGATTTCCGCAAACGCGCGCGCATGGTGGTGGAGCATCTAACGCTCGAATCCCAATTGCTAGAAATGCGGAACGAGATTCAATCGAAAGTGAGACTGGATATGGACCGTCAGCAGCGCGAATATTTCCTGCATCAGCAAATTCGCACCATCCAGGATGAATTGGGTGATAATCCGCAGGAGCAGGATGTAAAAGACTTCGAAGACCGCGCAGAAAAGAAACTCTGGAATAAGGAAGTTTCCAAACTATTCTATAAAGAATTGGCGAAACTGCAGCGTATGAATCCGCAGGGAGCAGAATATACCGTTCAGTTGAATTACCTGGATACTTTGCTTGATCTGCCATGGAATGAATATTCTACCGACAACCTGGATTTGAAGCGTGCTGCAAAAATACTGGAGCGTGATCATTTTGGACTGGAAAAAGTAAAAGAACGCATTTTAGAATACCTGGCTGTTTTGAAGCTGAAGGGCGACATGAAATCTCCGATCCTGTGTTTCTATGGTCCTCCGGGAGTTGGTAAAACCTCTTTGGGGAAATCGGTTGCAGAGGCTTTGGGCCGCAAGTATGTGCGTATGTCTTTGGGAGGCGTTCACGACGAAGCTGAAATTCGCGGTCACCGCAAAACCTATATCGGAGCAATGCCGGGCCGGGTGATGCAGCATTTGAAAAAAGCAGGTTCTGCCAATCCGGTCTTTGTTCTGGATGAGATTGATAAACTGGGAAGAAGCAATCACGGAGATCCGTCTTCTGCTTTGCTGGAAGTACTTGATCCGGAGCAAAATGCTGCTTTTTATGACAATTACGTGGAAACGGAATTTGACCTTTCCAAAGTGATGTTCATCGCTACGGCAAACAGCTTATCTACCGTTCAGGGGCCTTTGCTTGACAGAATGGAGATCATTGAAGTGAACGGATATACGATCGAAGAGAAAATAGAGATTGCGAAAAAACATTTACTGCCAAAACAATTGGAAGCACACGGAATCTCCAAAAAAGAACTGACTTTAGACCGTAAAACACTGGAGCGCATCATTGAGAACTACACCAATGAATCGGGAGTGCGTGGATTGGATAAAAAGCTGGCAAAATTGGCTCGTCACCGAGCAAAACAAGTGGCTTTGGAAGAGAAGTTCTCTGAAAAGATCGAATTGGAAGAACTGACAACTATCCTGGGAGCCGGTCGTGAAAAAACAAAATACGATAACAACGATGTGCCCGGAGTGGTAACCGGTTTGGCATGGACAAGCGTGGGAGGTGATATCCTTTTCATCGAGTCTTCTCTAACAAAAGGAAAAGGGAAACTGACACTGACCGGAAACCTGGGAGACGTGATGAAAGAATCCGCTGTGATTGCTTTGGAGTTCTTAAAAGCACACAGTGATTGGCTGGATTTGGAGCAAGATCTGTTCGACGAGAAAAACGTACACATTCACGTTCCGGAAGGAGCAACTCCGAAAGACGGACCAAGTGCCGGAATCACCATGCTGACTTCCCTGGCAAGTTCGTTCTCCGGAAGAAAAGTGAAAAAGAACCTGGCAATGACCGGAGAAATTACGCTTAGAGGAGAAGTACTTCCGGTTGGCGGAATTAAAGAAAAGATCCTTGCTGCCAAGCGTGCCAATATCAAAGAGATCATTTTGTGTGAGCGCAACCGCAAGGATGTGGAAGAGATCACAGCCGATTACGTAAAAGGATTGAAATTCCATTACGTGAAGAAAATGAAAGAAGTGATTGATTTAGCTCTTGAAAAGAAAGGGAAATAAACAAATGTAGGGACGCGATGCTTCGCGTCCCTACATTTTTATTCCATTTACATTAATTTACATTCATTCACGCTTTATTAGCATTCCCGGTTCCATCTTTGCGTCAAACCGAATGTGATGTCACTAAACCTGCGAAAAACCGTTTTACTTGTTCTGATCTGCGTCTGCGCGATCTCTTGCGGAGTAAATACTAAAAATGCTGCGGATGCTGATCCGATCCGGAAAGAATCGGTGGTGGAGAAACTAAAAGAGCTGGATGATTTGCCTGTAGAGGAACGGATTGCGCTATACTACCAACTCAAAAGAGAAAATCCCGATACGTACGACTTCCGGAACGAACTGGAATTGACCATGTATGGCTATTCCCTGCTTTGGTCGGGGAAAGCAAGCGAAGCCGTTGCAGTATTCCGTTTACTTGCTTCGGAATTCCCGGCTTCTTCCAATGCGTATGATTGTTTGGGAGATGCATACCTGGCAAAGAGTGATAGTGCTCAGGCCATGGAGCATTACAAAATCTCGTTGAAAATGGATCCCGAAAACTTCCATGCGGAAGATCAGATTCTGCTGATCCAATTTCCGGATAGTATTTACACGACTTCCCAGGAAAAGTTCTCCCAGGTGTTTCCTGTAAAAGAGTACCAAGCCGATTTGGATGAACTGGGCCGGCTTTTATTGAAAATTCATCCCAACGCACTCAAATTTATTTCCAAAGAAGCATTTCTTGAAGTGGTGGAAGCAAAAAAAGCATTGATCACCGATCAAACCACCTATGGTGAATTTACGTGGCACTGCAGTGAAATTGTAGCCAGTGTACATTGTTCACACACATCCGGAGGGTTTTATTACGAGAACGAAATGCTTCCGGCTGCTTACCGGTTTCCTTTGCAGACACATTTAGTTGACGGACATTTGTATGTAGTTGATCCACTCAGCAATTCCGGGAAAGTCAAACTGAAAGACGAAATTACACACATCAATGGAATTCCTGTTCCTGAGCTGGTACGAATCGTTTATCCGCATATTTCTACGCAAGCTTTGATCCAAACAACGAAAAGACATGTGTTTAATTGGTGGTCGACCGGAATGATAGCTTATGCACTTGGTCTTCCAGAAAAATACACCGTTTTGGTCAAAGGAAACAAGGTGCCGATTGAATTAGACCCGATTAAATCTTTCACAGCGCCTTACGACGATCCGCTTCACCAATGCAGAGGACTTTGCCTGGAAGTGCGTGAAGATAAAACGGCAGTTCTTACGATTGAGTCCTTCAATTATTATCCCTGGAATAACCTCACTGTCTTCGAGCATTTTATGGACAGTACGTTTAAAGAGATCGCTAAGAAAGGTGTCCGGGACCTGGTTATCGACGTACGCTATAACTTTGGAGGATCTTCCGAATCAAGTATCTATTTATTGAGATACCTGGCTAAAAAACCCTTTACCTATTATTCCAGATCCGAATTTGAAGGAAAGACTCAGCCTTTGTATGGCGAAAATGAAGTCCAGCCATTTAAGAAAAATAATTACAAAGGTAACCTTTGGTTCCTGATTGACGGAGTGGGGAATTCAACGACCGGGCATTTTATGTCGCTGGTCAAAACCTGGAATCTCGGAACCCTTGTGGGAGAAGAATTGGGCTCCAACCAGTTTTGTTCTGCCGGACAAAAGATCTGCCGACTCAAAAACACGAAAATGCTCGTTTTCATAGCCAATAACACCCATGAATCTTCCGCTACGTCACTTCCGGATGAAAGAGGAATTTTACCACACCACCAGGTAAGCCAAAGGATCGAAGACTATTTCGACAGAAGAGATGTCGTGAAAGAATATGCCTTAGAATTGATCCGGAGGAAATAAAAAATGTTGCAGGGGCATCAGTCGCGGCTGACGTCCCTACATTTTTTTATCTTTGAAAACCAAAATTGTCAAACAAGTGGTTTTTAGCAGTACACTCTTTCTTTTTTACTTCCTGCCTTTATTCCTGCTTGTTTATCATGTGGTTCCAAAAGGACTGAAAAACTGGGTCATATTCTTTTTCAGCATTTTGTTCTATACCTGGGGAGCACCGGTATTCGTTTTTATTCTTTTGGGGACCTCTTTTACCGACTTTTTACTGGTGCGTGAAATCCACCGGTCAACTGAAGCCCGAAGGAGGCGAATCCTTCTGATAATCTCACTGGCAATAAATCTGGGTCTTTTGGCCTATTTTAAATACTCCAATTTTTTCGTCGGGAATGCGAATGCTTTGCTGGAAAATTTCGGGTTAAAAGAAGTGACCTGGACCAAGGTCATTATGCCGATCGGGATTTCGTTCTTTACCTTTGAATCCATTACTTATACCGTGGATGTATACCGCGGAAAACATGCTCCGCTGAGTAATTTGAAAGATTACCTCTTGTACTTACTGGCTTTTCCAAAGTTAATTGCCGGACCCATTGTTCGTTTCCAGGAAATAGCGGATGAGGTCATCGAACGCAAAGAGAGTATCGATGAAAAGTTAATCGGGTTCTACCGTTTTTCGATTGGATTGGCAAAAAAAGTACTGATCTCAAATTTGATGGCCGAACAGGCAAAAGTTGTTTTTGAAAGTGATTTTCACCAGCTAAGTGCATCAACCGCCTGGATCGGAATTTTAGCTTATACCATGCAGATCTATTTCGATTTTTCCGGTTATTCCGATATGGCGATAGGTTTGGGAAAAATCATGGGCTTCCATTTTCCGGAGAATTTCAACAGTCCTTACAGTTCCAAGAGTATTACGGAATTTTGGCGGCGCTGGCACATGACCCTGGGGAATTTCATGCGCGATTACCTTTATATTCCGCTCGGCGGAAACCGGGTATCCTCTAAGGCACGTTTGTATTTCAACCTGGCTTTGGTCTTTATCCTTTCCGGATTTTGGCATGGTGCCTATTGGAATTATGTGGTTTGGGGAGCTTTTCACGGAGCATTCCTGATCCTGGACCGCATATTCCTGGTAAAATTGTTGAACCGCCTGGGAAGTGTTGCTTCCATTGCAATTACCTTCTTCATTGTGATGATGGGCTGGGTTATTTTTAAGATAGAGGACGATATGAGTCAGGTTTGGCTGTACTTTGAACGCCTGTTCGATTTTAGCTGGGATCCTGAATTTGCGGTTTTGCCTGCTTTCTGGCCGATCTTGTTCATAGCTGCATTCTTCTCTTTTCTTCCGGCTTTGTCTATTGGAAAAAAAATGCAGGATTTTGTGTACAACAGGAATTCTTATTCCATTTCCGCAAACGGGCTTTTTCTATTCGTTACGATCGTGCTCTTTATGATGAGTGCAAGTTCCGTCATTTCATCCGGGTTTAATCCATTCATTTATTTCCGTTTTTAAGATGAGTCAGCAGTCAACATATAAGCGATTGAAGCAAGGGGTTTTTGCAGGAATAATTGGGGTGTTGTTTATTCCGATGGTTCAGCACAAGTTCCGTTTTTTTGAAGAAAAACCGCTTCACGGGGCTTTTGATCTTTCTTCCAAGCCTGCATTAACCAAGGATGGATGGTTTTCAGGAAAGTACCAGGAACAGCAGGAAAAATACATCGGTGAACATACCGGTTTCTATCCTTCCTGGGTGCGTTTGTACAATCAATGGAATTATAGTTTTTTTGATGCGGTCAGTGCTTCGGGTGTTATTGTTGGAAAGGAAAATTACCTTTTTGAAGAGAATTACATTCTGGCTTATTACGGTTCTGATTTCGTAGGGGAAGAAAAAATAAAGGAAACAACCCGCCAATTGAAGCTGGTTCAGGATACCTTGCGGAAAAAAGGAATTGACCTGGTAGTGCTTTTGGCTCCCGGAAAGGCAAGTTACGCGCCCGAATTCATTCCGAAGAAATACCGTTCATACAAAAAAGGAACAACGAACATCGCGATCTATCAATCGGAATTTAAAAAACAGGACATTGCTCATATGGATATGCATTCCTGGTTTGGTATTATGAAGCCTACCACCGAACATCCGCTCTTTTCCAAAACCGGGATTCACTGGACAGCTTACGGCCAGTTCCTGGTGGCAGATTCCATGATCAAAGTTGTCTCAAAAAGTACGAAGCGTGCTATTCCGCAGTATGTGTTGGAAAAAATAGAACTTTCAGATGTTCCGATGCTGGATGACGATGATATAAAAAACGGAATGAACCTGATGTACGATGTGCGTGATCTGAGATTGGCCTATCCGAAATTTCACCCGAGCAGGGAGCCCAAGAAAGAAGATCCGAAAGTATTGGTGATCGCAGACAGCTTTTATTGGGGTATGTTTAATTCCAATTTATCTCATTGGTTCTTTAACGACGGTGAATTTTGGTATTACAACGAACAGATCTATCCGAATTCGTATACAAAGGAGACTTTAACCAAAGATCAGGACCTGAACAAAAAACTGGAAGAAAATAAGGTCGTATTCATTATTTGTACGGATGCCAATCTTCCCCGATTAGGATTCGGTTTCATCGAACGGGCATACGAACTTTACTATCCGAAAAAATAAGGAGACTGCTTTCGCAAGTCCCCTTATTTGATTTAGGTGGAGGTAGAAAATTGTTTCCCGAATTAGCCGGGACAGGTGTTAATTATTGTGGTTCAGCTTTTTCTTTTTTATTCGTGAAGTGATCCAGGATCTGCTTCGTGGTTTTTATTCGTCAGACGGTTCTTCAGGCATAATCGGTTTTCCCGCAGTTGGCTGCTCATAATAGTCCGGTGCGATTTCTCCTTCAACAATCATATCTCCGGTAACAACCATCGGAGCTTCCCCGGTTTTGACGCTGCATTTAACGGCTTCCGCTTTTAAGGTCAGGATCAGTTTCTTTCCTTTGGCAAACGATTCGAGGTTTTGCTGGTGCAGGGTGTCCGCCCCATGGTTTTTTGCCAGGTAGATCAAATCGAAAGTTTCTTTCTTCAGGTCTTTTTGGTTGACCGTTAAGTCAAAATTCCCGTCCTTGTCTGTATATCCTTTGAGGATCGTTTTTCCGTCCTGCTGGATTTCAACCGGTGATTTAGCCAAAGGCTTTCCTGTTTTTTCATCTTTCAGCTGACCGCTGATGGTCATGGGAAACTTCAGTTTGTTAAACGCTTTTTGTTTCACAAATGCTGCATCATCCGGTGCCGACTCGCAGGATGAAATTATCGGACCCAAAAAACCAAGTATACCCAGTAAAGATAAGCCAACCCGATAGGAAGCATTGGACAATGCAACATGTGAAGTTTTAGAACTGATTTGATGATTATGAAAAATTCCGCAAACCTTCCCGGGGTTTGAAGTAATGATGTGTTTGATTTCAGTGTCGGTCTTCTGACGAAAATCCGTCAGGACCTTTTCACAGCTAGTGCAATAATACCCCCCGTCACGTTTTGCCATCCGCGTATGCGACTGATTACAAGGTAATGACATGATCGGCTTGCTCATAACTGTAGTTTAACGAAATGAAAATAAAGATTAATCAAATCGCTTAGTTGAAAAACATCTAAAGTGTATGTTTGCTTTATTTTGAGGTTCATTTTGAATTGAAAATTGAAAAGTGAGAATTAAGAAGTTAGCTTTGGGAGACGAAAGGTGCTGATGTATTGGACAAAAAAAGGGAATAGAGATGAGGTTGCCTCTGTCAATAAATAGTAATTTTATCCGTAAAGAATATCAG
>CAMLDR010000137.1 GCA_946478775.1 uncultured Flavobacteriales bacterium
AGTGCATTAGCAGTTTCGTTCATTAATGTCATGTACTGGAATGAACGAACTCCGGACAACAAGTGTGTTCCGGTAGAACCTCTCAAAGAGTAAAAAAACTCTTGAAAAGCAGGTAAATCGAGTGGATGTTGTCATTCACTCGATTTTCTTTTTTATACCCATCCAACCAAATGAGAAAAGTATTCGTTCAGGCTAATGCGCATGGTTTTAATAGAAAATTTTCAACATATTAAAATCTAATACCTGAATAAAGAGATCGGATGGCCCGGAAATCCATCCGATTTTCTTTTTATAGAAAGTGTGGTTTTTCGATTTCTGATATCGTAAGAAACTTACGGACTTCCGGTCGTAAATTAGCATTCAGAAAACAGATCAATTCATTATTAACCATTTAACAACCTATGCGATGTGTAATCTAAAAAAATTAATGCATCTTTATAGCACATTAACTACTCACTCATCATTCACATTATGACACTAGAAGATTTTATCATTTTTGAACGAAAATGGGAAGGAGGCCTCAGCAGGCACGCTTCCGATTCAGCAAGTAAAACACCTTGCCCTACTCCTTACAAAGGCAAAACAGGCTGGCACACCAACGCCGGGATTACTTACGCAGTCTGGCGAAAAAAATTCGGGAAATTAAACGATCAGCGTTTTTTTGAAATGTCGAACGCAGATTGGTTCGTTGTTTTCGATTCGCTTTACTATTCCAAAGTAAAAGCAGCATCTTTTAACTCCTTATCCATCGGATTCATGGTAACGACTATTGCCTGGGGCTCCGGAGTACGGCAAGCCGGTTTGACGCTTCAACGGGCTATAAACAAAAAAGGCGGAAATGTTTCTGTTGACGGAGTAATAGGACCTAAAACCATCGCAGCAGCCAATGCCATTCCGCCAAAAGAATTATTCGATGAACTGGTAAAGCAGCGTTCTGATTTCTTTCACCGCATTGCAAAAGGAAAAAATGCCGTATTCCTGAAAGGATGGCTGAACCGGATGAATGCTTTTGTGAAAGGGTTTAAACCAGCATAATGAAGATTGCATCGTTACTCATCCAATTTTAGCATCTATGAGTGATCTCTCTCTTTGTCTTCCTACTTTTTGCTAAGGCAGAAAAAGTAGGCAAAACTGCCTTATCCCAATTACAGCATTCGGCCATCCAACCGTTGTGGACCAATCCATGGAAAGACGGGATCAGGATCCAAAATGCATCCCACAGTAGTTTTACAAACTCTGTGGGATAACACTTTCCCGGATTGATAGCCACACTGGTTGGATGTCATTTTTCTTCGGACATCCGGAAGTTCGTCTGACGATTTGGTAATTCTATAACATTTCTCTGGTCGTGTAATTGGGATTCTGTCCACGGTATACCCCTTTCAAGTATCTTTCGTCCCTCTTTTATTTCAGAAGGATAACACGAAGGAAAGGCCAAGAGCATCATAAAAAGAATTATAAGCTTCATTTGTGTTGTTTCAACCAATGTTTAGCTGTGAATTGCCGAAAATGAATTGCTATTCTATTATCAGATGTGAGATTTTGATTATCCGATTACTTCTCCGCTTCTGCTTTCAATTGTTTGTTCATCGCATGGAATCCGTTCAGTGTACTTCCATCCAGCATTTTTGAGAGCATTCGGACCAGGATCCCTTTGAATTTTTCGGCATGAATGACGGTGGTGGTGCCGTTTCCGTTGTCGATCAGTTCAAAGCGGTGCTCGCCGTCAAACAATCCCGGGAAAAGCAAATGGCCGATCCATCTGAATTCTTTGTTCTTGTCGAAAGCCAGTACTTTCGGCTTGAAAGTCATTCCTTTTCCTTCCGGTGGCTCGAGGCGTACAATGATCTTCTCCCCCACTTTTGCGGTTCCGCTGATTGATTTAATAAAGGGATTCCAGTTGGGATAGTTCTGAAAATCGCTTAGGATTTCCCAAATGCGTTCCGGGGTTGCCTGGATCGTGATTTCTGTTCTGATTTCTTTTTTCATCTGATTTACTATTGATTTTCTTTAGATCCTGACATTCATAGTGAGGATTTGATGAAACAAAGTTCGATGAAAGGAATGAAGGTGCTCTTGACAAATATCAAGAAATGGAAGCGGTCTTTTTTCGGAGCCTGCTGAAGGTTTCAGGAGTCATTCCAAGCATGGAAGCCAGGTATTGCAGAGGAACCTGGTTGAACAATTCTTTGTTTGCGTTCCACAATTGCACATAGCGTTCTTCCGCAGTCATGGAAATAAATGCCAGGATGCGGTCGCTCATAATCCCAAAACACTTCGCCATGAATAATTTCTCTACCGTATTCCAGGTCGGGATGGATTTCCCCATGTTCCGGTAATCGTCTTTGCTGATTACATACAATTCGCAGTCTGTCAATGCCTGAAGCGAAGAAACCGCAGGTTTATCGAATAAAAAACTATTCAGATCGGTAATGAAATATCCCGGAGTTGCGATCCATTTGGTGATTTCCTTATCCGGAAGGTTTACCCATTCGCGCAGCAGTCCCGATTTAACGAAAGCCATGTGGTTTGAATATCCGTTTTCTTTAAAAAAGTATTCGCCTTTATTTAATGGAACCGGACGAAATTGAGAACTGATCGTTTTCAAATCGCTCGAATGGACCTCAAAAAGTGCCGCAATATTCTGTTCCAGTTCGTTCATTGATATTTTTCTTATTGAACACGAAATATAGGGATAAATGACAATAACACACATCCCACTTTACCACAAATAAGCAAATTTAAAAGGCACTTACCGGATGCCTTGTCTATCGAATGCGAGACCAGCCCATCTCTAAACAAATTTATTCGAAACAGACTCACTTTTTATCTGTGCATCAGTGGGAATAATATTACAGACAAATAAATCCTAGTAAAACCGGGCTTTTTAAAATTTATTTCATTTATATTTATAAATATAGTTGTATAATTAGAAAAGTAATTATATCATTGCTGTATGAAAAAGGAATTGACACGCGCAGAAGAGCAAATTATGCAGGCAATCTGGTCTGTTGGAAAAGGATTCGCAAAAGACATCCACGAACAGCTGGAAGAACCCAAACCGGCTTATAATACTGTATTGACCGTGATCCGCGTATTGGTACATAAAGGTTTCGTGGAGTACACAACTTACGGGAAATCGAATGAATATTACCCGGTGATCACCAAAGAAGCTTACTCTTCTCAGCGCTTTCAGTCCTTAAAGGAAAACTATTTCGGGAATTCGAATGCGCAGTTGCTTTCCTTCTTTCTAAAAGAAAACAACCTGGATCTCCAGGATTTGAACGAACTATTGGAAATCATCAAAAAAGAACGTCATGACTAATTACTTGTGGTACATTTTTGAAGCAAACATAGTCATCGCGCTATTGTTCTGCGTTTTCAAGGGCATACAGCGTTACCTTTCCTTCGGCTGGCAGCGTTTCTCTTTGCTTTCCATTCCGGTTTTATCTGCTCTTGCTGTTTGGATCAAGCATGTGAGTGTTTCCGAATCTGCCTGGAGTTATCACATTCCGGTATTTGAATTGGAAACGGTCACCGTTTCTCCTTCAAAAATAGCCGCAGCAAGTAGTTTTGATTACTCGGTCCTATGGGAAATCGGTTATTGGCTCGGAGTTGCTTTGCTTTCCGTCTGGATGCTTTTCAATTTGTTCAAGGTATTCCGGGTATTCCTTCGTGCAAAACGAAAAAAAGAAGACGGTTTTACTCTGATTGAACTGCCCGGCGAGGCACCTTCCTCCTTTTTCCGCTTCATTCAATTACCTGCAGGACTTTCGGAATACGATCGTGAGATTATCTTCCAGCACGAAAAGGTGCATGCACAAAAATACCATTCGGCAGACCGCTTGTTCCTGGAAACGGCTCATTGTCTTTCCTGGTTCAATCCCCTATTCCTGCTGATGAAAAAAGAATTGGTCCATATCCACGAATTTGAAGTGGACCGGATCATGTACAACAAATACCGCGTCGGCTACATGGAATTCCTGCTGGCGTACTCTCTTGGAACTAGTTCTACAATATATTTATTCACCAATCAGTTTGTGACGAAACTCACGCTGATTAAACGCATCAAAATCATGAAAAAAACATCAAAAAGAGTATTGATCGCTGCACTTGCCCTGCCAATCATTGCAGGTGGGTTCACACTGATCTCCTTCACTTCGGCAGATCAAACGCCGACAAGCAAAAAGACGAAAAAGGAAGCGGCTCCTAAGTCGAAAACAGTCAACAAAGAGGTAAAAGTGGTCAAAAAAACAACTGCTCCGGTTGAAAAAACAGTTATGCCGATGAAGGAAATCACAACCAAAGAAATTTCCACCAAACAATGGGATGAAAAGGAAATCCAATTCCTTCCTCCTGTAACAACTGACGAGGCTGAAATTTCATCTGCGCCAAAAAAAATCACTAAACAGGAAACGGAAGTGGATCAACTACCGGAATACGTTGGCGGCACAGAGGCCTTGATGAAGTACATGACCGGCAATATGAGGTATCCGGAGGCTGCCATGAAATCAAAAACTACGGGGAAGGTATTCGTGTCATTCGTGGTAACGAAGGAAGGAAAAGTAACGAAAGCAGCCGTAAAAAGAGGCGTCAGCAAAGAACTCGACGCGGAAGCACTGCGTGTGGTCTCTTCTATGCCAAACTGGAAACCCGCTGAAAAAGACGGGAAGAAGGTAGATGCGGAAATGGTGCTGCCGGTGTCGTTTGCATTGTAAGTACATTATCTTTCTCACGCATCACGCAGATTTCGCAGATAACTTCCATTAAATCTGCGCTTGTCTTGGTAAGTCTGCGGGCAATTTAAAAATCATCTGAATTCTCGAACAAAGATTTAAGATCAAAAGAATAGTAGTGGTGTAAAATTTTACACCACTGCTGTTTTCGCTAGTGCATGAAAAAATTGAATGTTATACCATCATCCCTGACCGTATTTGTTATATCTTTTATTTTAAGAGGGTCCAATTTAGATGTAGATTCCATTAACCGGCCTACGTTTTCGTCTCATCCAATTTGTAATTCTTTATTTAAGTCCTTATCTTAATAAGGATAACGATTAAAACTCTTTTATGGAAAGTCTTAAGATGAAAGAAATTGAACGCTCAATTGAAATAAATGCTCCCAAAGAAAAAGTCTGGAAAACGCTTTGGGAAGACGCAACTTTTCGCGAATGGGCCAACCTGATTGATGAAGGAATGTTCATCCAGGGGGATTTGAAAGAAGGGAATGAGGTCGAGTTCATGTCTTCTGTAAACGGTTACGGTGTCACAAGCCTGGTCGAAACATTTATCCCGAACGAATATGCGGTATTCAAACACAGTGCCGACACACAAGAAAGCGGAGCAAAGGAACGCGAAAATGAATGGACGGGCGGAACGGAAAGTTATGCGATAAACGAAACCGATGGAGTAACTACTTTAACGGTTAAAAGTGAAGTCCCCCAGCACCAGGAAGAAACATTTAGCGCAAACCTTCCAAAAGCTTTGGAGCGGATCAAGCTGCTGGTAGAAAAGAAGTAGAAAGAAAAAGTAGGTTGAAATAAGCCCGAAAGCAAATAGGAAATTCGATAGAAATACTATATTTGCACCCGAAAGCAGGAAGTGAAACCACTTATTTAGTCTGTTAGATTGATTAAATTCTCACTCCATTATGCTTCAACGGTCCTATAGCTCAGTCGGTTAGAGCAACTGACTCATAATCAGTAGGTGCTTGGTTCGATCCCAAGTGGGACCACCCAAAAACAACGCGAAACCCGCAGAAACAATAGTTCTGCGGGTTTTTCATTTTATTTTGGGTAAGAATTAGGGTAAGAATTTTTTTTTGACCTGTCATTAAGGTGCATTTAAGATCATCTAAACTCACCTAATTGCAATAGAATGAATTCAGCGTTCTCTGTGTCTCTGCATTAAAAAACACATGACAGTGTAACCAAATCTCAATTTACAGATTATCAAAAAAAACTCCTTATGAAAAGACTAACCACATTTTTTTTCGTGTTGTGCATATCTATTGTTCAGGCACAATCATTTGACCACATTATTTACAAACAAGCCGTTTGTCCCATTTATAAGCAAGCACTTCAAAAACGTATTTTCAAAGAAAGTATCGATCAATTGAATGTAGTGAAAACAAAGTATGGAATGCTTTATGGCGAAGATTACATGCTGATGAGCTATTGCTACAAGGAAATGGGAAATGATTCGATGGCTGCCATTTTTGTGAAACAGGCTTGTTCGGTTCCATCATTCGATATGCGTGTGCAATGGTATATTAAAGATTTAAACCCTGGGTATATTTCTGAGGGATTCAATGAACGCGATATGAAGTTGAAGGACGAAGGTTTTGAGATTAGTTGGAAAAATTATCAGGCAAAGAATGCCGATTCATTGATAGCTGTTATCGATAGTATGACTTATTGGGATCAATTTTACCGGAATCAATGCCATACAAATCCGGATAACACAAAATTTCAGGATCAATTAGATTCAATGAATCGTGTCAATGAGAGATTATTGGAAGATATGGTTCATCGAATTGGTTTTCCGGGAGAAAAGAGATTACAACTCGGAGAATTTTGTATTTGGTACGTACTTGTTCACAGTGCTGGAAACGAAGAATTCTATCAACGTATGAAACCTGTTTTCCTGAATGAAGTGAAGATTGGAAATATGTCTCCATGGATGTATGCAAGTTGGGTGGATCAATACCACTTTTATAAAAAAATGCCAACACCATACAATACACAGGTTGGATTCAAGAATGACTTCACAGAAAGTGAATTGAAAGAAATCAGTAAGAACCGTTTTGAGATTGGTTTGGTAGATGTGGAATATTCTTTAACAAAATTCTAACTCGATAGATCTGATTTTAAACTAGCCTGTGTGATACTAAAAAATAAGTTTATTTTGCTCCAGAATTTCATTAAATAACATATAAGTCAAGGAGCACACTTTTGGGCTTTTTACCCTATCGCTGTTGTCTTAATTTATATACTTTATTCCTTGTCACCAAAAGCCCCTCCAATATTTCAGCAGCTAACTCTTGGAGGGCTTTTTCATCGTTGATTGTATCGATACCAAAAACCTTCTCTGATTGCTGGAAGTACCATTGTTTAACTTCCTCTGTAATTTCATGTTTCTTAAATCCAACCAATTGAAAAATGCCCTCGTGCAAAGTCAGTTGTAAAGGGGTCGTATCCAACCCGCTAAGACTTAAATTGTAAAAGTGTTTCTGCACTTTTAAATCATCCGATATGAACACAATTATCAACTTAAATAGGTCTTCAAATGAAATGTTCAATGAATTTATTTTACTCATATAGTTTCAAGCTTTCGTATTCTAATTTTAAGGTTTCGTAGTCAATAACCTTGATTTGCCATTCCATAAAAGTGGTTTCGATTTCAGTATAGGTAATGCGTCCCTCTTCATATAGGATAAGACTTTTCTTATAAATCAATTCTAAATTGTCAGCAATTTGTCTTATTTGTTCTTGTTGGGCTTTAGTATTGATCAGTTTTTGTTCTTGTTCTAACTTTTGTCTTTCAAAGTACAATTCAGTTAGAAGTTTGTTATTTGCTATTTCGCTTTGTTGAACTTCATTTAATTTTTTTGTTTTAAGCCATTCACCACGATTGAATATTGGAACGCTCAAATAAAATCCTATACCCTCGTAAAGATTTTGACTTATTTGGTCTCCATACCTTTTCGTGGGATTTCCATCGACTAAGTAATCTTTATTGTTGGTTGAAAAACCAGTTCCTAAAAGACCGTTTAATGCGATACTAGGGACAATAATAGAACGATCAGATTTCAACTGATCTACTAGCATTTTCGATTCCAACTCAAGTAATTCAATATTATAGCTTTCGGATAATTTTGGTTTCTCAGATATGGTAGAAATTGAAGATAAATCAACGGAATGATTTGTTAATAGTGGTAAGCCAATTTGAAAATTTAATTGAATATTTTTCAGTTTTAGGTCGTTGGATAATTCAGATAATATATTCTGTTCATTCAATAAAGAGTTATAACTTTTAAGAGTATCTATCGAATTAATTCTCCCTTCAAGGAGTAATAAAAGTTGTATCTCCTGAATCTGTTTATACTTTTCAATTCTTGATTCTGCTAACTTGATTTGAGTAGATAATTTGCATAAAGAAATATAGATCCCAATGACTTGTATTTTCAATTCATTCCTTTTAGCACTTAGACTAATTTCATCTCTTTGTACTGTCGTTCTTAAAATATTCCGTCTGTGAAAATAATTGCCCCCATTAAATAACATTACACTTGAATTCAATCCAAAAGATTGAGAATTAACAGTGCTTGTCGCAAATGTATTAGTAAAAAGGTCGAGTCTGCGCCCAAAAGACGTATTCATACCTGCATAACCACTTAAATTGGGAAGTAAACTCCACCAATGATATTGATTACTCACTTGGGAACTGTTTAACAATCTAATTTCTTTTGCTGTTTGAATAGGGTTATTGTCTAATTTATCTAAACAGGTTTGTAGAGTGATTGTTTCCTGGCTAAATGCAGTAGTGAACAAAAAAAACGAGCAAATGGAGAAGATCGACTTCATTTAATCAAGTTTGTTAATTGTTCAAAGAATCTTTCCAATAGACGTTTATCTTTTGTAATGATTTTTACATTTCCTTTTAATTGTGCTTTTAAAGGAATGACTTTGTTATAAGTGGTTTTTAGCCTATTAGGTAATTGTATTTTTACTTCATATTTGCCTTCTTTGTCTATTTGAGTAATGGCAATTACTTTTCCTTCCAACTTTCCGAATTCCGCTTTTGGAAAATCGACAAGTTCAACAAAAGCCTTTTGACCTAATTTCACTTTTCCTGATCCCAAACTATTAATTGTTGCAAAAGCAATATAACCACTTCCTTTTGGTACGATAACAATTGAAGCTTCATTAGCCTTGTAAAAACGATTAACTTGAAGTAACTTATTCATCATGATCTTGCCAGTGCATGGAGCGATCCAAACAGAATTCTTTTCCCATGTTTGAAAACCGCTTAATAGTGCGGAAATACTTTTTTGAATCTCGGATGCCATTTGAAGCCTTTTCAGTTTTGCATCGTGTTCCAATTTCAATTTTTCCTTTCGTAAAGTATTTAGTGTAATTAAATTTTGAACATGCTGTTCTTTCTGACTTTGGACAGATTGTAAGACTTGAGTTTGTGTTCGTTTATCCTGAGACAAACTTTGCTTTGAAATCGCATTTTGTTCAGCAAGTCGTTCACTACTTTTCAACTGTTCTTGAATCAATTCGGATTCATTTTCAGATAGTTTTATTTTCTTATTGGAAATATTTTGTAATTGCTCTCGAAAAGAAATCTCGCGCTGAATTGAGGCTAGTTCTTGGAGAGTAATATTTTCAGAATATTCACTGTTCCACTCTTCAATTTTTGAAAAAAGTATAGTCCATTGTTCCTGGAAAGTTCCAAGTTGCAATTGCAGATTAAGAGCTGGAATTTCCCCCTGAAATTGTCCTCTAAATACCTCCAATTGATTCAAATAATCTTTTGCCTTTTCAATATCTCCTGATTCAGCTTGAATGTCAAACTGTGCAATTAAATCACCACCATTTACCTGCTGGTTTTCCTTTACGTTTAATGATTTTAATTGAATATAACTTTGGTTGGAAAGTTCAATGGGTGGTTTTGATGAAGTGACAATGACATCACCAGTAATTTCATCCGGGTATCGAATCAACCAAGAAAGTAAAATAATGACAAGTAGAACAATCAAAAACACCATGTTTCCCGACCTAACAATCCACGAAGGAGGATTTGAAAGCATCTCGTTCATTTGCTCACTTTTCAAATTAATATCAATGTCTTTTTTTACTTCCATATCAATTAATTGTTTTGAGCATTTTCAATTTGCTCCAATGCAAGTTGATTTTTTACTAAACGAAAATAACTTCCTTTCAGATCAATCAATTCGTTGTGAGTTCCCTTTTCAATTATCGACCCATTATCCAAAACAATAATTTGATCGGCATTCTTTACGGTACTTAATCTATGTGCAATAATAATTGCTGTTCGTCCTTCAAAAAACTCATCCAAATTATCCATGATTGTGCGTTCATTTACTGAATCAAGTGAACTTGTAGCTTCGTCGAAAAATAAAAATGAGGGCGATTTGTAAACAGACCGTGCGATTAAAACTCTCTGTTTTTGACCTCCACTGATTCCCATTCCTTCGTCTCCGATTTTGGTATTATAACCTAATGGTAGACCTTCAACAAAATCTTTGATATTTGCGATATGTACTGCTAGTTTTAATCTTTCTTTATCAATTCTATCGTCACCTATTGCGATATTGTTTGCAATGGTATCGTTAAAAATATAACCATCTTGTAAAACCGAACCACAGTTATCCCTCCAAGCGTGTTGGGTAAAACTCTCTAATTCATTGGTTCCGATTCTTATTTTCCCATTGTCCGGTTCATAAAATCGCAGAAGTAATTTCATTAATGTTGTTTTGCCACTTCCACTTGCACCAACAATCGCTGTTACTTTCTGACTTGGAATTGTTAAGTTGATGTCTTTTAAAACATAATCTTCAAGACCTTTATATCTAAAACTTACACCTTCCAATACCAAATCTTTGTTTTGTGGAATTTCATTTATTCGATTTTCATTAATTGATTCTTCATCTTTTTTATTATGAATTTCATTTAAACGACCAAGAGATATTTTAGCGTCTTGCCAAGCATAGATAAATGCAAGAAATTGAGAAATCGGTGAATTAAGTTGTCCAATGATATAAGATACTGAAAGCATCATACCTAAAGTTAATTCACCACCAACAACAAGTTTTGCTACATAAAAACTTACTAAAATATTTTTGAATTCATTAATGAAAGAAGCACCATTACTTTGAACTTGTTCTAATCTAAGACTGTTAATTTGTAGTTTGAAAAGTCTAACTTGGATTCGTTCCCAACTCCATCTTTTTTGCCTTTCTGCATTGTGCAATTTAATCTCTTGCATCCCCTGAACTAACTCAACTATTTTCGAGCGTTCTTCACTAACTTGAAAGAATTTTTTATGATCCAAGTCTTTTCGACGTTTTAAGAAAATACGAATCCACAAAAAATAAATAATACTTCCAGCTAAAAAAATCAGAAATACAGGAAGGCTATAAATAACCAGGATAATGCTAAAAACAACGAAGTTGAATAGTGAAAACAAGACATTGAGAGTCTGGTTAGTAAGTAAATTTTCGACTCTTTGATGATCATCAATTCTTTGAAGAATGTCTCCGGTCATTTTAACATCGAAAAAGGAAATGGGAAGTTTCATTAGCTTGATTAAGAAATCTGAAACCAATGAAATATTTATTCGAGCACTAAGATGTAATAGAACCCAACTTCGAATTATTTCAACCGTTATGCGACCTATGAAAACAAATAATTGAGCAAAAAGAATCAAATATAAAAAATGGATATCTTTGTTTTGAATTCCAATGTCAACAATACTTTGGGTTAAAAAAGGCAATATAAGCTGAAGTAAACTTGCAGCTAAAAGTCCAACGCTTAGTTGAAACAACAATTTCCTATAACCTTTTAAATAGCCGAACAAGAAAGATAGTCCATCCTTTTCATTCGAATTATCATCACTTTCAATCTCATTTAATCGTGGGGTTGGCTCTAACAATAGAACGATACCTTCTTCGGTTGTTTCGGTTGCAGTCTTACCAATCCAATTATCTAAAAACTCTCTTTTTGAATAGATTTGTTT
>CAMLDR010000138.1 GCA_946478775.1 uncultured Flavobacteriales bacterium
CATTTCCAATTCTTGGCTCTAAATTCAACAGAAACTTCATGGTATTCATGAAATCTGCCAACTCATTTGCTTTCTCTTTGGCTGTCGACTGCCCTTTTTCGGTGAGGGAATAATATTTCCTAACCCGTTTTCCGATGAACTCTTCTTCCGTTTTTAATTCACCCTGTGACTCGAGCGCATGTAAAGTAGGATAAAGTGCTCCTTCGGTAATTTGGATCTTATCACCGGTGAGATCTTTGACGCGTTGTGTGATTTCATAACCGTACATTCTGCCATTGTCCTTAAGCAGATTGAGAACGATTGTTTTAAGCGTACCTTTTAAAAGTTCTGATGAATACATAGGACAAATATACATAAGAAAATTATGTGTCCAAATTTTTACCCAAGAAAGTTAGGTATTGATTGTTGGTTATTTTTCAAGTTATTGATAATCAGCAAATTGATTGAGATTGTTTTCTAAAAAAAATATTCATCCCTATTGTATTAAGTCCTGTTTTTCATTAACTTAAATAAGAAAGCACAAATTATGGGAGCAAAAAAGAAACATATTTTCGATGATCAAACGAATCGAAACGCAGAATTGGGATTGGTTATCTCGGCACCTGCACGGATCGAAATTTTGGAATATTTGGATAATTATGGAATCATGAATGTCACCATGCTGGAGCAATTTATTTTGCTTCACAAGAAAACAATCAATCACCATGTAAGTTTGATCGAGCGAAGCGGCTTGATTAAAGGTTACTACCTCGGCAATAAGTATTTTTGGTCCAAAAACGAGGAAATGCAGGATGAATGGGATAAAATCCGCTGGGCATTTACCGGTCAGGGATAAGTGTAAGATTATCCACCAAATACCCGGGTAATTAATTGCAGAAGCCCGAATTGCATTTGTTTTTGGCATTCATATCAGTTGCCTTTCATATAATGGTTGTTTTTACCTTTAAAGATGATAAATTAAATGCCGATTTAAAATCGATTTTATAAAATAAACTACTTTTAGACTATGGCGAAAGAAGCGATTGTAATAGGGTCCGGAATTGCTGGAATAGCCGGAGCCATCCGTCTGGTCCAAAAAGGATATGCCGTTTCGGTCTTTGAGGCAAACAATTATCCGGGAGGAAAACTCACTACACTTCAATTGGGAAATTATCGGTTTGATGCGGGACCTTCCCTATTTACACTTCCCTATTTGGTAGACGAATTATTTGAACTGTCGGGTAGGAATCCGAGGGATTATTTCAATTACGGGCAGCTCGAAATGCTTTGCCATTATTTTTATGAGGACGGAACGGTTCTTCATGCATTTGCCGATCAGCAGAAACTTTTAGCAGAAATTGAATCCAAACTTCAGGTAAGTTCTGCCCCCTTGAAGGAATACCTCGAGCACAGTGAATATGTATTCGAACGAACCCGATATTCATTCCTGGAAAGATCATTGCATAAGTTCAGCACCTATATTTCTGCCGATATTCTAAAAACTGTTTCGTCTATCCGGAAGCTGAATCTTTTTGACAATATGCACGAAGTGAATACCAACAGACTGAACCATCCGAAATTGGTTCAGCTTTTTGACCGCTTTGCAACATACAATGGTTCCAATCCGTACAAAGCTCCCGGAGTTTTAAACAGCATTCCCCACTTGGAATTCGGGATAGGTTCTTATTTCCCGACAGAAGGAATGCATCACATTTTGACCGCCTGCATGAAACTGGCAGAAGAATTAGGTGTGAAATTTCACTTCAGTGAACGGGTGAAAAACATTCGAATTGCCAATCGTTCGGTCAAAGGGATCGAAACGGAAAAAGGGTTTTATCCGGCGAACCTGCTCATCAGCAACTGTGATGTAAAACAAAGCTATAAGCAGTTAATGCCAAACAATCAGGCCCCTAAAAAAACCATGGAACAGGAACCAAGTAGTTCAGCGCTCATTTTTTACTGGGGAATCAATCGATCCTTCCCTGAATTGGATACTCACAACATTCTTTTCAGCAGCGATTACCAAAAAGAGTTTGAATGTATATTCGAAGAAAATACGGTCAGTGATGATCCGACCGTTTATATTCACATTTCTTCCAAACTGGTTCCGGGAGACGCTCCCGAAGGAAAAGAAAATTGGTTTGTAATGGTTAATGTTCCCAGCAACCAGGGACAGGATTGGGAGAAACTGCGTTTAAAAGTGCGACAAACCACTATTGAAAAAATCAACCGCATACTAAAAACAGATTTGGAATCCCTGATCGAAGAAGAAGATTATTTAGACCCCATTCGAATTTCAGATCGTACAAACAGCTTTGCAGGAGCACTTTACGGAGCAAGTTCAAACGATCGAATGGCAGCTTTTTTTCGCCACCCGAATTTCTCAAAAGTAAAAGGTCTTTATTTCGCCGGTGGAAGTGTCCATCCCGGTGGTGGAATTCCATTGTGCCTGCTTTCGGCGAAAATCACTGTAGATTTAATTCAAAAAAATGAATAACAGTATGGGCACGATCAATCGCGCCCATACTGTTATGATTTAATAAAAATCCCCGATCTGTGAAGCGAATCGGGGATTCAATTTATCGCAAGCAGTGCTTGTTAGCTGCACTAACGTTTGCTATTTATCGCAAGCAGTGCTTGCTCTTATTTCAAGATATTCACGTGACCAATAAGGTCAATCCGGTAATCCTTTATTTTCTGTTTGATAACGATCTTCCAGGTATAAGCTCCTTCTTTACAAAGCTGACCGTTATAGGTACCGTCCCATCCAACCGTTGTATCATGTGTTTCGAATATCACTTCGCCCCAGCGGTCAAAGATCAGCATGGTGTAAGATTGCTTATCAAACGCATCATTGAAAATTGGGAGGAATACGTTGTTGTATTCATCACCGTCCGGAGTAAAAGTATTTGGAATATACCACGTCAATTCTTCCTTCACTTCCACAGTTCTGAATGCAGAATCTATACAAATCCCATTTGTGGCGTACAAAGAAATCACATATACTCCAGCTCTGTCCGGGTAAGTGTGAGCAGGATTGAAAGCATTGGAAGTAAATCCGTCGCCAAAATCCCAGGAATAAGAGATTGCATTGCTAGAATTGTTATCCGTACTAACCAATGGATTATAAGTAGACAGTTCAGTCGGAGTTGCATCAAAGGCTGCATCCGGCTGCGGGAATATCGTGATCATGTCGCTATTCAATAAGGTATTCACACAACCATTCAGGTCGGTTACAGTAAGGCTTACATCAAAAATCCCGTCGCTGGTATAGTTTTGAATCACTGTTCCGCAAGCGTTTTCCGTACCGATTCCTTCAAAATTCCAGGTACAGTTCGATGCGTTTGCGGTCGTATTATTGAAGGTGATTTCCTGCGGATTGCATCCCGAAGTCAAATCGCTATTAAATGTAACAACCGGTAAAGCATAGATAGTCACCGTAACATGATCTGTTGCAGAACAAGCGCCAACGCTGGCCGTAAGGGTATAATTCGTTACGCCTGCAACGGTTCCGTCAAAAGTAGGATTTGCTATTGCTGCGTTGCTCAGCCCTGTCGTTGGAGTCCAGGAGTAACTTGTTCCTGCAGCCGGTGTCTGACCAAGCTGATTCGTTCCCGGCGCATTCACACACATGGTCACATCATTTCCGGCATTTGCAACCGGAGGGGAATCAACTGTAATAGTGAAAGATGCAGGAGCACCGACACATCCGCTTAAAGTTGGAGTAAGGACAATTGTTGCCGTATTTGAACCGGAACCGGGGTTCAAACCTGTAAATGAGGTGATATCTCCTGATCCGCTGGCAGCTAGACCAATGGTAGTATTGGTATTCGTCCAGGTAAAAGTTGCCCCTGCGGGTGTCGATGTAAATGCAGGAACCGAAACATTTGCATTGGAACAAACTGTAATCGGAGAAACTGCATCAGCAGTTGGAAGTGGTGAAATAGTCACTGTAGCCGATCCGACTAATGCGGCACTGCATCCACCCGGTGGATTAATCTGCACACTTACCAGTGTATAAGTAGTTGTTGCAGCAGGGGAAACCGGTAAAGACCCGTTTCCGGCAGCGTCCAGTACAATCGTTTGGTTTGCTCCGCCTGCCTGGTAAGTTACCGTTGCATTTGGAGTTCCTGTAAAGCTAATGGTAGTACTTTGACCGCTGCAGACAGTTGTATTTCCGGCAATACTTGCCGTTGGTAAAGAAACAACTGTAATTGCCTGAGTAACCGTACATCCTCCTGAATTCATATAAGTAATGGTAGTGGTACCGGCCGAAACGGCAGTAACAACTCCTGTACTTGAAACAGAAGCAACTCCTGTATTTGAAGAAGCCCAGGGAGTGCTTGCGTGAGCAGTTCCAGACCCCGTTAAATTGGTAGTTCCGCCCACACAGAGTGTCGTTAACGGAGCATTAATCGTGGGAGTTGGATTTACCACAATCGTAGTTGTGGACGTACATGGAGTTCCGGCAACTGTTGCAGTTACGGTATAAGTATAAGAACCGGCAGCTGCAGGAACAGGGACACTTGCAGGATTTTGGACACTGGAAGTAAATCCGTTTGGCCCTACCCAGTTCCAGGTTGCACCTGCTACATTTGTTGCAGTTAAATTGAATGTGGCAGTTCCCTGACAAACATCACCGCTGTTCCCGGCAGTAACGGTACATCCACCACAAGAATTGACTGTAATTGTTGCCGTTGCTGCAGTCGCAGAAGGGCACATTGGGTTCCCTCCGGATGAATTCACCGTATAGGTGTAAGTTCCTGGTGTAGAAGGAGGAGTTGCAGTAACTGTAGCCCCTGTTGTGCCGCTTAAATTTGGAGAAGCATTCCAGTTATAGGTTCCATTCCCGCCTGTAGCTGTAAGGGTTACTGATTGCCCGGAACAAATAGTGGAAGTCACAGGGGTAACATCCACAGGAATAGCAACTCCTGTATTTGCCGCAAAAGTATAATCACATACGTCACCGGCAAATCCATCGATCATGATGTAATAGGTATTTCCCGGAGTCAATCCTGTTGCAGAAACTGTTTGAGCTGAAGCTGACGGAACAATTTGATCACAATAATAAGAAGTAATATTTCCACCACAGGTGCCCGAGAATATCATAATCTGAATCCCATCTCCGTTCGTAGAATTATATACCCAGCAGTTAAACGAAATAGAGGAAGATGAAGCCACAAATGACAAATAGGAATCATTTTCCACTGATCCGCAAAACGAACCGAGAACTCCGGTTCCCGGACAAGAACTCAAACCGAGAAATCCACAACCGAAAGGTGCTCCGGCAGAACCCCAGGCGTCCGGTGTGTAACTGGAAGATGTGTTTCCACAATACCCGTTCAACTCACAAATAGGAGTCGCAGTAGCACAAGTGTTTCCTGCTGCAGGATTCGATCCGCAGGGTGGTTGTGTTTGTGTATAACCTGTCAAACTGATCAGGATTATTACAAGGCAGATCAGCTTTTTCATTTGACAACTTTTAAGCGCTCTTCGATATAAATCAGGATCTGCTTATTTTGATTTGATGGCTGGGTCCGGTTCTTGTAAATGTAGGATTCACGCCATTTCTTCAAATCGAATACGGATAACAAATCAATGTGCTGATAGAGTTTCTGCAGGGAATCGGATGAGAGTGTATCTCCTGATAACTGATAAACAGATTTTAAGGGCACGCCGGTTTCATGTGCGTGCAAAGTAGTTGCGCCAATAACCGAAGCTATTGATGCTAGTAGTAGTAATCTCATAAGTGTTGAATTATTACAAATTCTAATTCAAAAACGAAATTACGACAAAGTAGTTGCCTATTCTACAAAAAAAGCAGTTGATTAACTAAATAATAACCAATTGTTATTTATTACACAATTAGCTCTGCTATCTTAAAAATTTCAGAATGAGCGAATTCACTGTATCTGGCTGATCAAAACTCAAAAAGTGTCCCGCATTTTCAATAATTCCGGTTTGAGCAGCCGGAAGCAACTTTTCCACTTTATTCAGACATCGCTCATTGTTTACAATATCCTTATCTCCAATCAATACTAAAACCGGCATTTTTAAAGTCTCAATCGATTTTTTAGCATAAGGCGTCATCTCAAAAATACAGGAAGCGATATGATCTTTCTCCGTACCCAGGTAATACTGATCAAAATAAGTCTTGCTTATTTTCACACTTCTCACCGATAACCCCGATAATATATGCCCCAATTTCTCTTTGTTGGGAGAAATGGAATAAGTGATGTTACTTAATAATGCTGAGCTGGGCGGAATCCAGGTAAATGTTTGGGCTGGACTCAACAATACGAGTTTCTTTACTTTTTCAGGTTTATTGATAGAAATAGCCGTCGCAAGCCATCCACCGCGTGAACAGCCAACCAGGTAAAAGGATTCCAATTCCAGTTTCGAAAATACTTCATCGTACCAGTCGGCAATTTGTTCTTTATTCAAGCGCTTTGTGTTACACGTAGATTTTCCGGGCTCCAATAAGAAATCAATCGCATAAACACAATGATTTTTAGCCAATGCCTTCATATTAGGATACCACATGGTAGAACTCGCATTCATGCCATGAAGTAGCACAAGTGGAGGATTTCCGGGTTTTCCGCAGACAAGCACATGCGCACTCCCATATTTTGTCTGAATGTCTTTTTCATCCACCGGCAGTTCAAACAATGCTAAAGTTTTGTTATAAGCATTGATATAATCACTGAGCGAGTCGTTATGAATGAACTGGTAATTTCCACTTGAAGCCGTCAATTTACTGGCTCCTTCTGAAATCTTCCTTTTTCCATGTAATCTCTTTTTTTCGGTTCTTTCGGAGTTTTCATCTGACTTTTTACTGTCATTTGAACAGGCAAAGAAAAAAGGAACCAAAAAAAACAAGACGATTACAAATCCTAAAGCGCGCACCATAAAAGCAAAAATTTTATCTAATTTACCCGAAAAAACTGTGAACATAACAAATAATCAAAAAGCAGTCAACTTATTTAATAAACTTGCTGATTCGTATCAGCAGTGCTTCTTTTCCGTGGATCATTACAAAGAATCACTGGAAGTTTTTCTTTCCCGGTTAGCAGCTGACTCGTCTGTATTGGATGTAGCCTGCGGTCCGGGAAATATCAGTCGTTTTTTACTGGATCGGAAACCCGGCTTAAAGCTACTGGGGATTGATTTGGCGCCAAACATGATTGACCTGGCACGAATTAACAATCCAACTGCTCGCTTTTTGGTATATGATGCGCTGCAAATCGATGGGCTTGATTCCGATTTTGATGCGGTCGTCATCGGTTTTCTGTTCCCATATCTTCCCATAGAGCAAGTGGAACTGCTTCTTTTAAAAGCTTATGAAAAACTGGCCCCAAACGGGATTATCTACCTAAGTACCATGGAAGATCTGTATGAAAATTCGAGACCAAAAGCTTCCAGCACAGGAGAAGAATTAATGATGCATTATTATGAAGCCGATTTTTTGATCCGTTTGATGGAACAGATAGGCTTTCAGGTCCTATCTAAACATACGCAGCCCTTTGCCGTTTCCGAAACGGAAACAGATACCGACCTGATCATTATCGCACAGAAAAAAGGACTTTTCAAAAATCATTGAGCCGATAAAGAATTACCGGCTCAACGAAGGTTTAGTTAACGAAAAGCTTTTAAGCTTTTACTTAGTAGTTGCAGCGTAGATAGAACTTACTGACAGATCAATTTCATTTCGGGTGATATCTTCCAGTGTTTCTCTTTTCCGGATCAATTGTGGAATTCCGTCCTTCATATAAACTTCAGCAGGTCTGAGGCGCGAATTGTATTGATTACTCATACTGAATCCATAAGCTCCCGCATTATAAATTCCCAGAATATCGCCAACTTTTGCTTCAGAGATCGGGCGGTCATAACCAAAAGTGTCTGTCTCACAAATATACCCAACCACAGAATACAACTTTTTATGTCCTTCCGGATTTGAAAGATTCTCAATGCGATGATAGGCATTGTAGAACATCGGCCGAATCAGGTGGTTTTGTCCGCTGTTCACACCCAAAAAGATTGTCGATGTTGTTTGCTTTACCACGTTCACAGAAACAAGCAATACGCCGCTTTCACTGACCAGGAATTTTCCCGGTTCAAACCACAATTCCAGTTCACGGCCGTATTCTTTGCAGAAATTTTGGAAGGACTCCCCTATTTTCATTCCAATCTCTTCAATCGGAGTTACAAAATCTCCTTCTTTGTAAGCCACTTTAAAACCGGAACCGAAATCCATAAATTCCAATTCAGGGAAGTAGCTTGCAGCCTGGTACAATAAATCTGCACCTTGCAAAAACACATCAGCATCCACGATATCACTGCCGGTATGCATATGCAGTCCCACAATGTGCAATTTATAATGCTCCACAATTCGCTGGATATGTCTCAATTGATGGATGGATATCCCAAACTTGGAATCAATATGCCCTACAGAAATATTCGCATGTCCACCGGCCAGAATGTGCGGATTTATACGAATACAAACAGGAACACTTGCTCCGTAAACCATCCCGAAATGCTCCAGTACGCTCAGGTTATCAATATTGATCATTACTCCCAAAGCAACCGCTTCTTCTATCTCAGAAAAGGCAACTCCATTAGGTGTATACATAATTTCATTTGCTTCGAACCCTGCTCTCAATCCCAAAAGAACTTCTTCTATGGAAACAGCATCCAAACCTGCTCCCTGTTCCTTCAGCGTCTTCAGCACATTGATATTGCTTAAAGCCTTCATTGCATAATGCAGTTTCACCTCCTGCGATCCAAAGGCATTCTTCAACCGATTGTACTGTGAAATAATTTTTGCTTCGTCATATACGTAAACCGGAGTTCCAAATTCACCAGCCACAGATTCTAAGATTCTTGAGTTCATTTTATTGTTACTTTTCAGAATACAAAACTAAAAACAAATATTTATTTCACAAAGTTTTTGTTTTAACACATTTTGTTTTAAATAAAACATTTTGTTTTTGAACGAACGTGCTGCTTATTTGTATTACGCTAAAACCAATTCTATGAACAAACACTTTTTAAACCTCTTACTGGTTATTTTTCCAATAGTAAGCTTTGCCCAAAATATCCAGGAGCAAGTATTGAAAACAGAGATCAAGCGGGTGAAATTATTCCTCACAGCAGGTGAAATGATGCACGAAACACCCGTTAAGCTGGCAAAAGGAAGAAATAAGATCATCTTTTCGGGAATTTCGGCATTTGCAGACCCAAGGACCATCCAATTCACAGGTACGGGTTCTTTCCGGCTGGTATCTATTTCAACAGAAATGGATTTTTTAGCAGCTGAGCAATGGAACCCGAGAATTAAAATTCTGGCGGATTCCCTGGAACATTTAAAAGACCGCCACCAGTTAAATGTGGATTTATTGAGTTCTTACCAGGCAGAATTGGGAATATTGAATACCAATAAAGATCTGAAGGGCCAAAACACCCTGACTATCGATCAGATCAAAGCTGCCGGAGAATACTACCGAACGCGCACATTCGAGATCAATAAAACGATTACTAAGATCAAAAAAGAACAAGATGTTCTAGCTGCTAGAATCAATGATTCCCGTTTTAAGCTAACCGAAATGAACTATGTGGAAAACCAGCGCAGCAACCAGGTGATTGTACTGATTGATGCGGACAACAGTACAGACATTTCCGGAACATTGAAATATTTGGTTTCTGATTGCGGATGGGCAGCAACCTACGATTTGTCGGCTACAGACCTGAATCAGTCCATTAACCTGAAATACAAAGCCCAGGTCTACAACAATACCGGGAATGACTGGAAGAATGTCGCTTTGACTTTAAGTACTTCAGATCCGCTGTTAAGTGCTGCTTCTCCTATTTTAAATCCGTTCTACATCCGTTATGGTGAGCAAGTGGAGTACAGCAAGAAAAATTATGTGCAGCCCGTTCAGCAGAAAGCAGATTACCGCAACGCGGTCATGAATGAAATTAATATGGCCAATCAGCGTGCATACGATAATTATGTGCTGGATCAAAAAGTATCGGATAACTCCGGAGGCTTATTTGGTTCCGGGATGGAAAACAGAAATGAAGGAAAAAAAGTAAGCACGGTTGCCATGAAGCAGATCGAAATCTCAGATTTGAATACCGAATTTGTTATTGCGCATACATTCTCATGTCCTACAGACGCCAAGCCTTACATTGTTGAGATCAAAGAGATTAATATGCCGGCAACATTCACCCATGTGTCGGTTCCGAAATTGGATCAGGGATCTTTCTTACTTGCAAACATTGTAGGATGGCAGGACCTGGATTTAATCCCCGGCCCAACGAACGTTTACTTTGCAGGAAACTATGTGGGAGTCAGTGAGATCAATACAAACAATGTAGATGACACCTTGAGCTTATCATTCGGACGTGATTCAAAAATCCAGGTATTGCGCAAATTGAAATCCGAAATGAGCACGAAAAAAGTTTCGGGAAGTACGAAAAAAGACACCTACTTCTACGATATCCAGGTTCGAAACAACCGAACAGTTCCTGTAAAAATCAATGTATTTGACCAAATCCCACTTTCCAGTTCCAGTGAAATTACCGTAACGGTAGAAACGATCGGAACAGGTAAAAAGGATGATCTTACCGGAGAAGTATCTTATATGCTTACTATTCAGCCGGGCGAAACCATTAACCTGGAATTGGGTTATTCGGTCAAATATCCGAAAAATGCAAAAATCAGTACACGGACTTTCAAGACCATTAGTTGTCCAAGTTTCTAACTAAAAAATCCCCGCGAAAAACGGGGATTTTTTTTTGCCCTGTTACTTCATATTTAATCGAATGCTAAATATTTAGTAAATAATGTGTTAAAAATTTGGAAATAACTATATCGTTTTAGTAGATTTGCTCAAACACTCGATTATGAAGCAAGCTATCCTACTACTACTTTTTAGTGGTTTGTCACTCATTCCTATCTGGGCATGTACCGGCGGAACCGCATCCGGGGCATTGACACCAACCGCAGCTTATCAAACCATTGCCACTCAAAACGGAAGGTACTATACGGTTAATGTGGTTCAATGCAACCAATATGAGTTTACATTTTGTGCTGGAGGGGCTGCCTCCGGGATGGATTCACAATTAACATTACTGAATTCAACAGGAGTTACTGAGATTGTCTATGCAGATGATATCTGCGGAACAAATGCTTCCATCAACTGGACAGCTACATTCACAGGAAGTATCCGCATACTGGTGTCGAGTTACAATTGTGTGCACGATTTAAGTACCAATGTTACTTTAGCTTACAAGATGGTTGCAAACACCGGAAACTATTGCCTGAACGGAAGTGCCAGTTACCAGACAATCGGCGGACAAAGCTGTATTCAACTCACTCCGGAAACTACCGATCAAACAGGCTGTGCATGGAATAATACAGTAATTGACTTCAATCAGCCGTTCAATCTCTCTCTGAACTACTATTTCGGGAATAACATCAATGGCGCCGATGGAACCACTTTTACTTTTCAGCCAAACCCGGTAGCTTGCGGAACGGCCGGAGGGCAATTGGGAGCCGGTGGCATTGCAAACTCTCTTGTGGTTGAATTTGACACTTATGATAACGATAATCCGGCTCATGTCTTTGATTTGCTGGCAGACCATATTGCCGTGGAGATTGACGGAAACCTTGTTGGGCCCGCTGCTCCTTATTGCGGACCTACTCCTGCCTTTGCTTCACTTGCCAATTTAGATGACGGAGCAGTTCACACCATCA
>CAMLDR010000139.1 GCA_946478775.1 uncultured Flavobacteriales bacterium
GGGATTTTGCTCAGTCCCACAATTGTTCCGTTCGGAATATAAGCGATATGTGCTTTTCCGAAGAATGGCAGCATATGATGCTCACACATGGAATAAACTTCGATGTCTTTCACGATAACCATTTCCGAGTACTCTTCGTGGAATAAAGCGCTTTTTAAAATTTCTTCCGGTTTGATGTCGTATCCCTGGGTCAGGAATTGCAATGCTTTGGCAACGCGTTCGGGAGTTTTTAGCAGTCCTTCGCGTTCCGGATTTTCGCCGATTTGTGAAAGAATGGATTTGTAAACGTTGGAAATGTTTTCTGTCGTGTCGTCGTTGTAATGAAATTCGCTCATAGTTTGAATTGAAAATTGAAAAGTGACTTCGACTCTGCTCAGTCACCTTTTCAGTGAAGTCTTAAGGACGCTGAGCGGAGTCGAAGTGTCTATTGTTAAAACGGTTCTTTACCGCCGAAGTATTCTACGTAATTGTTTTCCGTCTCTACCAGTTTGATTTTGCAAAGCTGTCCGCCGGCCTGTCGGATCGGAGCATCAATGATTTTCCAGATCTCAATTGCCAGATTTTCAGTAGAAGCCAGTTTTCCTGTTAAGAATGGCACATCGAGGTTCAGGTTCTTGTGGTCGAGTTCTTCGATCACCAACTCTTTGATGATGACACTCAGGTCTTTTAAATTGATCACGAAACCTGTTTCCGGGTTGGGCTCGCCTTTTACGGTTACGAATAATTCGAAGTTGTGTCCGTGCCAGTTTTTGTTACTGCACTTACCGAAAATTGCTTCATTCTTTTCATCAGACCATTCTTCGCGCCATAGTTTATGGGCTGCATTGAAATGTTCTCTTCGGGTAATGTATACTGTTTCCAAGTCTTGAAAAATTGGATACAAAGTTACCATTTTTTAGTGATAATGACCTTTTTTGGACCTGGAACCTTGTTAAAAAAGACACCTGAGTGATAGAAAATAATTCGCAAATCGGTTAACTGAAAAAGAAAAATACCTCAATTGACATATTGATTTGTGGGACAGACTTTTCCAATTTTGCAACGATGATAAAAAAGATACTCCTTATCGGATTGCTTTGGTTTCTTTCTTTTCAAAGTACTTCGCAAGTTCGATTGCTAATTGGTGTTGTTGGTGGACGCTACAATTACCTCGAAAGTCAGCAGGCAAATTTGGCCGCAAAGTTTAATTTGGGATATAATTATTCCTATGATGCCGCATCCAATGCGCCAAGTTTTAGCGGTTCAACAGATGTTTATGATGTAACGAACGAACTGAATTGGGATCAGTTGAACAGCGGTCTTGTTCTGGGTTTGGAGGTTGAAGCATCAGAGAAAACGAAACACAGCATTTATTTCGAAGGGAAGAGCAACAGCGCATCCGGGAAAAGGACAAATGTCACCCAAAATTTGGAGGAAACTTTTGCATTGAAATCAAAATTCGGAGGAATTCACTACAATTTCACCTACACTCCATTTAAACGAATTGGATTTTTCTATGATGTTGGATTTGTCCGTTACCGCATCAAGTTCAGTGCTGAATCACCAGGAAGTGAGACTATTAAACGGGAAACAATGGGATATAGAATTCTGTTGCTTTCCGGTGGATATAAGCCAGGATCTAAATCGCTAAATATTGTCAATGGAGTTGGAATCGAGTTTGCAGTCATTCATAACGAAAAGCTAGATATATCGCTGCGACCCGAAATTGGTTTGGTATTCAATCAATTATCAGAGGTTGGTCGTGGAGCGCTTTATGAAGACTGGATTTTCAACCTCAATTACCTGCAATGTGGTCTAATTATCAAACCAAAAATCAGCAAATGAAACAAATTATCCTAATCGCAATTTTGCTGATTTCTTGCCGGAATTTCAGTTTCGCACAATTTGAATTTCAACTTCAGGGAGGAGTAAGTGCTTCCCATTTAAATTTCCCGGGATTCAAAACATATCTGGAAACTTATAATGCTCAAAACAGCGGTAGCTCCATGATTGAACCTGCAAAATTTAATCCTTTTGGGATGGGTTATCATTTCGGAGGAATGTTCCGGATGAAGTGGTTTGTTACAGGGATCAACTTGGGAAAAATTATAGGTTTTCAATCCAAAGCTAGATACGAGTATGATCAAAGTCGCTCTTTCCAATTTAAAAACGCGTATTTCGAACTTCAAATTGGTGGGCGAATTGGCAAGAAGAAATTTGGGTTTATTCCTTATTTAAATATGAGCATCAATAGTTTGAATCTGAGTACTTTTTATTCTTACGGAAAGACCAAAAGTTATGGAGGAGAAAGGAGTTTGAATGGAGTTTATACCAGTTGGCGCCTAACAAGTTTGGTTGGAGGTCGGATAGAATATCGATTCACAAAAATGCTTGGTGTCTTTTTGGACGTGAGTTTTATGATTAACAAATCAGAATATTTGGGTGGTGATTTTTCGGAATCTAACAGCGCTACGGATTCGAAATACTTTCAGTCAACTGCTACACAAGATCAAATTGCCGCAACTACAGAAGGATTGAAAGAAGTGTATAGAATTTCAAGAGGAGTCTTCGGACTACAGTTAACATTTGGTTCAGATGAGAAAAAGTAGCACAATTATAGGATTGGTGATTTTGGTTTTCCAATTAACAGGTTGTTTTAAAGACGAACCTAAAAAAGTAATGACACGTGCCGCCGGGCCCTGGACTATTGAAAAAGTGGTTCAGGAAAATTATGACACGCTGGGAACTTTAGTTAATACAAATGAGTGGAGTGATTTGGGTACTTTGTTTCTTTATCATGAAGATGATTTTCAATACCTTGATGCGTATGAATTGCAGTACAGTTCAGCTCTTCAAAGTGAAGTTTATTCTTTTTTTCAAACAACTTTGTTTACGGCAAATCGCTGGTGGATGAGCGTTGATGGGGAACAATTTGGTTTTGGAAATTACGATGCCACAACTGGTTTTACCAATACGATGGGTTTATTTACGCTTGAAAAGTTGAATAACCGCAAAATGGAAATTCTAAATATTGAATTATTCCCTTCCGGTAGGGTTCGATTAATAGAAAGGTGGTACTTTAAACGAAAAAAATGAAGAAGCTATTGTGAGTTTACTTTTGTAAATTTGTACTCAAAATTAGCATTCATGATCGTCATTACAGGAGCAGCAGGTTTTATTGGAAGTTGTATTGTTGGAACTTTAAATAGCAAAGGGATTAATAACCTCGTTTTGGTAGATGATTTTTCACAGACGGATAAAGCTGCCAATTTAGACGGGAAGCTTTTTGTAGCGATGATCCAGCGAGCTGATTTCGATCAGTGGATGACTGAATTCGGTGATGAGGTAACGTGTGTTCTGCACATCGGAGCACGAACGGATACAACGGAATTTGATAAAGAAATCTTTGATGAACTGAATGTGGAGTATTCCAAAATGGTTTGGAACCACTGTGTGAAATCCCGCATTCCGCTCGTTTATGCAAGTTCTGCCGCAACTTATGGTTTGGGTGAATTGGGTTATGACGATAAGGAGGAAACCATGCCGCTTTTACAGCCTTTGAATCCATACGGATGGTCGAAGCAATGGTTTGATATGTGGGCTTTGGAGCAAACAGAAACTCCACCGCATTGGTACGGACTGAAGTTTTTCAATGTCTACGGACCAAATGAATACCACAAGGCGCGAATGGCATCGGTGATCTTTCATACGTTTAACCAGGTGAAGGAGCATGGATCCATGAAGTTGTTCCGCTCGCACAATCCGGAGTATACAGACGGCGGACAAATGCGCGATTTCGTTTATGTAAAGGATTTGGTTTCTGTGATCGAGTTCCTGATGAAAGGAACGGCTAAGTCGGGAATCTATAACCTGGGTTCCGGAAAAGCACGTACTTTCCTGGACCTGGCTGAGAACACTTTCAAAGCTTTGGGGAAAGAACCTCAGATTTCTTTCATCGACACGCCGGCAGATATTCGGGATAAGTACCAGTATTTTACCGAAGCGAATATGCAAAAACTGATCAATCAGGGTTACGATATTCCTTTTCATACATTGGAAGAAGGAATAGATGATTACGTGAAGAATTACCTGATCGGACATAAATACATCTAAGTTCCATGTTGAAATCCGTTCATCACATTGCCGTTATTTGCTCGGATTATGAAGCTTCCAAACGATTTTACACCGAAGTTCTGAACTTTGAGATTTTAGCAGAGCATTACCGTTCCGAGCGTGATTCGTATAAACTGGACCTCATCCTGAACGGTGTTTACTGCATCGAACTGTTTTCCTTTCCCGATCCGCCCAAACGGGTTTCAAAACCGGAGGCAAGCGGATTGAGGCATTTGGCTTTCAGTGTTGAAAATATAGATCATGCTATTCGGGAACTTTTATCGAAAAATGTTGCTTGTGAGGAAGTAAGAATCGATGAATTTACCGGAAAACGCTTCACCTTTTTCGCAGATCCGGACGGTTTGCCGATTGAGTTGGTGGAAGTGTAATTATCAATTATGAATAATAAAATTATCAACAGACTTTGACTCCGCTGCGCCTATGCTAAAGCTACAGCGGAAGCATTCAGTCTCCTTGATAATTTATAATTGATCCATTCATAATTAGTTATCAAACCCTAAACAAAATCTCTACATAAAGAATCTCCATTTCGATCATGGTTTCTTCTACCTGGTAAAAAGCAATGCTGGTTTTATCAGAGATCGGTTCGTATTCCAGTTTGTCCGAAAGAAAAGGTTCCTTTGTACGTTCCATAGCGTTTATTTGCATACTTCCCAGGAATTGGTAAGTAATAACGAATATTTGTTTTTCGTTATCCTGCAGCAGTTTCAGGAAAGTGTCCTTTTTGTAATCGATACCCAGGCTGCTCAGCAGATCTTTGATCTCCGGAGTGAAAATGTCATCGTAGTATTTAAAGAAAGACCGGAATTCCTGTATGTGGAATTCGGAGTAGCCACACAGGGTATTCGAGTATATTTTCCGTGTTAGTTTACCCGGTACTTCGAACACCCAATGTTTAAACGCTATAGTTTCTGTAAGCATCATTCGATTACAGCTTTGATTTGGTGATTAATTTGTTTTCGTAAATCGTGTGTAAAAAGCAATAAATCGCAAATTACCAATGGAAATAAGGGGAATGGACAACTGATTCTTCATACACGTGGCGCGAAATTCGTGAATGTGCGCTGTGTACTCAAAAAAAAAGGGTGTTTGGGGAATAATTTTGAGTAAATGGTGTTAAATTTGAGGTAAAGATGATTCGATTTTCTCTCCTCCTGATTTTCGCTCTGGTGACAGGCTGTATTTTTGCCCAAAAGAATACGGAGAGGATAGATTCGCTTAATTTGAAAGCGGAGATTCTTTATACAACCAGCGTAGAGAAATCCATCGAATTAAGTTCAAAAGCCCTGAGTTTGTCCAAATCGATTGACTATCAGCCGGGTGAAGCTTTTGCCTGCATGAACTTAGCCATAGCAAATGATATCAAAGGCAATGCGAAAGTAGCGATCAACTATTTTCAGCGGGCAATTCATTTGTTCCGTTTAGAGAACGATTTGGAAAATCTGAGTTATTGTTATTCTCAATTGGGGATTTGTTACTTTTCTCAATATCAATATGAGAATGCGGATTATTATCATCAGAAAGCAATCAAACTTTGCAGAAAACTTCATTTGGAGGTGGATTTGGCCAATGCTTTGGTGAACCAGGGGATTACATTCACGTACCAAAATAAACCCAGGGAAGCCGAAGCCAATTTTAGGCAGGCAATAGAACTTTACAAAAAGAATAATCAGTTGGATGGCCTCGGTGCGGCCTATAATTCGCTGGGTAAAATTTATTACGATCAAAAAGATTTTGAAAAGGCGATTCGTTATTTTGAAAGGGCATCGGAAAACTTTAAGAAGTACGACAACGATTACAACCTGGAATCTGCTTATCTCGGACTTGCAAATTGTTATGTTGATCAAAAGCAATTCGGCCTGGCAAAAGAATATTCGCTCAAAGCACTGAAAATATCACAGGAAATCGGTGCGAAGGAACGGGAAGTTTTTGCGCATGAGGTCTTGTCGCGGATTTATTTTGAAGAAGGGGAATACAAAAAAGCATACCAAAGTTTGAATGAGTATACCATTTTGAGCGATACCATTTTCAACCGGGGCAAAAGTGATGCCCTTGCAGAAATGCAGGCAAAATTTGAGGTCAAGGAACTGAAGTTGAAACAACATGCTGAGCAGGAAAACCATCAGTGGCAATTGCTGATCCTGGGAGTCATTATCTTCATTATTCTGCTTGTATCCCTGCTTTTGTTCTTTTTGTTCCGGAACAACAAACGGATTAACACACTGCTGGAGCAGAAATACATCATGACACAGGCAAACCTGGAACAAAAGGAATTCATGATGGCAGAAGTCCACCACCGGGTAAAAAATAACCTTCAGATCATTTCTGCTATTTTGGATCTCCAGTCGCGCGAATTGAAAGACCCGGAATCTATTGAGTTGATTGATGCAAGTATGAACCGGATCAACGCGATTTCCATGATCCATCAGAAATTGTATCAATCTGAAAATATCCGTGCAGTTCAAATAGGACCATACCTGGCCGAATTGGTCAATGATCTGATCACGCATTTCAAAAAGGAGGTTGACAAGGAAATTTACCTGAATTCTGAGTGCGACAATCTGAACCTGGATATTGAAACGGCTTTACCCATTGGTCTCATCGTGTCGGAATTGGTGATGAACTCGTGCAAATACGCATTTGATAAACAAGCGCATCCACAAATCAGTTTATCTTTGAAAATTCGGGACAAGAAACTGGTTTTGATCGTTTCGGATAATGGTAACGGAAAATCGAATATTCAGGAAGGAACTCATTTTGGGGCCAAGCTGATTCGTTCCATGGCGCGTAAACTGAAAGCAGAATTTAAGGAAACAAATAGCGATACAGGACTTAAGACAGAATTAGTGATCACGAAATACAATCTATTGTCATGACGAAACCAAAGATTTTTATTGTGGAGGATGAGCCGATCATTTCCGCTTTTTTAGAGCAGTGTTTGGCAGATGAAGGATTTGAATGTTTGGGAATAGCAGACAGTTTTGATGATGCGAAACAGCAATTGATGCGCTGCAAACCGGATCTCTTACTATTGGATATTAACCTGGGAAACGGGCCGGATGGGGTGGACCTGGCACATTTTGTCAATCAGCAAATCAATAAGCCTTTTTTGTTCGTGACTTCCAATACCGATTCACATACCCTGGAACGAGTGAAGCTGACCAATCCGACCGGTTTTGTCATGAAACCATTCAAGAAAATCGATTTGATTACACAGATCGAGTTGGCCTGGCACGCATTCCAGATTCGTACCAGCAATACCCAGGTCGATTTTACCGGGTCGGTTTTAGTAAATACGCATTTCTTCATTAAAGACAAGCAGAAACTGGTGAAACTGGCCTATTCGGATATTACCCATGCAGAAGCCTGCGACAATTATTCCATTCTTCACACCAAGGATTCGAAGTTCATCGTGAGTTATAGTTTGAAACACGTGGAAGCTAAACTTCCGGTACAGGAATTTTTACGCGTGCACCGCTCCTTTGTGGTCAACATTACGCAAATCTCACAGATCAATCCCAAATCGCTGGTGTTGATAGACGAAAAAGAAATCCCGGTCAGTGAAGCACATCGCTCTGAATTACTAAAGCGTGTGAACTTGTTTTAATGACGAGGGAGGAATACTTAAGAGTGATTGAAAGGCAGAAAATGACAGTTACAAATGAATATTAATTACATACTATGTATCAGCTCAAACGCACACAATTTGTAAAAACAGACCTCGAAACTTGTTGGAAGTTCTTTTGCGCACCTGCTAATTTGCAGGTCATTACTCCGGACTATATGGGATTTAAAGTCCTGACAGACGTTCCGGATGAAATGTACCACGGATTGATTATCAGCTACAAAGTTTCTCCTGTTTTGAAAATCCCGATGAATTGGGTAACGGAAATTACCTATGTAAAGAACCACCAGTATTTTGTGGATGAGCAGCGTCAGGGTCCTTACAAAATGTGGCACCACGAACACCACTTCAAAGCGGTTGACGGTGGCGTTGAAATGACCGATATCGTCAGCTATTCATTGCCTTTCGGATTTCTCGGGCGGTTGGCACATAGGCTCTTTGTTAGAAAACAGCTGGAAAGCATCTTTGATTACCGGATCCGGAAAGTGGAAGAACTCTTTCCTTCGCGGTAGTTAGAAAAGTACGACAGTGAGTCACACTCCGCGCTGAATTGTTAAAGCGTGTGAATCTTTTTTTTAAAGCCGGATTCGTTTCCTTACATTTAGTAGGAACCATTCCTTCAACAAAATGTATCAGTTAAAGCGAACACAATTCATCAGAACCGATCTCCAGACTTGTTGGAAGTATTTTTCTGCGCCGGAAAACCTGCATATCATCACACCGGACTATATTGATTTCAGGGTGCATTCTCCGGTTCCGGAAGCCATGTATGAAGGCTTGATCATTCACTACACCATTCGACCGATCCTGGGAATTCCACTGACTTGGATCAGTGAGATCCGGACAATCAAAGACGAACTTTATTTCGTGGATGAGCAGCGAAAAGGCCCTTACGGAATGTGGCACCATGAGCATCATTTCAAAGAAGTGGACGGTGGAGTTGAAATGACCGATTTAATTACCTACCGTATGCCTTTGGGTTTCATCGGTAAAATGGTCCACTGGCTCTTCGTTCGAAAACAGTTGGAAAGCATCTTCGATTACCGGATCAGGAAAGTAGATGAGTTATTCAATTCACCGCAGTTCGTAGAATCTGCATTGAGCGAATCACTGGTTCCGAAGGCTGTGCGGTCACGGAAATATTAAATCTCCTTCTTCGAAATGGTTTTGTGTATCTCAGCCGATTGGATCAATGCTGCAGAACCATACCACGGATGGAATTCAAAAGCCAGCCTTCCCGCCTGGATGGAAGGATCGTTTTTCGTCAATGATTCGGCTTCTGCTACTGTTTCCACATCGAAAATATAAACTCCGCGCAGTTCGGTGTCGTCCATGAACGGACCGGAAACGATGAGCGTACGCTGTTCTGCGAGTTTCCCGATGTGTTCCATATGGGCTCGCTGCAAACGTTGCACTTCTTCCGGACTTTGGTCCTGTTTCGGGCCTTTTTTGAGGAAAGCCATTACGTACTGTTTCATTCCGTAATCATCTGCCCCCAATTCTGCTGCCAGTTTCGCGTCAAAATCACCTTCCATGTTTTTTTCAGTTCCGGGTTCTATCTGAGGCTGAGAGCAGGATGTTTCTTCTTCCCGTGCACAGGAAGTAGCTGCAAGACCTGCACTGATCAGGATCGGAAATAGGAGATTAAGCTTCTTCATGGACAATGGACTTTACGGCATTAATGGATTCTTGAATATGTCCGGCAGCATTCGTCAGTGAATTGTAAATGTGCCGTACAGTTCCTTTTTTATCAATAATGTAAGTTACGCGTCCGGGGATCAAACCAAACAAGTTTCCCGGAACTCCAAACTGCTTACGAACCGTTTTGGAAGTATCTGCAAGCAAAGTAAAAGTCAATCGGTGCTTAGCTGCAAATTCCGCATGTTTCTTAGGTGAATCACTGGAAATTCCGATCACTTCACAACCCAGGTCTTTGAAATCCTCATAGCTGTCGCGAAAGGAACACGCTTCTGCTGTGCATCCGGGCGTATCATCCTTCGGATAAAAATAAATGACCAATACTTTTTTTTCAAGTACGGATTGGATATCAAAGTCCTGATTGTTTTGATTCTTTAATGTAAATGACGGGCATTTATCTCCAACTGCTATTGCCATGAGGGTGTAAATTAATTGTAGAACAAAGATGCGAAAAGAATGGTTTGGATGAACGTATTTTGCTATTTGAAGACCTGCATATTTTGATCGGATGATTTCTTAAAGAAGAATTTTAATTGTTAACAAATGTTAAAACATTATTGATGCATCAATCTTTTTTTTAATATCACCTCACTTATTCACTTAAATAAATGGCCATTATTAATCAGTCTAAGTCAGTCTAAACTCTCAACTGAATGTTAAAATGAGAGACATCTAAATTTAATCAAAATGAAAATTGCATTTTTTTCACTTTTCCTTTTAGGATCAGGCACAACGTTATTAGCATCCACAGGTTTGTCTAATACTTCAGTAACCTCCCGAATCAATAAAAAGATTCATATTGATATTACTTTAACATCTAAAAGCGGATGTAAGTTTCATATCGTTGGTAACTATAATACGTGGACAGGTAATTTTACCGGTAATGTTTACGCTTCAGGAAGCAGTCCTTGTCCGCATGGAACATATACTTTCGGACTTGCAGTTCAGGATGACGGAACAGGACAAATGTCCGGAGATGATGCGATCATCCAGGTTTTTAAAAGTGATCCGGATATGTTAGCGGGTTTTATCGCATATTTAAAAACAATGTAATATGAAATAAGAGCCACTGAGTTAATAGCTTGGTGGCTCCTTTTTAATTGATTATGAAGAAAATAGTGTTGATTGCTCTTGTTGGAATGTGTTTAATTGCCTGCAGTAAACTAACGACTTACCAGGCAACTTATTCCGTGATATCTATGGCAAAACTGACGCCGGCCGATTCATTGAAAATTGAAGACTGGATTTCGGTAGATACCAATAATATCTACTCAAACGGACGGTTGGTAGTGGTTGAGAAAATGGTGTGTTATACCAACGGGAAGGTTGCTTATTTTGATAATCAATTTGTAAAAAGCAGTCAGGGAAGTGCAGCTGATGATGGTTCTCTTCGTCATATCTTTTTAGATTATGAAAAAGGAATTATTTACTTCCTGGATGATAAAATTGCTTTTAATTGTGATGTAGCAAAAGATGTGGAGTTTATGGATGAATTGAGTTCGTCTGTTTTTGTGCGCATCTTAACGAAAAACAACTCTGAAGTCCGGATAACCTTTGACAAACAGGTTCCGAAGGAAATAAGAGGAAAGTATGTGAATACCTTGAATGAGTATGGAATTGTCCAGACGCTTTCGCCCACTCAAAAAATGAGTTTAATCGATCACCGCAAAGCCAATCAGTTTAACCTGGATTCCATTGTCAAAATTGCAAAAAAGGAATGTGTGCTGAACACTGGTGCAAAAGTAGATTTGTTATTCCCCCGAATGAATTAAGCAAAGGTTCCTGAAGATATTGGGAAGAATACGATTTGTTTAGGAAACAAAAAACCCCATCCTGAAGCGATGGGTTACATCTGCTTTGGGACGGGGTTCCAATATGGTTTCGGAAAACTTATTCTCCTACAACTTCAAATTTGAATACTGGCTTTACACCTTTGTGTAAGTTCGCTTCAGCTTCAAACGTTCCAACTTCTTTGATTGGCTCGTCTTTAATTTTCAACGATTTACGGTCGATGTCAAATCCTGCAGCTTTCAATGCTTCAGACAATTGAACTGTAT
>CAMLDR010000140.1 GCA_946478775.1 uncultured Flavobacteriales bacterium
CGCACAACGAGGCACGTTGTGTCACCGGAAACAGCTTTACTTTTGTGGGAGATGGCAGCGGGCCTGCTATAACCGCATATTCCTGGGAGTTTGGAAGCCAGGCGACCCCATCTTCTGCCACCACTTTGAATGTGAACAACGTGGTTTTTGATGATTCCGGAATTTTTCCCGTGACCTTAACCGCCAGCTTTTTGAACTGTTCGGAAAGTGCCCAGTCGAGTGTGTTTATTTTTTCTGTTCCAACTGTTGGGTTCACTATCAGCAATGAATTAAAGTGTGAACCCTATCCGGCACAATTTATCAATCTAAGCCAGTATGAAGCCCCTTTGCTCTATTCCTGGGAATTTGGAGACGGAGGCACAAGTACTCAAACAAACCCGCTTCATATTTATCAGTCGGCAGGAACTTATTCGGTTGAGTTAACGGTTATTTCAACCATTGGCTGCATTGATACTTTTACGGTATTGCAGCAGGACCTGATTACTGTCCATCCAAAACCAACAGCCGGTTTTTCAGTAGACAAAACAGAAACCACGATTTGTGATTCGGAAATTCAGTTTACCGACTTGTCACAGGGTGCAACGCAAATCAGTTATTTCTTTAATGAATTTGGTTCCGGAAGTTCCGACCCGAATCCGAGCCATACCTACTATTCAGATGGTATGCATTATCCGAAACAAATTGTATTCAATCAATTTGGCTGCAGTGATACTGCTTTCCGAACCATTGCGATTGAACCTTTTATGGTTTATGTTCCGAATACGTTTACTCCCGACGGAAACGAGTTCAACAATGATTTTTATCCGAAACTGGGATTGGAACCGGTTGAGTGGGACATGAAGATCTTCAATCGCTGGGGAGAAGAAGTATATCGTTCAACGAACTATGAAGAACGCTGGGACGGAACTTTTGCCGGGATTCCATGCAAGGACGAAATCTACAGCTATGTTATCCGGTATGTTTCCTGCGCGCCTTATGCAAATGCAGAGGTGATTACCGGACATGTGACCTTACTTCGATAAGTGAGGAGGTGGCTTCGACTCCGCTGCGCCTATGCTAAAGCTACAGCGTAAGCATCAGCTACATAAAAACTAAATTCGTACAATCGGGGAAAAGGACATTGAGCGAAGTCGAAATGCACTTTTCACTTTAAAAACCATTTGGCATTCGTAATTAGGCATTCGTAATTATTTGATAAACTTTGTTTTCATCGTCCAGGCAACCAGTGAAGACCTTTGTTTAGCTAATGTTGCTTTTTCTCCGGTAAAGAACTGGTCAACCGTTTCATGAAATAATTTCAACCAGCGGTCAAAGGATGCTGCATCCAGGTCCAATCTCGCATGCTTTTCCATCATATTGGCACTGTAACCTGCTTCATCGAGTAAAATAAAACTCCAAAACTGAACCACTCTCGGTAAATGTTCCGGCAGATTCAGGTTCGCGAAAAAATGAGATACCAAATCATCCTTCACCAGTTTTTGATAGAAGGTATCCACCAATAATTCCACATCTTCTTTTGATTCGATTTCTTTCATCAGTCAAAAATAAGGCTCTTTTGAGAAGTAATACCTGACAATAATCAGTTTATAGGGAATAAGTTTTAAGAAACGATCCTTCGTCTTTATTTTTTTTTAAAATTCTTGTTTACCTTTTTGAATTCCGGACATTAACAGGTATAATATCCATACTTCGTAGTTTTTAGTTTAGTTTTTATTGCCGCCCAAATCTAAAACCCAACAAAAAGCATCAGTCCAGACTGATGCTTTTTAATGTTCAAAAGTTAAAAGGGTTGAAAAAGTTTAAACCGGTGAACTTTTAAATAGTTGAACTTATTCCTTAAACCATCCGGAATACATCACATAGTTGGTTGCGATGCGCTGCACTTCACCTTCGAATAACTCGGGTGACAATGTTTTCACTTTCTTAGCCGGAATTCCCGCATAAACACTCCAGGATTCCACACGTGTATTTTCCAGAAGTACCGCTCCTGCCGCAATGATGCAATTGGATTCGATGTAGCAATTATCCATCACGATAGCTCCCATTCCGATCAGGACATTGTCTTCCACCGTGCAGCCATGAACCAACGCATTGTGCCCGATGGAAACGTTGTTCCCTAAAATCACTTTGGTTTTCTCATACGTACAATGAATAACTGCTCCGTCCTGCACATTCACCTGGTTCCCCATGCGAATGGAATTCACATCTCCGCGGATAACGGCATTGAACCAAACCGAACAGCGATCACCCATTACTACGTCACCAACTACCGTTGCATTCTCCGCCAGGAAAATATCTTCTCCGAATTGAGGTTCGATTCCTCTGCATGATTTGATAAGAGCCATAATTTTAATTGAGAATGTAAAGATAAGAGGGAATTATCAATCCACAACGGATGAACGGATGACTTAAGTATCCAGGGGATTCATAATTCAATAATTATTCCATTGACCATTCCTCTTACTTCCAACTCAACAATTCCAGTTCCTTCGAAACAGGCTTGCTGTATTTATGCTGAATGGAACGAACGATCTTTTCCATTGAATCCCAGTTTGCATGACGAAAGGCACTTACTGCAATGATGGATCTTCCGGGAAAAGAACCGCGATTATCCCGAATAGACTTGAACTCGGTACTTTGCGAAACAAACGGATGATAGTATTCCGGGATTAAGGTGTATCCACCCTGCTGATCAACCATGCGCATCAGCAAGTCCATATTTCCTCCCTGGTAATTCCAGCTGGAAGGTAAATCATCCTCAAGGGCACAGAACTGCATCATTTGGGTACGCAGACAATTCCCTTTATTTAGAAGCCAGGGCTGCAGGTCCTTTAATTGGTCTACCAGCAATATTTCTCCCGGAACACTTGGAGCATAAGCCAAAATCTCTTCCATAAACAGCGGCGTGATGCGGTAATTATTCTGACTCAGCGGACCGGCTAAAATTGCCAAATCCACCTTTCTTTGATCCAACGCCTCGATCAGTTCTTCCGTTTTCAATTCCTCTACGAACACCTGCGTATTCGGCAGCAAGGTCTGCCATTCCCTGAAATTATCCAATAACAGGTATGCTGCAACTGTTGGGATCACTCCAATGCGCAGACGTTCTTTATAAGTACCGGAATGAATTTGGCGAATCCGGTCGATTGCTCCGAAATCTCCCTGTATCTGCTGTAAAAGCGGGATCAGTGACTTGCCGAAATCCGTGAGTTCCATGGAATTGGTGTCCCGATGGAAAACAATGTGCCCCAGTAACTCTTCCGCTTTTTTCAATTGCATGGAAAGTGTAGGCTGAGTAACAAAACATTGTTCTGCTGCCCTGCTGATGGAACCGGTTTCATAAACCGCCAGAATATAGGTAATTTGTTGTGGTGAAATCATTATCAATAAATTCTATGGATTTATAAAATTAATCAATAACATTTATATTTAAAAAAAACGCACCTTTGAATTGTGGAAGATATTAGGATTTTAGGACATCAGGATATTAAGACTTCAAAAGTTTCTGTCCTAATATTTTAAAATCCTAAGGTCTTAAAATCTAAATAAAAAAGCTATGAGTTCACAACAGGATTTAAATACTAAAATGAATCGTCTTCTGGCAACATACCAGGTACATTATCAGAATCTTCGTGCGATTCATTGGAATATAAAAGGGAACAACTTCTTTGAACTGCATTTGAAATACGAAGAACTGTATACCCGAACGCAGGTAATCATAGATGATTTGGCAGAGCGTATTCTCACATTGGGAATTACTCCGCTTCACCGTTTCAAGGATTACCTGGAAAACAGCCAACTGAAAGAAAATAAAACGATCCACGACGGAAAAGAAGGCATGACATACATCCTGAAAGCACAGGAAGCCCTTTTGAAACTGGAACGCGAAATCTTAAGCGAGTCGGCTGATTTGGGAGACGAAGGAACGAATTCCATGATCAGTGACCTGGTTCGTGAGAAAGAGAAAACAAACTGGATGTTCGCAGCGTGGCTGGGGAAGTAATTATCAATACTCAGCAGCTGGTTGAAATTGGGATAGGCTGATTAATATCATAGGAATCTGACTGTTCCTTTCCGAATATTGTATAACAAATAAGTAATAACCTAAAACAAACATAAAATCAAGTAAAAATGAGTGTAGTAGGTAAAAAATTCCCTTCGGTAGTGGTGAATGCAATGGATGAAATGGGAGATACTTTCCAGATCGATGTATTGAAACATGCTATTGAGCACAAGAAAAAAGTGCTTTTGTTTTGGTATCCGAAAGATTTCACGTTCGTTTGTCCGACAGAAATCCATGCTTTCCAGGATGCAGCTGCAGATTTTGCAAAACGCAACACCTTGGTTATCGGTGCATCATGTGACACGGCTGAAGTTCACTTTGCATGGTTGAACACTGCAAAAGACAATGGTGGTATTGAGGGAGTTAAGTTTCCATTGATCGCAGATTCAACACGCCGTTTGGCAGAAGAACTGGACATCCTGGATTTCGATCCGTATGATGAAGACTCAACGGGTGACAATGTTACTTACCGTGCAACGTATTTAATTGATGAAGAAGGAACGGTTTTCCACGAGTCAATTAACCATATGCCGGTTGGACGTAACGTACAGGAGTACATCCGTTTGGTAGATGCATATACGCATGTACAAACTCACGGTGAAGTATGTCCTGCGAACTGGGAAGAAGGAAAAGACGCTATGAAAGCTGATCGTACCAGTACAGCAGATTATTTAAGCAAACACTAAGAAATCATGTTTACAGAGTTAACGGAAGACAATTTAGAGCAGTTATTGAGTACCCATCAGAAAGTGATGGTTCAATACGGAGCATCCTGGTGTGGTAACTGTAAGATCACGAAGCCAAAGTTCAAGCGGATGGCTGAAGAAAATCCGGGAATAGAATTCTATTATGTGGATGCAGAGAAATTACCGAATTCACGCAAATTTGCGGATGTTTCCAACCTGCCTACTTTCGCTGGCTTTGTGGATGGAGCATTGGTAAAACAAGCTCAGGGTAATAAAGTAGAAATCATTCAAGAGATCAAAGATGCGGTTGCCGGTAATTAAACACATGGTAGCTTTCATCGAGGAAAACGATGAAGACTACGTGAACGAAACGATCGATACGCTGGAGCATCTGATTGATGCGCCTGGATTGAAAGATGAAGAACTGGATGTGATTGGCGAGTTGCTTTCCAATTTCTCCGGGGCTATTGAAGTTCACAGGGAAATCAAAGCGGGAAAATCTCAGAAAGATGCACTGAATGAATTCATGAAGCGGGTGACCGGTTCCATTGATAAATGATTAAAAGGTTCTCGAAAGAGAGCCTTTTTTTTGCTCCTTGAAATTGCCCCCCCTGATTATCGGGATCAATTGAAATGAAAAAATCGAATTTAAAAGTGGATTTATCGCTGTAATACACTAATAAAATTCGATTCTATACGAATGGAAATTAATCCTTCTTAACTCTTACTGCAGTTGGTCCGCGTTGTCCTTTTTCAACTTCGAAAATCACTCTGTTCCCTTCGGTAATTGCTTCAGTCAATTGATTTGCGTGGACGAATATGCTGTCTCCGGATGTACTGTCTTTGATAAAACCGTAACCTTTTGAATCGTTGTAAAAAGTAACTGTACCTTTACGGATTTTATCTTCCGGCTCCACATCTTCTCTTTTCGGAACACCGATTACGATATCTTCAGCGTTGAATTCAACACGTTTAGAATTGTCCGGGGGGGTCGACGTTTGATTTCCATTCTCGTCGATATAAACGATCATGTCCTCAAAGCTTGCTTTACCTCCTTCTTTGCGCTCTAGCATCTTTTTTTCTTTATCCTTGCGCTTTTTGTCTTTTTTATTTTGAATCTCTTTTTTATTGAAAGTCTCTTGTGATCTTGCCATTTACTAGTTTAAAATTTCTACTCTGATAAAACAAAAAAAGAGCCTGTTCGCCAGCCGACGAACAAACTCTTTAGTTCATTTATTAAAATCAATTATTGGATTACGCGAACGTTTACTGCGTTCACTCCTCTTTTACCTTCTTCTAATTCGAATTCTACTTGGTCACCTTCGCGAATCTCATCAACTAATCCTGATACGTGTACGAAGTGATCTTTTGCGGAGTCATCTTCTTTAATAAAACCAAATCCCTTAGTTTCATTGAAGAACTTTACTGTTCCTTTGTTCATTAAACTTGTTATTAAATAAATACTTAGAACGAAGGTACACTTTAAAATTTGTAATTCGGTAAAATAAATGCGATTTCGGTTAAATTAACTTTTGTCCCGGATCAATTTTAGTCCTTAAACGAAGTGCATGTATCTAAATTTCCCCAGTAACAACGGGCATTTCACCTAATTAGAGCCACTAAGGGTTTCCCCCTGATTTTCAATCCACCTGGCAATCGTAACAAGATCATTCCTAGATTTGTTCCTAAGAAGATTAGTTTATTTCTATTTATACATTATATTTGTCTCAACCATTAATTAAACAATCACTGATGACGACAATGCCTTTCAACAATTGCTTTATTAGCAATTTTCAAACACATACGTTATCATTTGTCTAGTGTAACTTTTAAAACAAATAATAACTATGTCTACTGAACCATTTATCGGAGAAGTAAAGCTTTTCGGTTTTAACTTTGCTCCAAAAGGGTATGCAACTTGCCAAGGTCAAGTCTTATCAATTGCACAAAACACTGCACTTTTTTCGTTACTCGGAACAACTTACGGGGGGAACGGACAAACAACTTTTGCGTTACCGGATTTACAAGGCCGTGTTCCTGTAGGTCAAGGACAAGGACCAGGGTTATCACCATACGATATGGGACAAGTAGGTGGTGTTGAGAACACTACACTTACTACAGCCCAAATGCCCATGCACGTTCACCCGGCTCAGGGTATTAACGTCCGTATTCCTGTAAACACAGGAAACGATGATGCCGGCGCAGCAGGAAATTATATTGGAAACAGTTCACCGAACGATATGTTTGGGGGGGTGCCTTCACCTACAGCGTCAATGGGAGCGCCGATTGTTAGCGGTACTACTGCAGTTGCAGGAGGAAGTCAGCCATTCAGCCTTCTGACACCATACCTTTGTATGAACTATTCGATTGCATTGCAGGGAATTTTCCCAAGCCGTAACTAAACAAAATCAAGGGAGGGCGATGTCCTCCCTTCTACTTAATATGATACAGACAATTGGTTTCTTACTTCCAAGATCATCTTTTTATCAAGGGATCAGTTTTGACCTTTTCCAGGGGTTAAAATCCTCTTTGACCTTTCTTGGACAGGAAAACGTTCGCGTTGTATCTGAAAACATTGGTTTTGGAACTGATAAGCAATTGTGTTACAAATCCGCAGAACATCTAATCATACATGAAAATGCACAGATTGTTTTTGCCTATATCGGTCACCGAACTGCTCAGGTTTTAAGACCATTATTTGCTGCTGCCAATCGTCTGCTTATCGTTTTGGATTCGGGAGCTCATCTTCCACAGGAATGGCCGGCATCTCCCAATATATTTTATCATTCGTTAAATAATTCCCTGGGAACCTGGCTTAGTTCCGGACTTGCCGTACGAAACGGACATACCATTGGTGGAATTGCTACTGGATACTATGACGGCGGGTACCTGCAAACAGTAGGGGCATTCAATGGTTATCTCCATGCAGGTGGTGTTATAGACTTTAACATCGCTACAGGCCATCAAAGGGAGGATTTTTCCATGCAGCCACTCAAAGAACAGTTCACAACAACTGACAACAAATGTGTATTAAGCATTTTCAGCGGCGACTATGTTCAATGGTTCTTCGACGACCTGGTTCAATACTTCCCTAAACAGAACATCCCTGTATATATGCCCCCTTTTGCTTTTGAGGAATCAATGCTGAAGGAAGCAGTTTATCCGGGAAATAATGTCACTGGAATAGCCGCGTGGTCGAAAAACCTATCAAATGAACAAAACAAATTGTTCATCGAAACAATTGAATCCGCTGGGCGTGAAGCAAATCTATTCAGCTTGTTGGGTTGGGAATCGGGATTCATCGCTGCCTTCCTTTTAGGACAGTTTTCTGTACAAAAAAACACTGCTATTGTCGGAGAGCAGCTGAAAAGCTTCTCATTTGATTCTCCAAGAGGAAAGATCTCCTTCCATCCGGAAAGCCATTGCTCCATCTCGCCTTTATATGAAGCGAAGATCGACAACGATGGTACCGGACATTGCTCTGTAACCATTATTGGTGAAATTACAGAAACAAAGGAAGCCTTTGATCTGTTAATATCACAAGACTTAGGCCAAGCCGTCTCTGGCTGGTATAACAGTTATACCTGCATCTGATGAGCGGAATAAAAATACTTATCCTTTGTGGCGGGCGCTTTGCACTTCCTGCAATACAGCAACTGGCTGTAGAGAAATATCTCTGCGGCATTGTCATTGGAAAAGGTGAGCTAGAAACAGTTGCATTGATTGAAGAAGAATGCTATAACGCAAACCTTCCTTTTAAATCTGTTCAGCATACGACAGAAATGCCAGAGTTGGAAACCTGGATCCGAGAACTAAATCCGAATGCAGTATTCAGTATCTGTTTTCCTTATCTCCTACCGGAATCACTATTGAGTTTCGGAAAGGATAAATTCATCAATTTCCATACTGGAGCACTTCCTCAATATCGGGGACCTATGCCAATTTTTGAAGCCCTTCGCTACGGGGAAACAGAAACGGCAATAAGCGTCCACTTGATGGATGCAGAATTTGACCAGGGAGATATCATCTTCCGTGAAAGAGTAACGATATCAAATGACGACACATTTGGAACATTGGCTGGAAAACTGGCAGTTCGTACAGCTCTGGTGGCACTGAATATGGCACAGATGCTGGAATACGGATCAATGATCCCACGTGAGCCCCAGGACAAAAACAAAGCCAGGTATTTCGAAAAGCCCGAAAAAGAAGACACGTTTATTCAATGGAACCGCATGGATGCCGAAGAGATCATCAACCTCATCAATGCCTGTAATCCCTGGAATAATGGTGCCGATGCGATCCTCAACGGAAAGCCTGTAAAAATTATCAGTGCTTCCATTGAGGAGAAATCTCACTTTTCATCGGCTGGCAGTATCTACCACATTAATCCCAATTCCGAGCAGGTGAAAGTCGCCTGCCTTCATAATAAACTCATAACTATTAAGATTGTTTCCTGCGAATACGGAATCGTAACAGCAGGATATTTTGCTATGAAAGAAAAAATTGATCTCCCAATTATTCATCGAAACTAGTCTGTATTTGATATAGCAAATGATAATCAAGTTATTAACTTTAAACAAGTAAATCAATGAAACATTTTACACTTATTCTTTTTGCATTTCTTTTTACTTCGGTAACAGGATCTGCTCAAACCGTTTTTTGGTCTGACTCTTTTGAAGACTCAGGAGCACCAAGCAGTGGTACGCGCGCACCTGAAATCAATAGCGGTTCCGGGGATAATTATTTCCTACGTACAAACGGTTCGGGAATTAATATTAACACACCATACTCTTTAATGGAAGGTACTAAATTCTGGGCAGGTGAAGGGCATACAGGTATACTTGAGCCCGAACTGCAAATAGAGTTTCAGAACATCAACGCAACTGGTCTAACAAACCTTGAGTTCCGAGGTTTTTTTGCTGCCAACAACGGTGCAGCTTGGGAAAATGCACTAACAGGTGCCCCTTCTACCGACTATATGATTGTAGAATACAGTTTTAACGCGGGTAGTACATGGACAACTCTTCTCGATTTTCGTGGAAATGACAACACCAATAAACAGTTATGTCTTGACACTAACGGTGATGGTATCGGTGATGGCACCCCACTCACATATGCTTTTTCAGAACGTACCAAAACAATTGCTGCTACAGGAGCTACAATGATACTTCGTATTCGTGTTTCTGCAAATGGTATCGGAGAAGAATGGGCGATCGACAACTTTCGTCTTTACAACACACCTTCATGTACAGCACCAACTATCACTGCCAACCCACCAAACCGTGCAATTTGCGCAGGTAACAGCACTACTTTTACTTCTAATGCAAGTGGTGCAACTGCTTTCCAATGGCAGGAAAACAGCGGATCCGGATTTGTTGACATCGTAAATGGCGGTGTTTATTCCAATGCGACTACAAACGTATTAACAATTACCGGAGCAACTGCCGGAATGAGTGGTAACCTTTATCGCTGCAGAGCAATGAATGGCGTGGCCAGCTGTTTCACGAATACCAATCAGTCTACGCTGACAGTTTCATCTGTCAATACTTCATCTGCATCACAAACGAACATTGCCTGCAATGGCGGATCGAACGGTGCTGCGAGTGTAAGCCCAACAGGTGGAATTGCACCTTATGGCTATTCCTGGTCGCCTTCAGGTGGAACTGGTTCTATTGCTACCGGACTTTCAGCAGGAACCTATACTGTTACCGTTACAGATATCATCGGTTGTCAGGGAACACGAAACTATACCATCACACAACCGCCGGTACTCAACGGATCAACAGTTGTAACGAATGTTTCCTGCAACGGCGGAAATAACGGAGCTATCAATCTTACCCCTTCCGGTGGAACACCGGGTTATACTTTCAGTTGGGGGGGCGGAGTCACTACAGAAGACAGAATAAGTCTTGCTGCGGGAACTTACGCTGTAACGATTACTGATGCTAACTCATGTACACGCAATGTGACCGGTATTACCGTAACGCAGCCTACATCCGTAATTTCAGGAACTACAGTTGTAACAAACGTAGCTTGTAACAGTGGAACTAACGGAGCAATAAACTTAACTCCTACCGGAGGAACTGGACCTTATACTTTTAACTGGGCTGCCGGTCCTACTACAGAAGACCGAACAGGCCTTGCTGCAGGAACATACTCTGTAACAATTACCGATGTAAATGCTTGTACCGGATCAGTTACAGGAATTACGGTAACACAGCCAACGGCAGTATCAGGAACGACAACTATAACAAATACTTCCTGTAACGGAGGAACAAATGGAACCATTGATCTAACGCCTACCGGCGGAACACCCGGATATACTTATAGTTGGGGTGGTGGAATCACTTCTCAGGACAGAATAAGCCTTGCTGCAGGAAACTACAGTGTGACTATCACAGATGCAAATGCTTGTACAGGAACAGTGAATGCAACTGTAACGCAACCAACTGCAGCAGTTTCAGGAACAACAGTTGTAACGAATGTGGCTTGTTTCGGTGGAAATACCGGAGCAATTAAACTAACTCCACAACGGAAGAGCATCGTGTAGGGATTGAGGGT
>CAMLDR010000141.1 GCA_946478775.1 uncultured Flavobacteriales bacterium
ATGCCAACGGCTGTGAAGACAGCGATGCAATTACCATCAACGTGAATGCGCTTCCAGTAGTAGCACTCGATCTACCGTTGGATATGATTTGCCTCACCAGCGGAAGCATCACTTTAAGCGGTGAAACCCCAGCGGGCGGAGTCTGGAGCGGAAATGGAGTTGTCGGTAATGTGTTCGATCCCATGACGGCCGGAACAGGAATGCATACCATTCTTTACAGCTACACGGATCCTAACAGCTGCACCGCAGTTGCCACGGATTCAATGTTGGTTGACGACTGCAGCGGCCTTGAAGATATCGCAGCTGGTACCGTGAAACTATACCCGAACCCAACGACAGGACAGTTCAATATTGAACTTTCGGCCGCACCGGCTGGGGCGGTCAGAATCGAGATCTTGAATCAGCTTGGCCAGGTGGTTGACACTTGCGTTATGACAGGAATCATTCAACAGGTAAATCTTTCATTCTATGACAATGGTGTTTACCTTATTCGTCTTATTACCGGAAATGAAGAGTTGACTTACCGCATCGTCAAACAATAACACTAAGCGACGATGGCATTCTGAACCGGGTGCACTATTGGCTTCGGGCAGTAATGCATCCGGTTCAGGACAAAAGTGCCTCCGGAATCTCCGAACATACGCATTTCTGCCTTGTCATAAATTCCCCCGGGATTTTCACTTCCGTAGATGATGGACTTAACTGCTCCTGTCTTCACGTCTGGCTGTCGAAAATATTTGTTGCTTTTTTGCACGTATGACTGCTTTTGACTGAAGTTCAAGTTGCGATCCCGCTGGGATAAATTATCCCTTGAAAATCGACGTTCAGTGGATGAAAGCCTTAAGCCGCTTTGTGTTATTATACTTTTTTCATTTTGTGAACCTAATGAGAGATGTTTCGAACTATTTGGTGGAGGATTTGAAAAGATTTTAGTGCCGATTTGAATTAATAAAGAGCCATTATAGATATAATGGAATATTCATTCGTTGTTGAATAAAATAGAAACACACCATGGATTGAAAGAATAATTAGATTACCAACCAAACCAACGATTGCTTTTTTCTTGTTATGCTTTAAAAACTTGATCCCAGTTACAATTCCTGTAATGCTTGCTACCATTGCAAGAATAAAACATAAATCTAAGTATATGATTATTGAATTATACTCAAAACCAAGCTTGTACCAAAACAAGGCGAAAAAGAAAAAGACAATCATTAAAACAAGACTAATAAGAAACATCTTAATTGTAAAATTTCTCGGAATTCGATTTGGAAATTGAGATGAATCTATAATATCATTGCTGCTCATTTCTTTCTATATAATATACATTAATACATCCAGTTATTTAGTAATTCATTTGTACTTTCTAGACCGATAAAACCCATAATATCCTCATAGTACCAACATACTCTTTCTCTGTCTTCCGTATCGAAAGCCAAATCTTCAAACGAAGATAAACCATTCTCAAATTCGTTTAAAACCATACGGGCAGTAACCTTTTTATTTTGTTCTAGGATAGAAATTAATCGAACAATTGATTCATTCATAATTTTGTTGGCCAAAGGCCTATCTTCTTCTGGTAAAAAGCCAACATATCCTAAAGGCAGTTGATTAGTCTTTTCTTCCGGTCCGAATTTTTCTTTTTGTAGAAATTTCTTGAGTTTACTAATTGCATCAGATTTGACGCTCAACGTTTCATCAAGCAATCCACTCTCTTCGGATAAATGATTTTTTGTCATGGGTTGAGTTTCTGATTTTTCCTGGTTGTTGTTTACACATGAATAAAGTGTCACGATTAATACACAAAAAAAGCATATTGAATTTAGTTTCATTTTTAACGATGTTATTAAATGCTTTTCAATACTAGCAATAAATTATATTATACCTGAAAACCCAATTAGATTCGAACCGCTTTGATTCTATAGGAAAACACAATAAAATCAACGGTTTACAAGAGATTAGGAGTTCGCGATCCTCCATCAAAGAAAGAAGTTCAATCGAAATTTCGAACACAGATTATTCTCCTCATTCTCATTCTCCGCTCTCACTCTGCAAAAAGAAAAGCCAGGCAGAATGAGCAACAGAACGAGAATGAATTACAAAAAGAAAAGCCTCAACGATACATCGTCAAGGCTTTTCTTTTTGTGGTGACCTCAAGCGGGGAAACTTCTAACTTTTTGATGGAGGATTTGGAGCGGGTATTACAGCTAGAAACGTTAAACAGAACAACACTTTGAAATGAAAATCAAGTATTCTTCTAATCAACAATTCAGAATTTCTTCAGAATTGGAATTGTATCTTTGGTAAGTGAAGATTTTAATCATTGAGGACGAACACGAACTTGCACAAGATGTTATTGGTTATCTGACCAGTCAGGATTATCTGTGTGAACATGCGGAGGATTACAATCAAGCTATTGATAAAATTTCCGCGTACACTTACGATTGTGTTTTATTGGATTTAATGATTCCTTTCGGGGATGGTTTGGAAGTATTGGAAAAACTGAAAACTGAAAAACGCTCGGATGGCGTTATTATCATTTCTGCTAAGGGTGCACTTGATGATAAAATTAAGGGGTTACAATTAGGAGCGGATGATTATTTAGCAAAACCCTTTCATTTGTCCGAACTATCCGCACGTATCTATTCGGTTATTAGAAGAAAACAATTCGATAATTCAAATACGATTACTCACGATGATTTGACGGTTGATATGCTTTCCAAAACGGTTACGGTTGGTTCAAACATCGTTTCACTCACTAAGAAAGAATTTGATTTGTTATTGCTCTTTTTGGGAAATAAGAATAAGGTCATTTCGAAAAATGCACTGGCTGAACATCTTTCGGGAGATATTGCAGATATGTTCGATAATCATGATTTTGTTTACGCTCACGTAAAGAACCTCAAAAAGAAACTGACCGAAGCAGGATGCGAAAACTACCTCAAAACAATTTACGGAACAGGCTATAAATGGGAACTATGAGTAAACTGCTGGACAAACCTTTCAAATCATTTTCCATTTATGCACTGATTATTTTGGTGTGTAGTATTCCTGTATACTATTTCGTTGTGGATTCCATTTGGCTCGAAGAATTGGATGAACACAACTGGATCATTCGTAAACGGATGGAAAAGGGAATCCAGAAGGCTAAAATTGACGAAAAGGAACTCAACAAAACGCTTAAAATATGGAATAAACTTCAACCGGGAACTGAGTTAGTTGCCATTGATCAAAATGAGATAACGAAAAACCGCATTTACACGACAACCACTTATAATCGTTTCGAGTATGAAATGGATCGTTTCAGGGTGTTATCGACTACTATTTGGGTCAACGAAAAGCCTTACCGACTGACAATCTCAACCAATGTGGAAGAAGCAGATGAAACCTTGGTTGCAATTGCCTTTGTTACGGTGTTTTTCTTCTTGTTTTTAGTCCTTGGTTTTGTCTTTCTAAATAAACGAATCTCCAAAAAAAGTTGGAAACCGTTTTACAAGACCCTCAATCAACTCAAGAACTTCGATCTAAGCAAAGATCAGCACATTCACTTTGAACAATCCGATATTGAAGAATTTGAAGAGTTGAACAGAGAACTGACGTCATTGATTGAAAAAAACACTTCAACATTCAATCAGCAAAAAAGGTTCATCGAAAACGCTTCTCACGAATTGCAAACTCCATTGTCTGTTTTAAAAACAAAAATGGATGTTTTGTTGCAGAATAACACCTTATCGGAACAAGAAGCTTCGACTATTGAAACCATTAATTCCAGTCTTTCCCGAATCTCTCGGATCAATAAAAATTTGTTGCTCCTAGCCAAAATAGAGAATCATCAATTCACAGAAGAAACCTCCGTAAATATTCAACAAACTTTAACGGAGAACATTGAATTGTTGGACGATTATTTTCAAAGCAAGGGAATTCAAATTCAAATGAATGTTGCACCCTATTCAGTCATATGCAATCGGACTTTATTGGAAGTATTATTCAATAATCTGACCACCAACGTCATCAGACACGGCAATCTAAATGACGTTTTAAGGATCAACCTAACAGGCAATAAGCTGACTTTTTCAAATGCAGGTACAACTTCTTTGAATCTTGATAATTTGTTTGTTCGTTTTGGAATCTCATCTTCCGAAACAACCAATAGTGGTTTGGGCTTAGCTATTTCCAAAGAAATTTGCGATCGTTACAACTGGAAGCTTTCCTATGTATTTAACAATCATTTACACGCCTTCAGTATCGAATTCTAAATGTCTTCAGAATCTGTTCGGAAGTTTGTCTTATAACTTATAAAACAAACGTCATGAAACGATTATTTTTAACAGGCATAGTGGCTATCTCATTTGCTGGATGCAGCTCCGCTCAGAAAACAGAGAAAGAAGGAAAAGATTCTAAAATTCCTGTAACAGTTCAGGATGCCTTCAAAAAACAATTTCCTACGATTACTGATATGGATTGGGAACAAGAAGGTCCGAATTATGAAGCCGAATTTGAAAACGGTGAAGTTGAAACTTCTGTAGTAATCAATGCTAGTGGTGTTATCTTGGAAACCGAAACAGAAATGGAACCGAGCGCACTTCCAAAAGCAATTTTAGACTATCTCGATGCTAATTACAAAGGACAGAAAATAAAAGAAGCTGCTAAAATTGTACTGAGCAATGGAACGGTGAATTATGAGGCAGAAGTCAATAAAAAAGACCTCATTTTCGACAACACTGGTACATTCATCAAAGTGATCACTGAATAATATGAAAATCATTCATTTCCGAAATTGGATTGTCTTGATAGGGCTAATCCTTTCATCTCAGGCATTTGCTCAAAGTGGAAATGTAACGATCTCCGGAACAATTAAGGGTAAGGCAGACAATACTGCTTTACCCTATGTTCAGGTTGTTCTTAAAACGGAAATCGATTCTACTCTGGTAATCGGAACAATAACAGATGAAGAAGGTCTCTTTTCACTTTCACCCGTTAAAACTGGCAACTATGTTTTAGTGGTAACTTCCTTTGGATATAAACCATTGAGAAAACCCGTTTATGTCGGTTCACTTTCCGACTTTTTGGATTTGTCGGTTATTGCATTGGAAGAATCGGTTGAGTCTTTAGAGGAAGTTGTAATTACTGGTCAAATCGAAGAAGTAAGCGACAAGTTGGATAAGAAAGTCTTTTCGGTTGAAGACAACGTGAGCCAAAGCGGTGGATCGATTTTACAGGCAATGCAGAACCTCCCCGGCATTACCGTTCAGGATGGTAAAGTACAACTACGCGGAAACGAGAAAGTAACTATTCTGATTGATGGAAAACAAACGGCATTAACAGGATTTGGAGATCAGTACGGGTTAGATAATATTCCCGCTTCCGCTATTGAACGCATTGAAATCATCAATAATCCTTCATCAAAATACGATGCCAACGGGAATGCAGGAATCATCAACATTATAATGAAGAAGAACAGACAGGAAGGTTTTTCAGGCAAAGTTGGAATGAATGGTGGTTTAGGTGCTTTGTGGGTCAAAAAAGAAAACCTGCCTACCATTCGTCCGCAATACCAATACACCCCAAAGATCAATCCAACGCTTTCTTTGAGTTATCGGAAAAACAAAATGAACTTCTTTTTTCAAGGTGATTACTTGTATACGCAGACATTAAACAAGAATGAATTCGTTACACGAACGTATGACGACGGAACCATTATCGACCAACAAACCAAACGAAACAGAAATACACATTTCGCAAATGCCAAATTAGGTTTTGACTATTCTTTCAATGATAAGAACACCTTGACTATTTCGGGTCTTTATGGAATGGAAAAAATTATAGACAATGGCGACCAACCCTTTTTCAACAGGGATTCTTCCGACCGCATTCGTTTGTGGAAATTTTTAGAAGACGAACTCAAGACAACCGTAATGGGAACAGTCATCTATCAGCATAAATTTCAACAAGCAGGTCATGTCTTAAATACTGGGTTCAATTATACCTTTCACCGCGAAAACGAGAAATACTTCTTTGATAATATCTATCCCACTTTCACAGGACACGATGCATTCAAATTGCTTTCTGACGAACAGGTAGCAGATTTCAATTTGGATTATGTAAAACCGTTAAAGTTCGGTCGATTGGAAACAGGAGCTAAATTCCGTTACCGAACCATTCCGACAGACATGCAGTTCTATCCTGGAATTAATTCACCTTTAGACACGACTGCAGGTGGATGGGCAAATTACAACGAGGTAATTCCCGCTATTTACGGGAACTATATCGTGGATCGTAAAAAAGTAGATGCCGAAATTGGTTTGCGCGTGGAATATGTCTTGTTAAACTATCAGGTGAACCCAAATCACAGCACGTACAAAAGTGATGGGTACAACTACATTCAGCCTTTTCCAACCATGCGATTGGCTTATAAGTTCAATGACAAAAATAAAATCTCCTTATTTTACAATCGTCGTGTAGACAGACCGAATGAGGTGGATATTCGCATCTTCCCTAAATACGATGATGCCGAAATAATCAAAGTCGGGAATCCTGCATTGAAACCGCAATTCACCAATTCATTAGAATTAGGCTTTAAATCAGCTTTGGAAAAAGGATACTTCTACACCGCTTTATACGGCAGAGAAGCAAGCGGAACAATTACCCGTATTTCAAGCACCGTTGCGGGAAGTAATTTGATCTATGCCGTATTTCAGAATGCAGGAAAAAGCTACAATGCAGGTATTGAAATGACCTTTTCAATGGATGTTGCAAAATGGTATTCCTTCAACGTCAATGGAAATTTCTATTATAATCAGATCAATGCCTTTAGTGTCGAAAACAAATACCCGATTGTACACACTTTTTCTGCCGATCAACAAAGCATCTATTCTGGAAATGCAAAGTTGAACAATACCTTTCATTTCAACAAAGATATAGATATTCAATTGGTGGCAGTTTATCTTGCGCCTGATATTATTCCACAAGGAAAAATCGATTCACGTTTTTCATTGGATCTGGGGATAAAAAAGAAAATCCAGAAAGGAAAAGGTGAAGTGTTTCTAAATGCTACCGATCTATTGAATACGATGGTTGTAAGAAAAACGATTCAAGGTGATGGGTTTAGTTACGTAAGTACCGACTATTACGAAACGCAGGTTGTGAGAATTGGATATAGTTATAAATTTTAGCATCAAATGAATACGACTTTTGAATTAAAAATTAACTGCCCACTTACAGGTGGGCAAATAAGTTTTTTCGTGGCTAAAAGCATTTTGAATAATTGAAAACTTTCTATAAACCAATCTGGACTTGGATTTGAATAAAACAATAACTGCCCCGCTATTGGTGGGGCAAGTAACTTTTTATTATCCAGCTAAGCCGACCAAAAGGAATTAAAAGACAGATGCCCCACCAATAGTGGGGCATCTGTCTTTTAATTATTCGTGACCTCAAGCGGGGAAATGTCAAACTTTTTGATAGAAGATTTAGAGCTTGTATTACAACTGGACACATTAGAAAACACAATACTATAAAACGAAAATTTGCATCATTGAGATTGAATTACTTGAAATTGAATTGTTAGCAAAATAGTACAAAACGAACTATATTTGCTCTGTGAAATCCTTAGCATTATTACTGGCTTTTTTTACGCTTTTTTCAACGGCAATTCCTTGTTGTGCATTTGATAATTGCAAGGATGAACCACAATCGGAAAATTCGACAAACGATGAAAACGAGGGTTCGTGTTCACCGTTTTTCGTTTGTTCTTCTTGTGCTGGATTTGTAACACTTGAATCTCATTCATTGATTGCAATTGAAAATGTTTCGGTAAATGATGAATCAAGAACCAATTATCCCGACTATTCACAGTCCTTTTATTCTCAAATTTGTTTGGGTATTTGGCAACCGCCAAAGGTTGGATAATAAACATACTCTACGGAGTATTTTTTCTAGTTTATTATTCAAATTACTCATATTATGCGTTTAATCATTTTACTGCTTTTTGCAGTCCTTGGGTGCGCACCCTTATTTGCGCAAAACACATTTAAAGCAATCATTAAAGATGCTGAATCGAAAGAAACACTTCCTAGCGTTGTTATATTCATTAAGCAACTTAATATTTCGGGAAGTACCGACGAGAATGGAGGAATCGAATTAAATGGTATTCCGAATGGTTCATATATTTTGGTATTTAGGTTCATGGAATACCAAGAGCGTTCAGACACATTCAATTTTCCCATTCAAGAAAACCTGCCAATCGAAATTCTCCTACAATCCGAGGAATCCGAAGATTTAGATGAAGTGGTTATTTCGACAACAAGAAGTTCCCGAACAATTGACGACATACCAACTCGTTTAGAAGTTATTTCGGCAGAAGAACTTGACGAAAAAAATAACATGAAGCCTGGCGATGTTCGGATGCTGTTGAGTGAAAGTACTGGAATTCAAACACAACAAACATCAGCCACCAGCGCAAATGCGACTATTCGGATACAAGGTTTGGACGGACGCTATACCCAATTGCTAAAAGATGGATTCCCTCTTTATTCGGGATTTTCGGGAGGTCTTGGAATTATGCAAATTCCCCCACTGGATTTGAAGCAAGTGGAGGTCATCAAAGGTAGTTCATCAACGCTTTACGGAGGTGGCGCAATTGCAGGATTAATCAATTTCATTTCGAAAACACCTACCGAAAAAAGAGAAATTAGTTTTCTTGTCAATGGAACATCGGCACTTGGATTGGACGTTAGCGGATTTTACAGTCAGAAATTCAAGCGGATTGGTTTGACTGTTTTTGCTTCTCGAAACTCCAATCAAGCCTATGACCCTGCAAAAAATGGATTTTCAGCAATTCCAGAGTTTCAACGTTATACCTTCAATCCTCGGTTGTTCTTCTATCTGAATGAAAGAACAACGCTCAATATTGGATTCAATACTTCTTTTGAGAACCGTCTTGGTGGTGATATGAAATACATAAAAGGAAAACAGGATTCTTTGCACACTTACTTTGAAAAAAACGAAACTCAACGCTATGCTACCCAATTGCAATTTGAGCGAAAGTTAAAGGAAGAATCCAAATTGGTTTTTAAGAACAGCGTTAGTTTTTTTGACCGAAAAATCACAATTCCATCTTATCAATTTGGAGGTAAACAGGTTTCATCATTTAGTGAATTTGCCTATTCTTCTAATAAGGAAAAAGTGGATTGGGTAGCTGGATTAAATCTATGGACGGATAACTTTAGAGAGCCCAAACCAGATAGTATCGGAAGCCGAGCATATCAACTCACTACAATAGGGGCTTTTGCTCAAAACACCTATACCCCTACTGAATGGTTCACACTAGAAACAGGGTTACGAGTAGATTATGTTTCTCCTGCAACGAACGATAAATTGAAAGGAATGTTCATTTTACCTAAAGCATCATTGCTTTTCAAAATCAATCGACATTTGACCTCTCGATTAGGTGGCGGTTTGGGTTACAAAACGCCTACCATGTTTACCGAGCAAGCGGAAAACATTACCTTTCGAAACATTGTCCCGCTAAACATTTCACAGTCAAAAGCCGAACAATCGTTTGGTGGGAATTTTGATGTAAACTACCGCACCCGAATTGGGGAAAAGGTTTCATTCAGCATTAACCAGTTGTTTTTCTACACAGGATTAGAAAACCCGCTTGTTCTGACCCTTCGAGCAGATAATTTATACGAGTTCAGCAATGCCAATGGTTACATTGATTCAAAGGGAACTGAAACCAACATGAAAATTGGTTATGGAATAGCAAAATTATTTGTTGGCTACACCTACACAGATACTAAACGCCAGTATAATAATCTGTCCTCTGCAATGCCTTTGACTGCTAAACATAGATTGAACCTCATTTTAATGATTGAAAAGGAAGACAACTTCCGTATAGGTCTTGAAGGTTACTATTTCAGTCCTCAACCGCTTTCGGATGGGACTTTTGGTCGTAATTACTGGGTTTGTGGTTTGATGGCTGAAAAAAAATGGGAACACTTTTCGATTTATGTAAATTTCGAGAACTTCCTAGACGTTCGGCAAACCCGTTTTGGAAGTATTTACAGTGGTAGTATTAGTAATCCAACGTTTAAAGAAATTTATGCGCCGATTGACGGAAGGGTTATCAATGCAGGAATCAAAATAAAGCTTTGAGCATGAAAAAATCGACATTCACCATTACTCAAATGGATTGCTCCAGTGAAGAGCAAATGATAAAAATGAAGTTGGGAGATTTTCAAAACATCATCAAACTTGAATTTGATTTGCCAGCAAGAAAACTGATTGTTTTTCATTCAGATGAAATCACTATGATTCATAAGGCAATCGACGAACTGAATTTGAATGCTTCGTTAATCAGTTCGGAAGATTCCGAAGAATTGGTTAATCTGTCTAAAGATCATGGTAAGGAAAGAACGCTTTTGTGGCTTGTTCTAGTCGTGAACTTTGCAATGTTCATTTTGGAAATCATTATGGGGTTTATTGCAAATTCCATGGGTCTTATCGCTGACAGTTTAGATATGCTTGCAGATGCCTTTGTTTACGCTTTGAGCCTCTATGCAGTTGGGCGTTTAGGTTCTACCAAAAAGCAAATTGCAAAGATTAGCGGTTATCTGCAATTGCTCTTAGCTGGATTTGGGATTTTAGAAACTATCCGAAGATTTGTAGAAGTTGAAGAAGTACCAGGATTTCAATCTATGATAGTGATTTCTTTCATTGCCTTACTTGGCAATGCCATTTCGCTTTATGTGTTACAAAAATCAAAAAGCAAGGAAGCTCACATGCAGGCTAGTATCATCTTTACCAATAACGATGTGCTTGTGAATGTCGGAGTAATAATAGCAGGTGTTTTTGTCTATTTTACAAACACGAAATTGCCAGACCTTATAGTTGGAGGAATTGTTTTTGTATTCGTAGCAAGAGGTGCATTTAGGATATTGAAATTAGCTCGATAAAAAAAACTTAACTGCCCCACTTACGGGGGGGCAAATAACTTTTTTTGTAGTTAAACGAATTCTTGTCACAAAAAAACTCGCTATAATTCAATGGATATTTCGGTTTTAATAAAAAGACAGATGCCCCACCAATGGTGGGGCATCTGTCTTTTTTTGTATTCGTGACCCCGGAGGGATTCTAACCCCCAACCCTCAGAGCCGAAATCTGATGCGCTA
>CAMLDR010000142.1 GCA_946478775.1 uncultured Flavobacteriales bacterium
GCTATTTTTTCAACGAATAAGATGTTGAAAGATTGTTTGAAAGTTTACAAATCCTCAAAGTGAACGTCACCCGCATAAGAAGAATTTGAACTTTCTCCGTTATTCAGTTCGTTGGCTTTATTCATTACTTCCAATAAGGTTTCTGAGAATTTATCAAAATCCTCCTTGTAAAGGAATACTTTGTGTTTCTGAAAAACTTCTTTTCCGTTGATGTTTACCTTCTTACTTTCTGTAACGGTAATGTAGTGGTCCTGGCCTTTTGTAGCTTTTATATCAAAAAAGTAAGTGCGTTTGCCGGCTTTGACAATTTTAGTAAAGACTTCTCGCTGAGAGTCGTAATCGAGTTCGTTTTGCATAGTTCATTAAGGGTTGCAGCAAAACAAATATTCATTTTTATTTATTGAAATACAAGATTTTGAGAGAGAAATTTACTTTTTAGGTTTTCTTTTCTTGCCGGAATTCAAAGTTGAAGCAGGCTCTTTTTCTTTTTTATGTTTCTTTTTGGCTTCATAAATCTGAAGTGCGGTCATGTTCTTTTTATCCACTTTAACCGGTTTTTTTTCTTCTTCAGTGGTGTTCAAAGCTTCTGAATCGGGCAGAACAGCTACATGCACGTCGTTTGCAGAGCCTTTACCTTCACCTGTCGGGTCAACCCATTTCCCCGGTGTAGTGGAAGTGGTAACTTCTCCGTTTCGGTCATCCACTGAAGCAACTGAAACAGAAGCGTCTTTTTTGTTAATGCCGATTACATCTTCTTTTAACACCCAGCGGTTATTATCCAGGATAAATGCATCGTAAGACATATCCGGAACGTAGAACTCATAAAACCCAACCATTGTGGGGGTCTCAGGCATTAAATGGTCGAAAATAATCCGTTTGTACTCCGGTTCGTAGCGTAATGACATGACTGAACGCTCCGAATGCTCAAAAAACAGACGCTTAACCGTTGTGCTTCCTGACTTAAACAGGGGATAGCCCAGTTTTAAACTGTTCCCTGAAAATGCGATTACGTCGATCAGCTTGGTATTGCTCATGCGCGAGCCGCCGTCCCAACCCAAAACTGTGTAGTATACTTTATTGGCTTTTTCAACCGGGATAATCTGGTAATACAAAGCGCCATACCACATATCAGCCTCCAGTGTTTCTTCCGGTTTGGCCGTCAGCAGAAAGGATTTATCGATCAACTCGATCACTTTGTGCTTCGTATCTTTTAATGAATTCCGGTGAATGACGTAGGCATAGTATTTTTGTGTTCCGTCGTCTTGTTCTACATTCCAGTTTACAATTCGGACCAATCTATCCGGGCTGTCGATAATTCCCAGTGTTCTGAGTTTCGTGAATGTCAAATCAAAAACAGTAGGCTCATGAAGTGTTTGGTCGATCAGTTTTTTGAATTGTTTGTTCCAGTTTTCTTTACCTGCATTGTCTTTTGCTCCACGCATGGAATCAAGTAGGACAGCCAGTTCGCTCTCTCTGGAATAAACGTCAAATTGCCCCCGGGATTGGAGACTGACAAGAAACGTAAGTATTAAACCAAATGAAACTTTCATAACACTAGAACGCTAAAAAAGTAAATGTGTTACAATTTAAGGATGTCCCGTCACTTTTACAAGTGCATGAAATCCTTTTTCGCAAGCAATTCGTCTTCGCTCTCACGGAACTCAGGATCGTCGACACAGCAATCAACCGGGCAAACCGCAGCGCATTGAGGTTCATCGTGGAAGCCAACACATTCGGTGCATTTATCTGTCACGATGTAATAAACATCCATATCTTTCGGTTCAAAATTATCATCTGCCTGAACCTCCTCGCCATTCAATGTTGTAATCAATCCTTTTAATGACGTGCCGTCCGCATAAGTCCACTCAGCACCACCTTCATAGATCGCGTTGTTTGGACATTCCGGTTCGCATGCACCGCAATTGATGCATTCGTCTGTAATCATGATTGCCATAAGAGACTTTTTTTGTGCAAATATACGGAGGTCTCCCATTTAAACGCTGAAATATTTCAAAAAAATAATGGTTTTACCTGAAGAGGAATTAATTTTACGGAGTGGAAAAAAAAGCAATCATACAAGTTTTTGGTCAACTTGGAAAAGCACTAAGTGCATTTACGCATAATGAGCAATGGCCCGGTTACGAATCCGGATTAACAGAAGAGGAGTTTCAAAGCTTTCAGCGTTTAATCAATAAAGAAGTTCAGATTAATCCCTGGTTTACAAAAGAAAACTGTATAAAAGCTTTAAATGGAATTGTTCATTTAATTGAAAAAGAGTCACTTGAATCATTTTCGGACAGCTATCAATTTACTCAAAAACCAAAAACTGTTGCTTTGATCATGGCGGGAAATCTTCCTTTTGTAGGATTTCATGACCTGCTTTGCGTTTTAATTACAGGAAACAAAGCACTCTGCAAATTGAGCAGTTCCGATTCGCGCATCCCTGCGAAACTGATTGAATGGATGCTTGAATGGAATCCGGAATTGAAAGACCGGATTCAGGTTTCATTGGGACCGATCAAAAATTACAATGCGGTTATTGCTACCGGAAGCAACAATTCCATTGCTCAGTTCGAAAACTATTTCGGACATGTTCCACATTTGTTCCGAAAGAACAGGACTTCAATAGCGTTGCTGGACGGATCGGAAACCGATGAAGAACTTTCCGGGTTGGCATCCGATTGCTTTGATTTTTTCGGGATGGGCTGCCGCAACGTTTCAAAATTGTATTTACCTGCAGGATTTAGCCTGAACCGCATTTTTGAGAATTTCCTGGGCCAGGCCCATTTGATCCAGCACCATAAATACGGAAATAATTACGATTACAACCGGACGATATTCTTGATGAATCAAATCCCATTCTTAGATAATAATGTGTTTATGTTGAAAGAAGATGAGGGGATTCATGCACCGCTGTCGGTCATCTATTATGAGTTCTACGAAGAAAAAGAGTTGATCCTGAATAAATTAAACAGCATGAAAGAAGAACTTCAGGCCATTGTCGGACATGATTTCATTCCTTTTGGCAAAGCCCAGGCTCCGGACATTACCGATTTCGCTGACGGAGTAGATACCTGTAAGTGGTTGAATTCATTGATATAGCTAGCTTCGACGACGCTCAGCCACCTATAAATCAACAAATGAAAGGACACTGAGCGTAGTCGAAGTACCCTTTAAACTTCTGCTAAAGCAGAGTTATTAACAATCAACTTCAAAGTTTTCAACAATTTTTGTAACCAAGTTCGTACTTTTGCGTATTCTGAAAAGAATTCAATGCCTTTTAATATGATGAAAAGCTTAGCAATTGTAGGATTTGGGATTTCTTTTTGCTCTTTTGGAGGACAAAGCCCGACGAAAATGACTCAATCGGATTACGTTTCTATGTGGTCCAATGTTGCTGTTGAACATATGCTGACTTACCGTATTCCGGCAAGTATCACACTTGCTCAGGGACTATTGGAAAGTGGAAATGGGAATTCACCGCTTGCAACCGAGGCCAATAATCACTTTGGGATCAAATGCAGCGACTGGACCGGTGAGAAGATTTATTTTGATGACGATGCAAAAGGAGAGTGCTTCAGAAAGTATCCGTCTGCAACAGAATCGTACAATGATCACAGTTTGTTCCTGACAAAAAAACCGCGTTATGCAGGTTTATTTCAATTCCCTGTTGATGATTACAAATCGTGGGCAAAAGGATTGAAAAAAGCAGGTTATGCTACTCATCCCGAATATGCCGAAAAATTAATCGATCTGATTGAGCGTTTGAAATTGTATGAATACGATGATAAAACAGCTCCTGAAAACAAAGGAACTGAATTATTGGCGAACAATGCAAAAGCAGGTTCAGGAATCCCGTCAAAGACAAAAGAGTCGGCGGTAAATAAATCGGTTTCTTCCATGAAGATTGACGAATCCTGCTTGAAGTACCAAACTCACATCGCCAAAGAAAATAAAAACGATGTAAAATTCATTATTGCCAAAAAAGGGGATACTTATTATAAAATAGCTAAGGAATTTAACCTCGCCATGTGGCAAATGTATAAGTACAATAATTTTGTAGATAAAAAAGACATGCTTGAAGCCGGAGATATCGTTTATATCGAGCCTAAAAGAAGCCGTGCAAGAAGCAAGGGAGCAACTTATGTTGCTGCTAAAGAGATTACATTGATAGAAATCTCCCAGTCTGAAGGGATCAAATTGAAGAGTTTGGTAAAGATGAACGGGTATACATCTGAAAAAGTTACTGTCCAAAAAGGACAAAAGATCCTTCTTCGTTAGTAATCTGCGTTGAAGTTTATTGTTGTTGTTTGTAAAAGGTTGCGTTATGCAACCTTTTTTTATTTGAGTGAGTTCAACTTCGCTGCGCCTATGCTAAAGCTACAGCGGAAGCATTCAGTCACCTTTTTCGTGATATTATTTATCTTCAACAATGGCAAAGAAGCTTAGTGTAGTCGAAGTTTAGGATTTCAATATCAAATCACCTAATCATCTTTAATTCATTACCTCACAGAAGGTGAATTGTTTTAAAAAAAATAGTAGGATTAAAAGATTTTGTTAAATTTGAGAAACTCCTGTGTTATGAAACCCTCAAACGAACTGTATAAGTTAATCAAGTCGTTGACAAAATCTGAGAAGCGTTTTTTTAAGCTTTCTTCCGCACTGCAATCCGGTGAGAAAAACTACCTGAAGATTTTTGATTTCATTGAAAAACAAGGTGCATATAAGGAAGAGGACTTGAAGGAATTCTTTCAAAATGAGACCTTTGTAAAGCATTTGCCTTCGGAGAAAAATCACTTATACCGCCTGATATTAAAGAGTCTTCGGGTTTATTATTCGGAGCAGTCAGCTTCCAGTATTCTAAAACAGGAGTTGAAAAACGTAGAGATCCTTTACAACAAAGCGCTTTATAAAGAGTGTGAAAAGTTTGTGCAGCGGGCAAAAAGCCTGGCAGTTGAACACGAAGAGTTTTACTATTGGTACGAACTGATATCCTGGGAGAAAAAACTACTGGAAGCCGCTTACGAAGATGGTGAGTTTTCAAGAAACCTGGATGATATTATCGAAGAAGAAGAGTCTGTAATCGCAAAACTGAGAAATCTCGCAGAATATCAGGTGATTTACTCAAAGATTAATTTAATATTCCGTTCGGGAGGTTTTACACGAAACGAAGAAGAACGCAAGATCGTAGAAGATATCTCAGATTATCATTTAATCAAAGGCAAAAATACAGCGCTTTCCACCAGGGCATCTTCCATGTGTTATTACATCAAGGGATTGTGTGCTGCAACCAATCGAAATTACGAGGACAGCTTCCAGTTTTTTAATCGAACGAAAGATATCCTGGATAATAATCCGTTGATTAAAGAGGATCTGGGACAACGTTATATCATGACGCTTTCTCATCTGTTGAGATGTTACATTGACAACAAGCAATTCAAAGAAGCAACAAATGTCATTCATGAGATCCGCGCTTTGGAAGGTGGGAAAGGATTTAACTCCATGGATTTATCCCTGCGCATCTTTACCATTTCCTACAACGGAGAGTTCGCTTTGAATCATGCCATAGGGAATTTCGAAGCATCGGCAAAACTGGCTGATGAAGTTAGGGGAAGACTGCGTGATTTGGACGATAAAGTTTCGAAAGAGCAGAATATTTTATTCAGCTACAACCAGGCGTATACTTATTTTGGGATAGGGGACTACAAAAAAGCTTTATCCACCCTGAATGAGGTGCTAAACGATAATGAACAGCGTTTGAGACAGGATATTTACAGCTTTGCACGGATCTTCAACCTGATTATCCACCTGGAACTGGAAAATTTTGATTTCCTGGAATACGTTATAAAATCTACCAATCGTTACCTGAGTAAGCATGATCGAGATTATGAAATAGAAAATGTAGTGATCAAGCATTTGAGGAAACTGGCAAAGAGCATGAACGTCACTCAGCGCAACGAGATTCTTTCCAAAATGAAGCTTGAGGTGGCAGAATTAATGAAGGACCAGCAAGAACGGGTAATTCTTGATTATTTCCATCTTCCTGCATGGATCAATTCAAAGTTGGATAAAGTAGATTTCTCAAAGGCAATCAAAGACTATAATCACTTATAATCGAACTTGTACTGCATACCAATATTGAATGTCGTGTTGACGATATCCAAATCTGTTCTGCTTTCATAGAAAGTTTTGTAGACAGAACTTGACATTAAGTATCGCACAGAAAGGTCCAGGTAAACCCGATTAATTCTAAAACCCAATCCTCCGCTGATTGTTTGGCTGTAGCTTTTTCCATAGCTTCTTGCCAAAGTATCGCCTTTTGGATAATATCCGTAACCACCACGGATAAAAACCGTATTGTTAATCGCCCATTCACCTCCAACACGTACATTCAAAGCATCTACCATCTGGTCTTTGATAACTTGATTCTGTGCACTGAAATCAGCAGCAACATAAGCCTCATCATTCGTGGTTTTCAATCTTCCCCAACCATAATTCAGGTATTCCAAATCCACATTGATACAACCGTTGTCTCCAAATATCAATCCCAGTGACCCAACGAATTTAGCCGGAGTCCAGATTCTGTATTTGTATTTATCCACCGGGATGAAGGTAGGATCTACGTTGTACATTCCATCATTGTGAAGTGCCTGCATCGTAGCTGTAGACTCATCCGTTAACTGATAAAAAGTAGGTGTGTGTATCGCAATTCCCAGTCGCAGGAACTCCGCAGGAAGAAAAATAGCTCCCAATTTCACATTCATACCGCCACCCTTGGTGGTGTAATCGTATTGGTAAACAAAAGACCTTAAGGAAACCCCACTTGTATCGGTAAGCGTTTCTTTGTGAATGACAGATTCGGCAAATCTAACTGTATTATAGGAAACCGAAGCTCCGAAATAGATCTTATCCAGGTAATTGGCGCTTAGCGCTACATAAAACTCATTGATACCGCCCCTGTTTAAAACCGTTCGGTTATGGATCATATCCCCGGAATTCAAGCGCGCAAAGTAGTTGTTGTTTATGTCAGGATCAATTGCATAGGTCTGATATGCAAGGGAAGCGGTGTAGGGCTGGTAATCGTACAGAAAGTTCGGATCGATACCGGCTGCTCCATTGGCAAAAACATCCAGCAAGGATTCAAACTGCTGTCCGCTGTAATTGAATGAGTTGTCGAAATTTGCTACCCGGTTCATTCCAAATGATATTTGGGTATAGATCAAACCTGAATTTCCGGAAGAAACATCGCTTACAACTGTTCCTGCCAGGTTCGGGATCCGCATTTTAAATGCATCCATAGATGAAGTACCGAATGAAACAGGCTCACCATTTCCTCTGAAATGAGACGTTGTTTTTACACTTGTTCCAATAACCCCAAAAGAGAATGAACTCACAGATGCCCTTCCAAAACCAGCCGGATTGATACCAATACAGCCACTTTCGGCTCCAAGAGCCCCAAAAGACCCTCCCATAGCATCAAATCGGGCAGATCCCTGCACAAAAGTATTGGATAATCTGTATACATCCACCTCGTTCTGACCGAACGCAAAAAAGGCTCCCGTAAAAACTGAAGCCAAAACTATTTTTCGTATCATTTATTTAATTTATCGTCTACCACCACTTCTTGATCCTCCTCCTGAACTTGGTGTACTCACACTTCCTCCCGAGCTGCCGCCGCTGCTTCTTACAGATGGAGAGCTTGTACGCGTACTGGAATTGTTATTATTAATTGTTCTGCCTGAACCTGTGTTTGGATTTGCCTCCACGGTTCTGTTGCTGTTCGTGCTTGTTCTTTGTGTTGCCGTTGAAGTCGAGGAGCGGCTTGTTACCACCGGACGTGCAGTTTGCCGTGCTTGTAAACCGGAGTTTCTTCCTGTTGATGAAGGGCTTATTACCGGTGATGAATTCACAGTTGTATTTCTTCCAACTGATGAAACCCCGGATGTGTTAGGCTTTACAATCATCTTATTCTGATAGCTGACAACCCCGCCGTTAGTGGTGGATCCCATTCTTCCTGCAGAAGTTCCTGCATGCGCACCGGATAAATTTTTAGAAGTATTCGGTTTGCCTATCGGCGTGTACCAGGAAGCAGTTCCGTAATTCGAATAACCGTATCCCAGCATGTATGGATTTCCGTAATAAGCGCTGCTATAACCGTAAGGATACATAACTCCCATTCCATTACTTGAATACCCATAAGTAGGATGATAGTAATTACCGTAACCAAAATAGCTTATCCCGGTAACAGGAGCATATGGCGAATATCCGTAAGAGACGTATTGTGAACGGTAGAAAATATCGGTGTATTGTCTTGGAGAAACGTAAGCCGTTTGCTCTGGCGGAGTCTCCGTTTGTTCTTTTTTGGCAACAAAAGTCGCATAATCAGTTACATCATTCAGGTCCGTTCCTGGAGGCATGATGGGTGTGCGTGTATTGTAAACGTCGTCCTGCATGAAATGCTCTGAAGTACCGCATCCTGCGAGTGACGCTGCAACGCTGAAATAAACTCCGAATTTTAAAACTTTGCGCATGATGATAAAGATTAAAAGGTTGATTAAAGATAGCTGATTTATTTCTAATTTTACGTTTTTATTCTTAAAATTTAACATACTCAAAAAATGTCACAGAAGTACGCTACTCGCGCTGAAGATTATTCAAAGTGGTATAACGATTTAATTGCCAGGGCTGATCTTGCAGAGCACTCGGATGTTAAAGGGATGATGGTCATCAAACCTTATGGTTATGCTATTTGGGAAAACATGCGCGATATCCTGGATGCAAAATTCAAAGAAACAGGTCACCAAAACGCGTACTTTCCTTTGTTGATCCCCAAAAGCTATTTGAGTAAAGAAGCATCGCACGTAGATGGTTTCGCAAAAGAATGTGCGGTTGTTACGCATTATCGTTTGAAAAATGATCCGAACGGAGGTGGTGTGATCGTTGATCCGGATGCGAAACTGGAGGAAGAGTTAATCGTTCGCCCAACTTCTGAAACCATTATCTGGAATTCGTATAAAAAATGGATCCAGTCATACCGTGATTTACCGATTCTGATCAATCAATGGGCAAATGTGGTGCGCTGGGAAATGAAAACACGATTGTTTTTGCGGACTTCTGAGTTTTTATGGCAGGAAGGGCACACAGCACATGCAACCAAAGAAGAAGCAATCAGTGAGACAGAGCAAATGCTGGATGTATACGCGGATTTTGCGGAAGAATTCATGGCGATGCCGGTAATCAAAGGGCATAAGACCGAAAGTGAGCGTTTTGCAGGTGCAGATGATACGTATTGTATTGAAGCGATGATGCAGGACGGAAAAGCGCTTCAGGCCGGAACATCACACTTTTTAGGACAAAATTTTGCGAAAGCTTTCGAAGTGAAATACAGTGATGCACAAGGAAAACTGGAATATGTCTGGGCTACTTCCTGGGGAGTTTCCACGCGCTTGATGGGAGCATTGATCATGACTCATTCCGACGATGAAGGCTTGGTTGTTCCTCCATTATTGGCACCTATCCAGGTGGTTATCGTTCCGATTTACAGAACGGATGAAGAGATTCTGGCAATCAATGAAGCGGTAGCAAAAATTTCAGCGGAACTAAAAGATCTGAAAGTAAAAGTGAAATACGACAACGATGATCAAAAACGTCCGGGATGGAAATTTGCTGAATACGAAGCAAAAGGAGTTCCTGTTCGTATTGCAATTGGTCCGAGAGATCTTGCAAACGGAGTAGTGGAGATCGCTCGTCGTGATACGAAAGAGAAATACGCGATGAATATTGAGAACATCGGTGATTCGATAGTTGCCTTGCTTTCAGAAATCCAGCAGAATCTCCTTGAAAGAGCTAAGCAGTTTAGAACCGACAATATGCATACGGTGGATTCTTACGAAGACTTTAAAATCCAATTGGAGAAAAAGAGCGGATTCTACCTGGCTCATTGGGACGGAACAAAAGAAACAGAGGCAAAAATTAAAGAAGAAACAAAAGCAACCATCCGTTGTATTCCTATTGATATCTCTTCGGAGCCGGGCAAATGCATGGTAACCGGAGCGCCTTCAAAAGGACGGGTTGTTTTTGCTAAAGCATATTAACCAAGATTGAAAATGTAAAATTTAAAATTGAAAAGGGGGATCCGTCAGTAATTGAATAAGTCTCCCTTCTTTTTTCAATTATCCATTATCAATTGTCAATTAATGAATTATGGAACAATCACGAAAAGTCATACAAGACATACTGGTTCAAAAAGCCGGTTTAAAGCAGGATATTTTCCAGGACACAAAAAACCACTTTGAGCGGTTTAAAACTCACCTGCTTGAAGAAATAGGAGCGCTTCGGGCATCTATTGAAGACAGCCGTATCCGTTTGCATGTAGAATACAAAGGAGAATTCCAGGTGCAGGTCTATATCGGAAGTGATGTGCTCGTTTTTCAGATGCATACCAACGTGTTTAAACTGCCGGATGAACATCCGATGTGGCAAACTGATTATTTGAAAGAAGATAAAACGCGCGGCTATTTCGGGATCATTAACATCTACAATTTCCTGGCTGAATCTTACCTGAAAAACAGGAGCAATGATTTGGGCTATTTGATCGGACGCGTATTCATCAATAAGGACGAACACTTCATGGTTGAAGGGAAGGGCCAGTTAGGCTTTTTATTTCGCGATTTAACCAACTCTGTGCTTACGGATCCCATTCTGACAAACATTATCCACGTTTCCTTTTCTTACGCGCTGGAGTTCGATTTATTGACCCCGCCTTACGAAATTGTGTCAAAAGTAACCGTATTTCAAATGCATGAGATCGAAGCCAACAGTCAAATGTCAACAGGTAAAAGACTGGGTTTCAAATTTGAAGCAGAAGACAAAGATATTTTTTGAAAAAAAAGCGCTGAAAAGCTTGTATGGAGGAAAATTCTAGCTATATTTGCACTCCGAAATTAAAAAACGGCCCATTCGTCTAACGGTTAGGACATGCGGTTTTCATCCGTAAAATAGGAGTTCGATTCTCCTATGGGCT